>JAWKYX010000024.1:0-55036 GCA_041396265.1 Rhodocyclaceae bacterium
ACTCGATCAGGCGACCCTTCTTCAGGTAGTGCCCGACGTTGTCGTTCAGGGCTTCGACGAGGCAGTCGTCATCAAGGGCCATGTGGTGGCGTCCTTCTTGTTAAGCGGTGGCCGGCAACTCGCCGCGCATGACGTCCTTTTCCATGACCTCGCCCGGTTGCAACAGCGTGATCAGCTGCTGGAACACGGCGCGCGCCCGATCGCTGTTATCGCGGGAAAAGTTGCAGACGTAGACATCCAGCGTCACCGCGCGGGTCTCGGGCCAGGTGTGGATGGCTACATGGGATTCGGCCAGCACGACGGTACCGGTTACGCCGGCCTTGTCGCCATTGTCGTGGCTGAACTGGTAGAAGTAGGCGCCCAGTGGCGTCAGGCCAGCGTCCTTGCAGAAGCTGACGCAGCGAGATTCGAGCACATCGCGATCAAGAAGTACGGCGGGTTCGCAGTCGCACTGATACAGATCTGCAATGAGATGAAGACCTTGCATGGCATCCCCATCCAATGTTGGAAAAACGTTGGATTTTAACACCTTGGACGGGGTGAGGCCGGTTGTGTGTTCCACGTGGAACATGAGTCGTGTTGATCAGCGTCAGGCGACCATGTCCCAGGCCATTTTGGCAATGAGTGCGGAGACCACCAGCAGAAAGAAACGCCTGACAAAACGGGTGCCATGTTTGAGGGCCATGTTGCTGCCCGTGATTGCGCCCGCCAGATTGCAGGCGGCCATCAGCAAACCGACCTTCCAGAGGATCGCCCCTGTACCGGCAAAGAAGCTGATCGCGGCGAGGTTGGTCGAGAAGTTCAGGATCTTGGCGCTGGCGGAAGCATGGAGAAAATCCATGTGCAGCGCCCTGATCAACAGGAAGATAAAGAAGCTGCCGGTGCCGGGGCCGAAGAACCCATCGTAGTAGCCGATGGCGACACCGATGAGCATGATCCGGTACTGAGTGGTTCGGGTTGGCAGGGGCGCGCCGGCGTCGGTGCCGAAGTTGGGGCGCAGGTAGGTGTACAGGGCGACCGCGATGAGCAAAACCAGGACAACCGGCCGAACGAGTTCGGGGTCGAGATAGGCAACCGACTTGGCGCCAAACCAGGCGCCAACGAGCGCGGCCACCGCGCCGGGCAGAACTACGCGCCAGTTGAGCGTGACCCGCCGTGCGTACTGGATGGCGGCGCTTGCGGTGCCGACAATGCTGGCGATCTTGTTGGTGCCAAACAGGGTGGCCGGTGCATGCTGCGGCATACTGGAGAAGAGCAGTGGAATCTGGATGAGCCCGCCGCCGCCAACCACTGCATCAACAAATCCTGCAAAGAAGGCACCTGCTCCGAGTAGCAGCCAAAGCGCGTCAGTCATGTCGGTCCGTTTGTTTCACGTGGAACAGTGAGAGGGCGTGGTGAACATTGGGTGTGCGCCAGCCGACGTTAAGCCGGGGCCGCAGTCTACTTGCCGATGCAGAAGCGGGAGAAGATCTCGCCCAGCAAATCGTCGGCGGTGAATTCGCCGGTAATCTCGCCCAGCGCATCATGCGCCTGGCGCAACTCTTCGGCCATCAGCTCCAGCGCGTCGCTTCGTGCCATGGCATCCCGAACATGGCTCAAGGCCCGCTGAAGTGCGGTGAGGTGCCGCTTGCGGGCGAGGAATACATCTTCGCCATGCGGATGCCAGCCGGCGAGCTTGAGGAGGTGGTCGCGCAAGAGGGCAATGCCGTCCCCGGTTTTGGCCGACAGACGAATGCGGGTGTTCGTTTCGTTCTCCGACAACTGCGTGTCGAGACCGGCGAGATCGCACTTGTTCTCGACCGTGATGCGTGCAACGCCGGTGGGCAGGCGGGCATCGATCGCGACGTCTTCGGGGGTGCTACCTGTGCGCGCATCGACCAGCCGAATAATGACGTCAGCATCGTCGATCTCTTTCCAGGTGCGTTCGATACCAATGCGCTCGACCGTGTCGCCAGTGTCGCGCAGGCCGGCGGTGTCGATAATGTGCAGCGGGATGCCGGCGAGCTGGATGGTTTCCTTGAGCGCATCGCGGGTGGTGCCCGCGATATCGGTGACGATGGCGCGTTCATGGCCGGCGAGCTGATTGAGCAAGCTGGACTTGCCGACATTGGGCTGGCCAACGAGCACCACATGCAGCCCCTGGCGCAGCAGGGCACCTTGCTCGGCGCGGTCGAGCACGTCGGTCAGCGATGTGGCGATGGCTTCCATGCGCTCCATGGCGCGCGCCGCGGCGAGAAAATCGATCTCCTCTTCGGGAAAGTCGAGCGTGGCCTCGACCAGCATGCGCAGATCGATCAACTGATCGCGCACCTTGGCGATGGCCTCCGAGAAGGCGCCACTGAGCGAGCGTACGGCCGAGCGTGCGGCGGCGATCGTCGATGCTTCGATAAGATCGGCGACGGCCTCCGCCTGGGCCAGATCCAGCTTGTTGTTGAGGAAGGCGCGGCGGGTGAACTCGCCCGGCTCGGCCAGTCGCGCGCCCAGCGATTGCGCACGGTCGAGCAACAACTGCATGACCACCGGGCCGCCGTGGCCGTGCAGCTCGATCACGTCTTCGCCGGTGAAGGAGTGCGGGGCGGGGAAGTAGAGCAGCAGGCCTTCGTCGATCAGGCGGCCGTCGCCGTCATGGAAGGCGCAGAAGCTGGCGTGACGTGGTGGTGGGGCTTGGCCGTTGCCGAGAGTGGCGGCCAGTGCGCCCAGGTCGGGCCCGGAGATGCGCACGATGCCAACACCACCGCGCCCGGGCGCGGTGGCGATGGCGGTGATGATGTCAGGTCTTCTGCCCACTTTCGATCATCTTGGTGATCTGCCATTGCTGGGCGATCGACAGGGTGTTGTTGACCACCCAGTACAGCACCAGACCGGCGGGGAAGAACAGGAACATGAAGGTGAACACGATCGGCATGGCCATCATCACCTTGGCCTGCATCGGATCCGGCGGCGTCGGGTTGAGGCGCATCTGGATCAGCATGGTGGCACCCATGATGATCGGCAGGATGAAGTACGGGTCCTTGACCGACAGGTCGGTGATCCAGCCCAGCCAGGGCGCCTGGCGCATCTCGACGCTGCCCAGCAGCACCCAGTACAAGGCGATGAAGACCGGGATCTGCACCAGGATCGGCAGGCAGCCGCCGAGCGGGTTGATCTTCTCCTTCTTGTAGATCTCCATCATCTCCTTCTGCATGCGCGCCTTGTCGTCGCCGTACTGCTCCTTCATGCGTTGCAGGCGCGGGCCGAGGGTGCGCATCTTGGCCATCGACTTGTACGAGGCGGCCGAGAGCGGGAAGAAGATGGCCTTCAGGCAGATGGTGACCAGGATGATGGCCCAGCCCCAGTTGCCGGTCAGGTTGTGGAACCACTGCAGCACCCAGAACAGCGGTGCGGCGATGACCGTCAGCCAGCCGTAGTCGACCACCAGGTCGAGACCCGGGGCGATGGCTTCGAGGTGTTCCTGCTCCTGCGGGCCGGAGTAGAGGCGGGTGCTGACCGTCGCGGTGGCGCCCGGCGCGATCTCATCGACCGGCAGGATGGTGCCGGCGGTGTACAGGCGGTCGTTGATCTTGCGGGCGAAGTACTCACGCTGCACGCCCTGCTCGGGCAGGAAGGCGCTGACGAAGTAGTGCTGCACCATCGCCACCCAGCCGTTGTCGTCCTTCTTGGCGAACTTGGCGCTGCCGTCGGCGATGTCATTAAACTTGACCTTCTGGAACTTCTGCGCGTCGGTGTAGAAGGCCGGGCCGGTGAAGGTGCTCACGCCCATGGCTTCGGTGGTCTCGGCCGCTTCGCCGTCGCGCTGGAACTGGAAGTAGGCGTCGGTGCGCACCGGCGCGTCGCTGCCGTTGCGGATCTCGTAGCCCACATCGATGACATAGCTGTCGCGATGGAAGGTCAGCAGTTTGCTGACGCTGACGCCGTTCTCGGTCGGCGCCTCAAGGCGCACGGTGAGCGTCTTGGCATCGGCCGCCATCACCTGCTCGCCTTCGGGCAGGGTGAAGCGCGTCTTGTGGTTGGGCAGGCCCTGGCCGGTCAGGCCGGACTGGGCGGCATAGATGTGCCGCGTGCCGTTGTCGAGCAGGACGTAGTTCTTGCTCTTGTCGGCTGTCGCCTTGTGGCGGGTCAGCTCCAGGCGCACGATGTCGCCACCGTCGGCAGACACGGTGGCCACCACCGAGTCGGTACGCACGGTCACGGTGGGCGCCGCGCTTGTCGCGGTGGTATCGACCGGCACGCTGCCGCCGTTGAGCTGGGTGCTTGCCTGCGGAATGGCGGCATCGGCGCCGGCCGTCACGGCCGCGCCATTGGCGGCGACCTGGGCGGCCACCGGGGGCGCGTTGTGCTTGGTCCAGCCTTCCCACAGCATGAAGATGGAAAAGGCGAAGATCGTGAGCAGGATGAGGCGACGATTGTCCATCGAAACGAGACCGTAGTTAGCAGGTTAGGGAACCGGGTCGTGCCCGCCGTGACACCAGGGGTGACAACGCGAGACCCGTTTGGTCGCCAGCCAGCCGCCGCGCAGGGCGCCGTAACGGCTGATGGCTTCGACCGCGTATTCCGAGCAACTGGGAACGAACCGGCAATTGCTGCCCAGCATGGGGCTGATCGCGTAGCGATAGGCCTTGAGCAGGGCAAGCAGCAGTGTTTTCATCCCGGTAGTCGCCTCAGCAGGCCAGACAGATCCTCTTGCACGCTGGTGCGTGTGGCGTCTGTCAGTGGCCGATGCAGCCGGACGATCATGTCCAGCGCCGGTAGTGTGCCACGTTGCAGGCGAAAACCCTCGCGGACCACACGTTTGATGCGATTGCGCTCGACCGCGCGCCGCGCCAGCTTCTTCGCCACCACCACACCGAGGCGGGCCGTAGCGCCACCGTTGGGTCGGAAGTGCACGATAAGGTAGCGCCCTTTTATTGCACGCTTAAATGCAAAAACGGATGAATACTCATCCGTTTTTCGCAATCGGTAAGCGTCGCGGAAATGAAGATCAGGCTGATCGGCATCCGGCGACCGGTCGTCCACCTTAAACGGCGAGGCGATGACGGCCTTTGGCCCGGCGGGCACGGATTACGGCGCGACCACCGCGGGAACGCATGCGAACGAGAAAACCATGGGTGCGCTTGCGCTTGATAACGGAGGGTTGGTAGGTACGTTTCATGTTGACTAGCCAAGTGTTAAGTCAAACCGGGGATTTCAACCTAATCACCTTGTTTTGTCAACGATTCTTTTTGGACGGGCTTGTGGATAAGTCTGGCGTGGCGGGGTAGAATCGTCCTTTGCCTGCCCAGCCTCCAGCGCAAGCGGTTCGTCAGAAACCGGTGGCAGACTTCCCGAGAAACAGAGAACGGCCGTGGCCACCGGCGTGGCCGGTACGTACACGGACCATGTTCCCACATCGATGTGACCCGCCAAAGCTCGTGACGCAAGACTTCTGGACCTTCTGCCTGACCCGCCTGCAGGGCGAGTTGCCGCCTCAGCAATTCACCACCTGGATCAAGGCCCTGCGCACCGACGACGGTGCGCCGGCGGATGCGGCTGCGCCGGCGGTTCGCCTGGTGGCGCCCAACCGGTTTGTGCTGCAGTGGGTGCGTGAGCGCTATGTGCGCCGGATCGGCGAGCTGGGCGAAGAGTTCTACGGCGCGCCCACCGAGGTGGCCCTGAGCCTGCCGGTCAATGGCGAGGCCGTGCGCCGGCCGGTGCGGGTCGCGGCCTCGACGGCGCCCGCCCCTGCCCCCGCGCCGGTCGCTGAGCCGGCGGCCGCGCCGCTGGTTGCCGTGGCACCGCCGGTGGTCGATGCGGTCAAGCCCGAGGCGCCGCGCCGTGCGCCGGCTGCGGCAAACAGCAACTATGACAAGTCGCGCCTCAACCCGGACTTCACCTTCGATACCCTGGTCACCGGCCGCGCCAACGACCTGGCCCGTGCCGCCGCCATGCAGGTGGCCGACAACCCCGGCGTGTCGTACAACCCGCTGTTCGTCTATGGTGGCGTCGGCCTCGGCAAGACCCACCTGATCCACGCCCTCGGCAACGAGGTGTTCCGGCGCAACCCGAAAGCGATCATCCGCTATGTGCACGCCGAGGACTACTACGCCGACGTGGTGCGCGCCTACCAGCAGAAGAGCTTCGACGTCTTCAAGCGCTACTACCGCTCGCTTGATGTGCTGATGATCGACGACATCCAGTTCTTCAACAACAAGAACCGGACGCAGGAAGAGTTCTTCCACGCCTTCAATGCGCTCACCGAAGCCAAGAAGCAGATCATCATCACCTGCGACACCTACCCCAAGGACATCCAGGGCCTGGAAGACCGCCTCATCTCACGCTTCGACTGGGGCCTCACCGTGCAGATCGAGCCGCCCGAGCTGGAAATGCGTGTGGCCATCCTCAAGAAAAAGGCCGAGAGCCACGCCGTGGCGCTGTGCGACGACGTCGCCTTCCTGATCGCCAAGAACCTGCGCGCCAACGTGCGCGAGCTCGAGGGCGCGCTGACCAAGGTGGTGGCCTTCGCCCGCTTCCACAGCAAGCAGATCACGCTCGATGTGGCCAAGGAAGCCCTCAAGGACCTGCTCAACGCGCACAACCGGCAGCTGACCATCGAGCACATCCAGAAGACGGTCGCCGACTACTACAAGATCAAGGTCGCCGACATGCACTCGAAGAAGCGCACACGGGTCATCGCCCGGCCACGCCAGGTGGCCATGGCGCTGGCCAAGGATCTGACCCCGATGAGCCTGCCGGCCATCGGCGATGCCTTTGGCGGGCGCGACCACACCACCGTGCTGCACGCCTGCCGAACCATCGCCGAGCTGCGCCGCAACGACACCCAACTCAACCACGACCTGCATGTGCTCACGCAGGTCCTGCGCGGCTGACGCGCAATTGATCGGCAGGCTCTAGAATGCCGATGCGATACAACAAGAACCCGATTCACGGAGATTGAACGACGATGCAACTGCTGACCACCACCCGGGACGCTCTGCTTGGCCCACTCCAGTCGGTGTCCGGCATTGTGGAAAAGCGCCACACCCTGCCGATCCTGTCCAACGTGCTGATCGAAAAGCACGGTGACCGCCTGACCCTGCTGGCCACCGACATCGAGATCCAGATCCGCACCACTGCCATCGTCTCCGGCGGGCCGGACGACCTCAACATCACCGTGGCCGCGCGCAAGCTGCAGGACATCCTGCGCGCCCTGCCCGGCGACCACGACATCGCCCTCTCGCTCGACGACAGCCGCATGACCGTCAAGGCCGGCCGCAGCCGCTTCGCGCTGCAGACCCTGCCGGCGGCCGACTACCCGCGCCTGTCCGTGGCCGAGGACGAAGGCGTGCGCTTCACCGTCTCGCAGCGCGCCTTCAAGAAGCAGCTGGCGCTGGTGCAGTACGCCATGGCCCAGCAGGACATCCGCTACTACCTCAACGGCCTGCTCACCATGGTCGACGGCAGCACGCTGCGCATGGTCGCCACCGACGGCCACCGCCTGGCCTACATCGAGAGCCAGATCGACGGCAACTTCCCGCGCACCGACGTCATCCTGCCGCGCAAGACCGTGCTCGAGCTGGCCCGCCAGCTGGCCGACGCCGACGAGCCGCTGGAGGTCATCATCGCCGGCAACCAGATCGTCTTCCGCTTCGGCGACATCGAGCTCATCTCCAAGCTGGTCGACGGCAAGTTCCCCGACTACGAGCGCGTGATCCCGCAGAACCACCCCAAAGAGCTTCGCCTGGCCCGCCAGCCGCTGCATGCTGCGCTGTCGCGCGTGGCCATTCTCACCAACGACAAGTTCCGCGGCGTGCGCATCGTGCTCTCCAGCGGCAGCCTGAAGATCATCAGCTCCAACGCCGAGCAGGAAGAGGCGCAGGAAGAACTCGAGATCGACTACGAGGGCGACGGCCTCGACATCGGCTTCAACGTCACCTACCTGCTCGACGTGCTCAACAACGTGTCGACCGACGACGTGCTGGTGCGCCTCAACGACGGCAATTCCAGCGCCCTGATCACCCTCCCCGGCAACGACGCCTTCAAGTATGTCGTGATGCCGATGCGAATCTGACAGGCGCTGGCGCGTCGCCACACGTGGCGCGCCGGCCTGTCCGCCATCGCGGGGCCATTGGTTCTGCCCGATGGCATCGCGCCCCACCGGGCGCACCGTGCAGTCTGATGCGTATTGAGGGGCCCTCTGGCGCCCCGGAGTAAAGAGAATCCTATGTCCGAATCGCAGAACACGCCGCAGGGCGGCTACGACGAATCCAGCATCCAGCAGCTCGAAGGTCTGGAGGCGGTGCGCAAGCGCCCCGGCATGTACATCGGCGACACCTCCGACGGCACCGGCCTGCACCACATGGTGTTCGAGGTGGTCGACAACGCCATCGACGAAGCCCTGGCCGGCTACTGCGACGACATCCTCGTCACCATCCACACCGACAACTCCATCTCCGTCACCGACAACGGCCGCGGCATCCCGGTCGGCGTCAAGCTCGACGACAAGCACGAGCCCAAGCGCTCGGCGGCCGAAATCGTCATGTGCGTGCTGCACGCCGGCGGCAAGTTCAACCAGAACAGCTACAAGGTGTCCGGCGGTCTGCACGGCGTCGGCGTCTCCTGCGTCAATGCGCTGTCCAAGTGGTTGCGCCTGACCATCCGCCGCGACGGCAAAAAGCACTTCATGGAATTCCAGCGCGGCAAGGCCGCCGACCGCATCGTCGAAGTGGTCAATGGCATCGAAGTGTCGCCGCTCAAGGTCATCGGCGAATCCACCAAGAGCGGCACCGAGCTGCACTTTCTGGCCGACGAAGAAATCTTCGGCGCCGTCGAATTCCACTACGAAATCCTCGCCAAGCGCCTGCGCGAGCTGTCCTTCCTCAACAACGGCGTGCGCATCCGCCTTATCGATCAGCGCGCCAACAAAGAAGAAGACTTCGCCTTCGCCGGCGGCGTGCGCGGCTTTGTGGACTACATCAACCGCTCCAAGACTGTGCTGCACCCGACGGTGTTCTACTCCGAAGGCACGGCCAAGACCTCCAACGGCACCGACCACGACATCGAAGTCTCCGTCGAAGTGGCCATGCAGTGGAACGACAGCTACGCCGAACAGGTGCTGTGCTTCACCAACAACATCCCGCAGTCCGACGGCGGCACCCACCTCACCGGCCTGCGCGCTGCGATGACCCGCGTCATCAACAAATACATCGAAGAAAACGAGATCGCCAAGAAGGCCAAGGTCGTCATCTCCGGCGACGACATGCGCGAAGGCCTCGCCTGCGTGCTGTCGGTGAAAATGCCCGACCCCAAGTTCGCCTCGCAGACCAAGATGAAGCTGGTCTCCTCCGAAGCGCGCCCGGCGGTCGAAGAAGTGGTGGCCGCCAAGCTGGCCGACTACCTGCTCGAGAACCCTATCGACGCCAAGACCATCTGCGGCAAGATCGTCGAAGCCGCCCGCGCCCGCGACGCCGCCCGCAAGGCGCGCGAAATGACGCGCCGCAAAGGCCTGCTCGACGGCGTCGGCATGCCCGGCAAGCTCGCCGACTGCCAGGAAAAAGACCCCGCCAAGTGCGAGATCTACATCGTCGAGGGCGACTCCGCCGGCGGCTCCGCCAAGCAGGGCCGCGACCGTAAATTCCAGGCCATCCTGCCGCTGCGCGGCAAGGTGCTCAACGTCGAAAAGGCCCGCTTCGACAAGCTCATCTCCTCTGAACAGATCGCCACGCTCATCACTGCGCTGGGCACCGGTATCGGCAAGGAAGAGTTCAAGCCCGAGAAGCTGCGCTACCACCGCATCATCATCATGACCGATGCCGACGTCGACGGCGCCCACATCCGCACCCTGCTGCTTACCTTCTTCTACCGCCAGATGCCCGAGCTGGTCGAGCGCGGCCACATCTACATCGCCCAGCCGCCGCTCTACAAAATCAAGCACGGCAAATCCGAGCGCTACATCAAGGACGACACCGAGCTCAACGCCCACCTTCTCAAGCTCGCCCTCGACGGTGCCGCGCTCATCCCCGCCGAAGGCGCCGACCCGATCACCGGCAACGCCCTGGCCGAACTGGCGCGCAACTACCTGCTCGCCGAAGCCGTCATCAACCGCCTCGCCGGCTACATCGAGCCCGACGTGCTGCACGCCATGCTCGAGCGCAACGTTGCTGTCAGCCTCGAAGACGAAGCCGCCGCCAACGCCAGCGCCGCCGCCCTCGCCCCGCACCTGTCGGGCAACGTCACCGTGCGCGCCGAATTCAACGAAGAGACCGAAGCCTGGCGCCTCGCCATCGAGCGCATGTACCACGGCAACCTCAAGTACGCCACGCTCGAAGAAGACTTCCTCGTCTCCGGCGACTACGCCCAGATCCGCACCGCTGCCGAAGCCATCGCCGGCCTCATCACCGTCGGCGCCGTGATCCAGCGCGGCGACAAGCAACAACCCGCCACCAGCTTCGGCAACGCCATCCGCTGGCTGCTCGCCGAAGTCGAACGCAACCTCGGCAAGCAGCGCTACAAGGGCCTCGGCGAAATGAACCCCGAGCAGCTGTGGGAAACCACCATGGACCCGACCGTGCGCCGCCTGCTCAAGGTGCAGATCGAAGACGCCATCGCCGCCGACGAGATCTTCACCACGCTGATGGGCGACCAGGTCGAGCCGCGTCGGCAGTTCATCGAAAACAATGCGCTGTATGCGCGGAATATCGATGTGTGATTTTTGTCGGGTGTAGGATCCCACGATTGTCTAGATTTTTCCCAAAAGTCTAGATTTCGTGGGAATTAGATCAGCTAAGGAAGCCACCTTTCAGGTGGCTTCCTTCATTTTTTTGTCCTTTACCCAGCCTTATGTCTTCGGAATGATTGGCGAGGAGAATTTGTAGCCGCTGTCCGGATCGAATGACGCCCGAAGCCAAAGCCCGAACCGATATCGACGCACGCCTTGCCCTGGCTGGATGGCAGGTGCAGGATTTTCGTGCCTTGAACCTCGGCGCCGCGCGGGGCGTGGCTGTGCGCGAATACCCCACCGATACCGGCCCGGCCGACTACATTCTGTTCATCGATCGCCAACCCGTTGGCGTCATCGAAGCCAAGCGCGATGAGGCGGGCGAGAACATCACCGCTCATGAGCCCCAAACCGCGCGCTACGCAGCCAGCCGGCTCAGGTGGCAGCTCAATGCGGCGCCCTTGCCCTTTCTCTTCGAAACCACCGGCAGCATCACCCGCTTTACCGACCAGCGCGATCCGGTGCCGCGTTCGCGTGAGATTTTCCATTTCTTCCAACCCGGTGACGGGCTGGCGGCTCGCCCAGCCGGACACCCTGCGCCGCCGTCTTGCCGAGGCCATGCCGCCCCTGCCCGGGCAGAACCTGCGCGATTGCCAGGTCAGCGCCGTTACCGGCCTGGAGCAGTCGCTGGCGCGCAATCATCCCCGTGCCCTCATCCACATGGCCACCGGCGCGGGCAAGACCTTCACCGCCATCACCAGCGTCTATCGCCTGCTCAAGTTCGGCGGCGCCAAGCGCATCCTGTTCCTGGTGGACACCGCGGCCTGGGCAAACAGGCGCATCAGGAGTTCATGGCCTACACGCCGCCGGACGACGCGCGCAAGTTCACCGAGCTGTACAACGTCCAGCGGCTCGCTTCGCCGAGCATCGACCCATGCCCAGGTGATCATCTCCGCCATCCAGCGCATGTACTCCGTTGCTCTCCGGCGAGCCTATCGACGAGTCCGCCGAAGACATCTCCCTCAACGAGCTGGCGCAGACCAGGCGCCAGCAGAAGCTGGTGCGCTACAGCGCCGCCGTGCCGGAGACCTTCGACTTCCTCATCGTCGAATGCCACCGCGGCATCTACAACCTGTGGAAGCAGGTGCTCGACCGCCAACGCCGCCTCGTCGACCTCACCGCCACGCCCGACAAGCGTGCCTTTGGCTTCTTCGAGAACATCGTCGCTGAATACACCTACGAGCAATCCGTGGCTACGACGGGGTGAAAATGCCAGGCTACGACGTGTGGCTCATCGAAGCCGGGCTGCACCGAAGGGTGCCGTGCTCCAGGCCAAGGGAATGGGTGGACCACCGCGACCGCCAGACGCGCAAGAAGCGCTGGGCGCAAGCCGAGGAAAGACGTGGCCTACACCGGCAAGAACTGGACGCTCGGTGGTCAGCCGAAGCGGTCAAATACATGCCGCCAGAAAACGGCGGTCGGGGCGCAGATCTTCCCCACCCGCAGGAAACGCCCAAGACCTCATCTTCGCCAGACCGACAGCCACGCCGACGACATCATCCAGCTCGTGCGCCAGGTCCCGGCCAGGGCAACGCCTTCTGCGAAGGTTACCTACCGGGCCGAGGAAGACCCGGACAACATCCTCGCCAGCTTCGCAACGACTACAACCCGCGCATCGCCGTTACCGTCGACATGATCGCCACCGGCACGGATGTGAAACCGCTGGAGATCCTGCTCTTCATGCGCGATATGCGTTGCCGCAGCTACTACGAGCAGATGAAGAGGCCACGCAGCGTGCCTCAGCCTCTGAGTTTCGACGACCCGCCACGGCGGTCAGCAACAGCGCCGACAGCGCCAAGACACGCTTCATCCTCATCGACGCCGTGGGGGTCGAAAAATCCTCAAGACCGAAAGCCGGCCCCCTGGAGAAAAAGCCCCGGCGTGCCCCTCAGGATCTGCTCCAGGGCATCGCCCTCGGCCACCGCGACGACGACACCGTGCTCTCGCTCGCCAACCGCCTCGTGCGCCTGGCCAAACAGCTCGACACCAAGGCCCAGGCGCGCATCGCCTGAGCATCCGGCGGCGGCACCCCAGTGGTCGAGCTGGCCAAGGGCTCATCGCCGCCATCGATCCGGACGCCATCGTCGCCACCGCCCTGGCCGCCGCCCGCGCGCATCGCCGCGATGAAGCCAGCCTCACCGACGCCGAACTCACCGAAGCCCGCCAGCAACGCGTCGCCGCCGCCTGCGCGCCCTTCGACACCCCCGAACTGCGCGACACCATCGAAGCCGCCCGCCGCGAGCGCGAGCAGATCATCGACCACATCAACACCGACACCGTCCATTTCCAGTGGCTTCGCCGCCCAGGCGAAGGCCGAGGCAAGCAAAACCATCATGACTCCTTCGCCGCCTACCTGGCCGAGCACAAGGACGAGATCGCCGCCCTCGGCTTCTTCTACCAGCAGCCCTACCAGCGACGTGCCCTCACCTTCGAGATGATCGAAGCACTGCACGACGCCCTGGCCCGCCCGCCTCTCATGCTCACCACCGACCGCCTCTGGGCCGCCTACGCCCGGGTGCAGGCCAGCCGTGTCAAAGGCGCCGGCACCCGCCGCCAGCTCACCGACCTGGTCTGTCTGGTGCGCTTCTGCCTCGGCCTCAATGACACCCTCCAGCCCTTCGCCGATGAAGTCGATCGCCGCTTCCAGACCTGGATCTTCCGCCATAATGCGCGCCGGGCCACCGCCTTCACCCCCGAGCAGAACGAATGGCTGCGGCTCATCAAGGAACACATCGCCGCGAGCTGCCGCATCGCGCGCGACGACTTCGACTACGCCCCCTTCGCCGCCCGGGGCGGCCTGCAACGGGCCTGGGGGCTGTTCGGCGAACAACTGGATGAGGTGATGGACGAGATGAATCGGGAGTTGGTGGGTTGAGTCGAGGGAGTCTTCCAGATGGCTGGGCGTATGCGCAGATTCCAGAATTAATCGCTACCGAAGGGATCTTCGTAGATGGCGACTGGGTTGAAAGCAAAGATCAAGACCCGCTAGGGGATGTACGTTTGATCCAGTTGGCGGATATCGGCGACGGCAACTACGTCAGCAAGTCCTGCCGATTCTTGACGTCGGTGAAGGCTCAAGAGCTGCGTTGTACCTTCCTTAAGCCAGGAGACGTACTGATCGCAAGAATGCCAGACCCACTCGGCAGAGCGTGCATCTTCCCGGGTGATTCAAAGATGGCGGTAACGGTAGTAGATGTCTGCGTCGTCCGGGGAAACGATGCCCATTTTTCGCATGCTTGGTTGGCCTATTTCGTCAACTCTCCTAGCTTCCGCGAAGCGATTCATCAGCTTCAAAGTGGCTCCACACGCAAACGAATTTCTCGAGGAAATCTATCGACGTTGCGGTTGCCGATTCCACCACGAAACGAACAAACCCGCATCGTCGCCAAACTCGAAGAACTGCTCTCCGACCTGGAGGCCGGCGTGGCCGAGTTGAAGGCGGCGCAGGCCAAGCTCGGCCGCTACCGCCAGTCCCTGCTCAAGGCCGCCGTCGACGGCGCCCTCACCGCCGACTGGCGCGAGCGCCACACCCCGGCGGAAACCGGCGCCCAACTGCTGGCGCGCATCCTCACCGAGCGCCGCGCCCGCTGGGAAGACAAACAACGCGCCCGATTCGCCGCCCAGGGCAAGCCCCCGCCGAAAAACTGGCAAGCCAAATACCCCGAACCCGTCGCGCCGGACACCACCGAGCTGCCGGCATTGCCGGCGGGGTGGGTGTGGGGGTCTCTTGGTCAGTGCTTTCATGTGGCCGTTGGTGCAACGCCCAGCCGCAAAGAGCCTCGCTACTGGAACGGTCGTATCCCGTGGGTAAGTTCGGGTGAGGTGCAGTTTTCGCGGATAGCGGATACGCGGGAAAGGATCACGGAGGACGGGCTGAGAAACAGCAGCACTCAGATCAATCCTGCTGGCAGCGTCATGCTCGGAATGATCGGAGAAGGAAAGACTCGGGGGCAAGTGTCGATTCTCGATATCGATGCAGCTAACAATCAGAACTGTGCAGCGATCTGGGTTTCGGAAACCGATATCCCGCCGGAGTACATCTATTTCTGGCTCTGGTCGCGCTACGACCAGACCCGTCGAGGCAGCAGCGGCAACAATCAACCGGCGTTGAACAAATCGATCATCGAGCGAATCCCATTGCCGTTGCCTCCTCTATCCGAGTTGGCCGAGATTGTGTCGCTTGTGACCACCGGGATGGATGAGATTGCGAGGCAAGATGGCGCTATCGGCAAAATGCTCAGACAATCCACCGCCCAACGCAAAAACCTCCTCAAAGCCGCCTTCGCCGGTCAGCTCGTGCCGCAGGACCCGGCCGACGAGCCGGCCAGCGTGCTGCTTGAGCGCATCCGCGCCGAGCGTGATGCACGGGGCGCAGTGCGGCAGGGCCGTGGCGGCAGACGACGGCATGTTGCGCAGGGGGGGGCATGAACCGGGAGACTCAGCAGGTGGACCAGAAGTCACTGCGCGTGATCACGGGCGCCCGGGCGGATTTTTCCGCGCTGGCTGCCGACTGCGTGTGCTTTGCCAATGCGTCGGGCGGGTGTCTGCGGATCGGTATCGAGGACGATGCGACCGAGCCGCCGCCCGACCAGCGCATTGCACCGGAATTGCTGGACAGGCTGCGCAAGCGCATCGGCGAGCGCACGGTGAATGTCCAGGTCGCACCGGAGATTGTGCGGGCCGGCAACGGCGGTGAGTACATTGCCTTGCGCGTGGCACGATCGGTCGGTGTGGCGTCGACCAGCGATGGGCGCTACTTCCTGAGGGTGGGCGATGCCTGCCGACCGGTGGTGGGTGACGATGTGCTGCACCTGCTGAATGATCGCCCCGGCGTGCCGTGGGAGTCCATGAGCAGCCTGGGGGTGCCGGTGGGTGCGGCGTCGCCCGAAAAAACCGCCGCGCTGTTGGCGCAGCTGCGTGCGTCGGATCGGGTCAAGGACAGCGTCAAGGAAAAGAGCGATGGCGAGCTGTTGGCCCACTACGGTTTGAGCGACGGCGATGTGTTGACGCACCTGGGTGTGTTGATGATTGGATCGACCCGCGACCGTGCGCGCCTCGGCTCGGCGCCGGCGGTGCAGGCGATCAAGTTCGACGAGCTGGGCCAGAAGGTGAACAAGTGGCTGTGGGATGACTATGCCTTGTCTCCCGTGGAATTGGTGGATGCGATCTGGAAGGCGATTCCTGATTTCCACGAGAGCTACGAGTTGCCCGACGGGCTGCATCGCCAGAAGCTGCCTGCGTATGACCGGCGTGTCGTGCGTGAACTGCTGGTCAACGCGCTGGTGCACCGGCCCTATACCCAGCGTGGCGATATCTTCCTGAACTTGCACCCTGATCGACTGGAGGTTGTGAATCCGGGGCGCCTGCCCTTGGGGGTGACCCCGCAGAACATCCTCCACGCCAGCCGTCGACGTAACGATCGCTTGGCGACGCTGTTTCACGACCTGCGTCTGATGGAGAAGGAGGGGACGGGATTCGACCTGATGTACGACGTTCAACTGTCACAAGGGCGAACAGTGCCACAGCCGAAGGAAGGCGTGGACTCGGTGTCGGTCACCGTCGGACGCCGGGTGTTCCGGCCGGAAGTCGTCAGCCTGATGGAGGAAGCTGATGCGCGTTTTCAGTTGCGACAGCGCGAACGCATCACGCTCGGCCTGCTGGCGGCCAGTGAAGGGCTGACAGCGCGTGAACTGGCAGTGTGCCTGGAATTGGCGAGCGCTGAAGAGTTGCATCCGGCGTGGTTGGGGCGCCTGTTGGATTTGGGGCTGGTGCAGACGCGTGGCAAGACGCAGGCACTGCGATATTTCGTGACGCCCACGTGGTTGCAGGGTAGCGGTCTGGACGACAAGACCACGCTCAAACGGGTCGAACCCCATCGTCTGCGTGCGCTGATTGAGGAGGACTTGTCTCGGTATCCCGCCTCATCCTCGGGTGAGATCCAGCGTCGCACCTGTCCGGAGCTTGATCAGAAGACGGTGAAACGTGCGCTCGATGACCTGGTTCAGGCAGGCCGTGTTCGGTACCAGGGCGAGAGGCGTTGGCGGCGTTATTGGCTGACGGCTAAAGGACAAAACGGCTGAAATGGCTGCCTTGCGGTGAAACTCAAGTCTTTTGCTGTTAGAAACAGTTTTCTAATCAACAGGTTGCCTATGTTCTGCTGCCGGGCGATCGATATTGAAACGACGGATTTTGTCCGATAGATCAAGCGCTTTCTGGCCTTGCGTTTGCAAGTGATGTGACCAATCCGGGACTTTGACAAGACCAATGAACACCTCCACCCTCATCCAGAAAGTCTGGAACTTCTGCCACACCCTGCGCGACGACGGGGTGGGCTATGGCGACTACCTGGAGCAGCTCACCTACCTGCTGTTCCTCAAGATGGCGCACGAGTACGCCCAGCCGCCCTATAACCGCAACACCCACATCCCGCGCAGTTGTGACTGGCCGAGCCTGACCTCGAAGGTGGGCGAGCCGCTGGAGGCGCATTACCTGTCGGTGCTGCACAAGCTGGGGCAGGAGCCGGGCATGCTGGGGGCGATCTTCTTCAAGGCGCAGAACAAGATCCAGGATCCGGCCAAGCTGTCGCGCCTGGTGCAGATGATCGACGCCGAACAGTGGGTGGGCATGGATGCCGACACCAAGGGCGATCTGTACGAAGGCCTGTTGCAGAAGAACGCGGAGGACACCAAGAGCGGCGCGGGGCAGTACTTCACGCCGCGCCACCTGATCCGTGCGATGGTCGAATGCGTCCAGCCGGCGCCGATGAAGACCATCGCCGATCCGGCCTGCGGCACGGGCGGTTTCTTTTTGGGCGCCTATAACTGGCTGACGCGCGAGGGGCAGACACTCAACAAGCGGCAGAAGGCCTTCCTGCGCGACGAAACCTTTCACGGCAACGAGATCGTTCCGAACACCCGCCGCATGTGCTTGATGAACCTGTTTCTGCACAACATCGGCGAGCTCGATGGCGAACCGACGGTGGAGCGGGCGGACGCGCTGATTGCCGACAACGGCAAGCGCTTCGACTATGTGCTGGCCAATCCGCCCTTCGGCAAGAAGAGCAGCATGACCATCACCAACGAGGATGGCGAGGAAGACCGCGACGCGCTGACCTACGAGCGGCAGGACTTCTGGGAAACCACCTCGAACAAGCAGCTCAACTTCCTGCAGCACATTGTCACCATCCTCAAGGCGGACGGCAAGGCGGCG
Organism: Rhodocyclaceae bacterium; assembly: GCA_041396265.1. GTDB lineage: Bacteria > Pseudomonadota > Gammaproteobacteria > Burkholderiales > Rhodocyclaceae > Nitrogeniibacter. The sequence continues at coordinate 17,960 of JAWKYX010000024.1, forward strand.
GTGGTGCTGCCGGACAACGTGTTGTTCGAAGGGGGCGCGGGCGAGAAGATCCGCCGCAAGCTGCTGGAAACCTGCGATGTGCACACCATTCTGCGCCTGCCTACCGGCATCTTCTACGCCAACGGGGTGAAGGCCAATGTGGTGTTTTTTGACGCCAAACCCAAGGATGGCAAGGTGCATACGGCGGGCGTGTGGTTCTACGACCTGCGCACCAATATGCACTTCACGCTCAAGACCCGGCCGCTGAAGTATGAGGATTTGCAGGACTTCATCACCTGCTACCGGCCGGACAACCGTCATGCCCGCACACCGACCGAGCGCTTCCGCTTCTACCCCTACGCCGATCTGATCGCCCGAGACAAGGCGAGTCTGGACGTGTTCTGGCTGAAGGACGACAGCCTGGACAACCTCGACGATCTGCCGACGCCCGATGTGCTGCAGCAGGAGATCATTGACCACCTGGAAGCAGCGTTGATGGCGTTTCGAGATGTGGCAGCGGCGCTGCCGGTGTTTGAGAAGAAAAACTGAGGCAGGGCCGACATCGAGCGGCGTAGTCGCCCCGGAATCAGTCGCCCGTGGGGTGTTCCCCGAGCACGCCCAGAAACCGCGCCCGCGCCGCTGCAAGCGCCATCCGTCCCGACTCATCCACCAACCGCATCGCCGTGCCGTGATAGGCCTCGAAAGCGGCCAGCACCGTATCGGCGTCGACCGAGCGCGCGGCCTTGGGGGGCGGGGGCGGGGTGTCGCCGTCGACGGGCTTGAGCACCGCGAACTTGGGGATGAACACCGAGCCGCCTTTTTCGGTGGCGCCGGTCATGGGGCCGGTCTTGGTGAGGATCTTGCCCTGGTATTCGAAGCGGGCGCCGAGGGGGAGTTGGTTGAGCTTCATGGCGTGGAGCGTACTGCAATCCGGGTAAGGAATGGCGTAGGGCGGATAAGCGCAGCGTATCCGCCATCGGTGGTGCGCACGAGACAGCGGATGCGTTGCACTTATCCGCCCTACCGGTACTTCGCGGCCGTAATGAACTGGCCGAAGCTTTCGCACCACACGATGGCGGTGGTGTAGCGCTCGGGGTCGATGTGGGGCGGGACGTCGACCACGAAGTTGTTGAAGGTGCGCACATGGCCGACCTGCACGAGCGTGGGCTTGAGGCGCTTGAAGTCGGCTTCGGTGTCGATGAATTCGGGCGAGAGGTAGAGGCGGTAGTCCGGGCCGGGGGCGATGCGGCCCTCCAGCGCGATGGCCTTGGCGCTGACATGCAGCGTGCCTTCGCCCCAGTGCAGGGCGTCGCTGTCGGTCAGGTCGCGGCGGAACTGGCCGGTGAACATCGTCTCGCCCACCTGCTGGCGCAGTTGTTCGGCGGTGGGGGCGTCGGGGGCGATGAGGATGGGCGTCAGGTACACGCCGCCGGCGAAGCCAAAGGCGATGGCGACGACATGGGTGGCGAGCAGGAGGGGGCGTTTCATCCGTTTATTGCGTCCGTGGGGTGGTATTCAGGTGCGCGGCAGCGAAAGCCCGCCGCCAGCGCCGCCAATTTGGCAGAACATTGCGTCGCTTGCACCCTACACTGAGTCTATCTGCCGCAAGAGCAGCATACCCAACAGGAGACAGCATGGCGAGCGAGCACCACGCAGGGGCGCTGATGCCGCCGGCCGCCCGGCCGGTGCGGTCTTCGCGCGCCTGCCTGCCCGGTGCCTGCCGTTGCGGTTGCAGCCATTCGCGCCGGCGCGCCTGTGTGCTGGTGCTGTCGGCCCGTGTGCGATGTTCGACGGGCGCATCCTTGCGTCGTTCGGCGCTGTGCCTTGGCGAACACCTGGCGCGCAGCGTGCGCGGCCTGCCGGGGGCACCTCCGGCGGCCTGATCGATCCAACCCTTATCACCGCATGTGCGGTTCCCCGGATCTTTCAGGAGTTTTCGATATGGCTGACCTTTTTGACAATCCGATGGGCTTGATGGGCTTCGAGTTCGTCGAGTTCGCTTCCCCCACCCCGAATGTGCTCGAGCCGCTGTTCGAGCAGCTGGGCTTCACCAAGGTGGCGACGCCACCGCTCCAAGCAGGTGGCGCTGTACCGCCAGGGCGACATCAACTTCATCATCAACAGCGAGCCGCGCAGCGTGGCCTCGTACTTTGCCGCCGAGCACGGCCCCTCGGCCTGCGGCCTGGCCTTCCGCGTGCGCGATGCGCATTCGGCCTACAAGCGCGCGCTGGAACTGGGCGCGCAGCCGGTGGACATCCCCACCGGACCGATGGAGCTGCGCCTGCCGGCGATCCGCGGCATCGGCGGCGCGCCGCTTGTATCTCATCGACCGCTTCGAGGACGGCGCCTCGATCTACGACATCGACTTCCACTTCATCGAGGGCGTGGAGCGCCGGCCGGTGAGGCCACGGGGCTGAAGTTGGTCGACCACCTCACGCACAACGTGTACCGCGGCCGCATGAACCACTGGGCGGCGTTCTACGAGCGCATCTTCAACTTCCGCGAGATCCGCTATTTCGACATCAAGGGCGAGTACACCGGCCTCACCTCCAAGGCCATGACCGCGCCGGACGGCAAGATCCGCATCCCGCTCAACGAGGAGTCGTCCAAGGGCAGCGGGCAGATCGAAAGAGTTCCTGATGAAGTTCAACGGCGAGGGCATCCAGCATGTGGCCTTGCTGTCGGACGACTGCCAGCCACAGTGGACCGCCTGCCGCGCTGCCGGCGATGCCGCTGATGACGGCGCCGCCGGCCACCGCAATACAGATGCTCGACGAGCGTGTGCCGAGGCCACAGCGAGTCGGCCGAGGCTGCTGCAAAGCCGCGGCATCCTGCTCGACGGCACGACCGAGGGCGGCCAGCCGCGCCTGCTGCTGCAGATCTTCTCCGAGTGCCTGCTCGGGCCGGTGTTCTTCGAAGAGTTCATCCAGCACGCAAGGGCGACGACGGCTTCGGCGGGCAACTTCAAGGCGCTGTTCGAATCGATGGAGCGCGACCAGCTGCGCCGCGAGGTGTTGCAGGCCGAAATGGACAGACCAAAGCAGACGGCCCGGTCACCGGTTGTGCCGGTGGCCAAGGCCGTTTTGCGTGGACCGCCGTGTACAGCGGCGACGGCGGAGCGTCAGCCCGACAGGCCGAGGCCGGCCAGCAGCATGGCGTAGCTCTCGGGCTCGGGCACGGCACTGACCGTGAGCTGGCCCGTCGAACTGCGCGGGCTTCCGGACAGCCAGCGCTGGCGGGCTCGCCAGCGGTGTAGGCCAGGGCGCCCGCGGGGGCTCTGGGTGGATTGGAGATGCAGCGACAGCGTGAGGTCGAGCACCTGGCCAACGACCGAGGCAAAGCTGAGGCCACCGGCGCTGGCATCGCCCGACCATGACAGCGACAGCAGGGTGTCGGGTTGGCCGGCCTGGCGGATGTCGAGATCGAGGCCGATCAGATGGTCGGCGCTCAGGCCGCGGTCGAGCAGCACGTCGGTCATGCCGCTGAGGCTGACATTGACCGGTGTGCCTTCGGCTTCGCCGGCCTCGCCGAGGATGTGCAACTGCAGTCCGGACACGGCCACGTCCTGGGTGGCGAAGTAATCGCCCACGGTGCCGTCGGCGCTGGCGGCAAAGCCCAGCGAGTGGGCGGTGCCGAGGTAGAGCGCGGTGGTGGCGCTGTCGCCCAGGGTATCGACGAGCAACGTGTGGGCATAGCCGGTGTCGGCCGCGCCGCCGGGCAGCGTGAGGCTGCCGAGGTCGGCACCGGTGAGGCCGGCGTAGCCGGGCCCGGCGTCGAGGTCGGTGAAGCCATCGGCCGCGACGATGTTGCCGCCGATGTTGGCGCTCAGGCTGCTGAAACCGAAGCCGGTGCCGGCATCGACCAGCGACCAGCGCGCGGCCTGGGCCGGGGCGGTGGCCGCGAGGGCGAGGGCGGCGATGAACAGGGTCTTGTGGAACATGGGTCAGGCTCCTTGGGTGTCCGTCGGGTTCAGGGCAGGCGGGTGATGCGGTTCTGCGGGCCCGGGGCGACGCCGGCCGGGTTGGCCTGCAGGTAGGCTTCGAAGGCGTCGAGATCCACCGCGCCGCCGAGGCGGTTGCTGCCTTCGGTGAGCACCGCGAAGGCGTCGCCGCCGTCGGCCAGGAAGCTGTTGACCGTCACCCGGTAGGCCGCGCTGGGGTCGACCGGCACACCGCCGAGGGTCATGGCCGTGATGCGGGCGTTGCAGGCGGCGCCGGCCGAGTAGCTATAGGCGAAGCCGGCGGACACTTGCAGCATGCGGGTGCTGCTCTGGCCGTTGCAGCCGGCGAACTGGGTTTCGAGCAGGGTCTTGAGCTGCGCGCCGTTGAGCGTCATGGTCACCAGCGAGTTGCCGAAGGGCTGCACGGTGAAGGCGTCGCCGAAGGTGACCTTGCCGTCGGGGGCGTTGAAGGGCAGGTCGGCGCGGATGCCGCCCGGGTTCATGAAGGCCACCACGGCCTCGCCGAAGCCGATGTCGTCGGTGGCGTCGAGCTGGGCGTCGGCGATCACGTCGCCCAGCGCCGACTCGCCGGCGGCATTCTGGCTGCGGCTGATGGCCTCGGTGATGGTGCCGATCACACGCGACTTGGGCACGGCGGAGAGCGCGTCGTAGTGGGCGACCAGGTCGGTCATGTAGGGGGCTTCGGCGGTGGCGCTGCCGGTGCCGGTGGCCACGTTGGTGGCGGCCACCGAGATGACGTCACGCGTCTGGGTGTCGATGGTCAGGTCGATGTCGGTCAGCATGCGGGCGTACTGGCCGGCGGAGGTGACGCGCACCGGCTTGCCGGCCTTGTTGGGGAGCAGGCAGTTGTAGGCGCGGTGGGTGTGGCCGGAGATGACCAGGTCGACCGCCGGGTCGAGCCGATTGACGATATCGACGATCGGCCCCGAGACGCCGTCACAGCCGTTGTCGCCGCCAGCGGCGAAGCCGCCTTCATGAATCAGCACCACGATGCTCTCGATGCCCTTGGCCTTGAGCTGGGGCACCAGCGCGTTGACCGTGTCGGCCTCGTCGCCGAACTGCAGCCCGGCCACGCCGGCGGGCGAGACGATGGTCGGCGTGCCCTTGAGCGTCATGCCGACGAAAGCCACCTTGTTGCCGAGGAAGTCCTTCACGCCATAGGCCGGCAGCACGGTCTGGCCGGTGGTGGTGTCGTGCACGTTGGCCGCGAGAAAGCCGAAGGCCGCGCCGGCGAACTGGCCGTCGCCGCGCACATCCTGCGGCAGGCCGAGTCCGGAGAAGGCGTCGCTGGGGTGGTTGCCGCCATGCTGCATGCGGTGGAGCTCGGTCTTGCCTTCGTCGAACTCATGGTTGCCGACGGCGTTGAAGTCGATGCCGATGCGGTTCATCGCCTCGATGGTCGGCTCGTCCTTGAACAGGGCCGAGGTCAGCGGGCTGGCGCCGATCATGTCGCCGGCCGAGACCACCGCGTTGAGCGGGTTCTGCGCGCGCAGTGCGTCGATGCGGGTGGCGAAGCGGGCCACGCCGGGGTTGCTGCTCGAACCCTCGCCGGCCTTGATGGTGCCGTGAAAGTCGTTGAAGCCGATCAGCTTGACCGTCAGCGTGCGACCGATGTCCGAGGCCTTGGCGGCGGCGATCAAGGCGATGCGCTCGCGCGCCGAGATCTGGCGCTCGCGCATCAGCGCGAAGCTCACTCGCGACACATGGGCGAGAAAGCTCGCGGTATTGCCCCAGGCCTGTTCATCGTCGAAGCGGTCGTCGAGGGTGCAGCCACCGAGGGCGCGGTTGGCGACGCCGCTATCGACAGTGCCGAAAGTGACGTTGGCGGCCGGGTCGGGGCGGGTGCAGGTGGCAGCAAAGGCCGCCGTCGGCACAAAGGCGGCGGCGACGGCGGTGGCGAGCAGGTGTTTCACGCGCGCATGGCGAGGTCCTCAGCAAATGAGTTTAAGGGGCGCAGGGAAGCGTCCGGCCCGCTTACGTTAAGGCCTGTCGATGACAGGCGATGGCCCGCCTCGGACGCCGGGACTGGTCCGTTTGGCGGATGGCGTGCCGAGGGTGGCGGCGCCGTTGGTTCCGCTGCGCAGTGCGGCTACACTTTCGCCTTCATGATGAATAGCTAGCGCCCGGGGCGGCCGGACGCGAGGGGCGACAGGCAATGCTGATCGGGATCGATCTGGGGACCACCAACAGTCTGGTCGGCGTGTTTCGCGATGGTGAGGTGACGCTGATCCCCAACGCGCTGGGCCATCTGCTGACACCCTCAGCGGTGAGCATGGACCCCAACGGCGAGGTGCTGGTGGGCCTGCCCGCGCGCGAGCGCCTGAGCACCCACCCGGAGCACACCGCCATCGCCTTCAAGCGCTGGATGGGCTCCGACAAGGTGATCCGCCTCGGCCGCAAGCTGTTCCGCGCCGAAGAGCTGTCGGCGCTGGTGCTCGGCGCGCTCAAGCAAGACGCGGAGGCCTTTCTCGGCACGCCGGTGACCGAGGCCGTGATCAGCGTGCCGGCCTACTTCAACGAGGCCCAGCGCAAGGCCACCAAGACCGCCGCCGAGTTGGCCGGGCTCAAGGTCGAGCGCCTGCTCAACGAGCCGACCGCCGCCGGGCTGGCCTACGGCCTGGCCGAACGCCGCGAGATGAGCACCTTCCTGGTCTTCGACCTGGGCGGTGGCACCTTCGACGTCTCGGTGCTCGAATATTTCGACGGCGTGGTCGAGGTGCGCGCCAGCGCCGGCGACACCCGCCTGGGCGGCGAAGATTTCGTGCAGGCGCTGATCCGGCTGTTCCTGGCGCGCTGCACCGCGCTCGGCGAGCCCGACCGCCAGCGCATCGAGCACAGCCGCGTGCTGTGGCGCATCGCCGAGCAGGCCAAGCGCGATCTGGGCGAGCATGAACAGGTGCTGATGCGCCTCAACGACGGCGACCAGACGCACGAGCACTCCATCTCCCGCAGCGATTTCGAGACCGCCTGCGCCGAGCTGCTGCAGCGCCTGCGCCACCCCATCGAGCGGGCGCTGCGCGATGCGCAGATCGATGCCGCCGCGCTCGACGAGGTGGTGCTGGTCGGCGGCGCCACCCGCATGCCGGTGGTGCGCCAGATGGTCACCCGGCTGTTCGGCCGCCTGCCGCTGCGGCACATCAACCCCGACGAAACCATCGCCCGCGGCGCCGCCATCCAGGCCGCGCTCAAGGCCCGCGACGCCGCGCTCGACGAAGTGGTGCTCACCGACGTGATGCCTTTCTCGCTGGGCATCGTGATCAGCCAGGAGGTCGACGGCCGGCGCATCGGCAACCGCTTCTCGCCGCTGATCGAGCGCAACACCCCGGTGCCCGTCTCGCGCGTCGGCAGCTACTGCACCGTCACCGACCAGCAGAGCGCCATCCTGCTCGACATCCGCCAGGGCGAATCGCCGGTGGGCACCGACAACCTCAAGCTCGGCGAGCTGGAGATGAAGGTCAAGCCGCTGCCGGCCGGCGAGGCGAACGTGGACGTGCGCTTCACCTACGATGTGAACGGCCTGCTCGACATCGAAGTCACCGACACGCTCAGCGGCGAGAAGATCGGCACGGTGATCCGCCAGTCCGGCAACGTGATGAGCGACGAGGCGGTCAAGGCCGCGCTGGCCAAGCTCGATGCGCTCAAGATCCACCCGCGCGACCAGCAGGAAAACCTCTACCTGGTCAATCGCGCCAAGCGCCTCTACGAAGATCACCTCGGCCACGTACGCGAGCAGATCACCGGATGGCTCAGCCGCTTCGAATTGCTGCTCGACTCGCAGGACGAGCGGCGCATCCGCCAGGCGCGCAAGGACTTCGCCGAAGCGCTCGACAGCGTCGACCGCGGCTTCGTGCTCTGAGGCTGCCGTGAACCCCTACTGGCAGCGGCTCGGCATTGCACCGACCGACGACCGGCGAGCCATCAAGCGCGCTTATGCCGCCCGCCTCAAGCACACCCGGCCCGACGATGACGCCGAGGCCTATCAGCGCCTGCGCGAGGCCTACGACTGGGCGCTGGCCAATGTTCAGCGGCAGGGCGCGCAGCCGGCGGAAGATGCCGCTGCCCAGGCGTCGCCGCCCGAACCCGCGCCCCCCGCCCGCCGGCTCGACCTCATGCACGCCGACCGGCTGGGCCGACTCGCGCCGGCGCAGTGTCGGGTACACGGCGTGAATGCCGGGCAGGCCCGGGATGGCCAGCGCGCCGAGATCGATCCCCGGCCGCTTGCCCAGGCGCGCTGGTGGCGCTACCGGATGCCCGAGCATGCCGCGCGCTATGCCGCCCCGGTGGATCGGGTCGATACCGTCACCGAGCCGCCGCTCGACCCCGACTCGGTGATGGCGGCGCTCGAAGTCGTCCGCGACCGTTTCGGCCCGACCGGCCTCGATGCCCATGTCGACACCCTCACCGAGCAGCTCGACGCCCTGCCGCTGTCGGCGCAGGACCGCCTCCAGCGCGCGCTGGTGCATTTCATCCTCGATGACGAGCGCCTGGCGCCGCGGTTCGTGCTGGCGCTGGCCGAACGGTTTGGCTGGGGGACCGATTTCCGGTTGGAGCAGCGACTCGGCGAGGCCAATGCGCTTCGCCTCTACGCGCGGCTCAAGACCGCACGCGGCACGCCCCTGGGCCCCGATGCCACCGAGCCCGCCGAACCGCCCGAGCAGCGTTACCGCCACCTGTTGCATACCGCGCGTTGCCACGATACCGGGCGCATGGGCCGCTTCTGGTTGCGGCTGTTGCTCAGCCCGCTGGCGCTGTTCGATGCCTTGCGCCAGCCCGAGGCCCGCGACCTGCTCGATGCCGAGGGGCTCGACTGGCGCTTGGTCGGCCGCTGGAGCTGGTGGGTGTTCCTGGTGCAACTGGCCGGCCTTGCCGTGGGCCTGGGCCTGCTGCAGGGGGCACAGTCGCTGCTGTCGGCGCTCCCGCGCCCGGTGCTGCCGCTGGCCATGTTCGGCGCCGGCGCGCTCGGCTACCAGCTGTTCCGCTGCGCCCCGGGCCCGCTCATTGACGCCTGGTACGCCCGGCCGCACCGCGGCGCGCTGGCGCGCTGGATCGTGCGCCAGCGCCATGGCTGGAAGCTGCCCTGGATGGCCTTCTTCCTGAGTTGGGCGCTGGTCGTTGCGGCCTTCGGATGGAGCCGGGAGCTGGCGGCAGCCGGCTTCGACAGCCCGCATGACTACGCCCTGGGCGCTGCCATGCTGCTGTTGCCCATCGCGCTCTTGCTGGTCCTCGTCTGGCCGGCCGGTGAAACCTGGAGCCCGCTCTTCGTGCCGATCGGGCTTGCTGGCAGCGTGGTGCTTGTCGTGCTGTTCGATGGTCCGCGTGACTTCGCCCTCGGCGCCGCCGTACTGGTGCCGCCCATTGCGTTCTTGCTGCTTCTGGTCTGGCCGGCGGGCGAAAGCTGGAGCCGGCTCATCGTGCCGACCGGGCTTGGTGCCAGTGCGGTGCTTGCCGGGCTCTTCGATGGCCCGTATGCGGCCCTCACCGGCCTGCTCGCCGGCTTTGCCTGGGTCGTCTCCGCGGTCATCTTCGTGCGCCGGGCGCCCGCGCTGTCCGCGCGCTTCATCAACGCGCCCTTCTCCTTGCTGTTGCCGAAAACTGGCTGGGGTTGGCTGGCTTTCGTCGTCTTCTTCAAAGGCGTCTTCGCGTTCTATGCAGCCGTGTTCGCGCTGGGCGCGCCCGTGTTCCTGCTCGCCTATGCACGCCAGGCGGGACCGGTGCGGGCCTATCTGGCACTGTGCAGCGCGGCGGCCCTGTATGGCTCGGGCGGGCTCGCCATGGACAGCTGGGCAGCGGTCCTGTGGCTGCAGATCGTGCTTTTCGTGCTCGTCCGCGTCGGGCGCGTATCGGACTGGTTCCTGTCGCGTCCGGCGCTGCGTGCGGCGTAAACGCACCGCGCCCCGTCGGGCGGGGCGCGGTGGCGACAGGCCGGGTGGCGATCAGGTGATGGCCTCAAGTGCGGTTTTCAGCGTGGCCACGGTGCGCTCGACGTTGTGCAGCTTGTCGAGCCCGAACAGGCCGATGCGGAAGCTGCGGTAGTCGGCCGGCTCGTCGCATTGCAGCGGCACGCCGGCGGCGCTTTGCAGGCCGGCGGCGATGAACTTCTTGCCGCTGTGGATCTCGGCATCGTCGGTGTAGCTGACGACCACGCCCGGCGCCTGGAAGCCGGCCGCGGCGACGCTCTTGAAGCCTTTGGATTCGAGCAGGGCACGCGCCTGGCGGCCGAGTTCGAGCTGCTCGTCGCGCACCTTGTCGAAGCCGTAGGCTTCGGTCTCGCGCATGATGTCGCGCATGCGGGTGAGCGCATCGGTGGGCATGGTGGCGTGGTAGGCATGGCCGCCGCCTTCGTAGGCCTGCATGATCTGCAGCCATTTCTTGAGGTCGGCCGCGAAGCTGGTGCTGGTGGTGGTGTCGAGCACCGCCAGGGCGCGCTGGCTCATCATCACCATGGCGCAGCAGGGCGAGCCGCTCCAGCCCTTTTGCGGCGCGCTGATCAGCACGTCCACGCCGGTGGCGGCCATGTCGACCCACACCGTGCCGGAGGCGATGCAGTCGAGCACGAACAGGCCGCCGACCTCATGCACCGCGTCGGCCACGGCGCGCAGGTAGTCGGTCGGCAGCATCATGCCGGAGGCGGTTTCCACATGCGGGGCAAAGACCACGGCCGGCTTTTCGGCGCGGATGGTGGCCACCACCTCGTCGATGGGCGCGGGGGCGAAGGCGGCCTGCGGGCCGGATTCGACCTGACGGGCCTTGAGCACGGTGTGCGAGGACGGGATGCTGCCCATGTCGAAGATCTGCGTCCAGCGGAAGCTGAACCAGCCGTTGCGGATCACCAGGCAGGGCTTGCCGGTGGCGAACTGGCGTGCCACGGCCTCCATGCCGAAGGTGCCGCTGCCGGGGACGATGGCCACCGCGTCGGCGTGATAGACCGTCTTGAGCACGCGCGAGATGTCGCGCATCACGCCCTGGAAGCGGGCGGACATGTGGTTGAGCGCGCGGTCGGTATAGACCACGGAGTATTCGAGCAACCCCTCGGGGTCGATATCGGGTAGCAGGGCAGGCACGGTTTGCTCCGGTTGATGTCTCGGGACAGGTGGCGGCGGCCACCAGCAAACCCAGAGGATGCCACTGTTTGGTGCGTGCTCCAAGCCAGTGCGGCGCCCCGCGCGCTGCGGTCGCAAATCGCCAGTATTGTTGCGAATTCGTGAACAGTCATTCAAGAGAATGCTGGATTGTCTTTGGATGTGCGCGCCCCCATCATGATCCCATCGCAACGCATCCTGGAGTACGGACATGAGCATGACGATCCGCAAGGCCGACGACCGCGGCCACGCCCGCTTCGGCTGGCTGAATGCCCGCCACACGTTTTCCTTCGGCGAGTACTACGACCCGGCGCACATGGGCTTCGGCCCGCTGCGGGTGATCAACGACGACCGCATCGCCCCCGGCGGCGGCTTCCCGACTCATCCGCATGCCGACATGGAGATCCTCACCTATGTGATCGACGGCGCGCTGGCGCACAAGGACAGCCTGGGCAATGGCTCGACCATCCGCCCCGGCGAGATCCAGTACATGCGCGCTGGCACCGGCATCCGCCACAGCGAGTTCAACCCCTCGGCCAGCGAGCCGCTGCGCCTGCTGCAGATCTGGGTTCTGCCGGCCGAGCGCGGCACGCCGCCGGGCTATGGCCAGCAGCGTATCGACGCCTTGCCGGTGAAGAACGGCCTGCGCCTGATCGCCAGCGGCGACGGACGCGACGGCTCGGTGCGCATCGGCCAGGATGTGGACCTCTACGCCGCCACGCTCGATGGTGCCGACACGGCCGCGCTCAGCATTGCACCGGGCCGGCTCGGCTGGGTGCAGGTGGCGCGCGGGTCGGTGACGCTCAACGGCGAGCGGTTGCATGAGGGCGACGGCGCGGCGCTGGCCGACGAGACGCAGTTGCAGCTGAGCGACGGCGATGGTGCCGAGTTGTTGGTGTTCGACATGGCGCCGTAACGAGGCGTCGGGTGAGTCACGATGGTGGGCGGCAAGCCGCCCACCCTACGACAGGCGCATTGCTGTCGCGCTCGGGGCGCCATGACGGCGATACCGGCGCCGTAGGGTGGTCAGCTGTGCTGCCCACCACGCAGCGTTTGTCGTGAGGCACGATGGGTGGCCCCTCGCCGCCCGCCCTGCAAAATTGGCCCGCGGACGGATAAGCGGAGCGCATCCGCCGGCCAATGCCCCGACGCAGCACCGATGGCGGATGCGCCTGCGGCTTATCCGCCCTACACGAAACTGGGCTCTGCCTCGAGCGTGATGCCGAAGCGGGTGTGCACGTCGTTGGCGATGGCGTTGGCCAGTTGCCGGACGTCGGCGCCGGTGGCGCCGCCATGATTGACGATCACCAGCGCCTGACGGGCGTGGCAGCCGACCGGGCCGAGGCGCTTGCCCTTCCAGCCGCACTGGTCGATCAGCCAGCCGGCCGCCAGCTTGATGCGGCCGTCGGCCTGCGGGTAGTGCGGTGCGCCGGGGTGGGTGGCGAGCAGGCGTTCAGCGACGCTGGCATCGACGATGGGGTTCTTGAAAAAGCTGCCGGCGTTGCCGAGCACCGCCGGGTCGGGCAGCTTGGCCTGGCGCACGGCGATGACGGCGTCGGAGATCTGCCGCGCGGTGGGCGTGACGATGCCTTGCTCGGCCAGATGGCGCTGCAGGTCGGTATAGCCGGTGAGCGGCGGCCAGGGCCGCGGCAGGCGGAAGATCACGCGGGTGATCAGCCAGCGGCCGGCCTCGGCCTGCTTGAATACGCTGTCGCGGTAGCCGAAGCGGCAGTCGGCGGCGCTGAACTGGCGCATGTCGCCGGTGTCGAGATCGACCGCGTCGAGCGATTCGAAGCGTTCGGCCATCTCCAGGCCGTAGGCGCCGATGTTCTGGATCGGTGCGGCGCCGACGGTGCCGGGGATCAGCGAGAGGTTTTCCAGCCCGGGCAGGTCCTGGTCGAGCGTCCAGCGCACGAAGTCGTGCCAGGGCTCGCCACCGGCGGCGGCCACGCGCCAGGCGTCGTCGGCATCGGCCAGGCGCTCGCGCCCGCGCAGCGCCACATGCAGCACCAGCGCGTCGACATCGCCGGTGAACACCACATTGCTGCCGCCGCCAAGCACCAGGCGCGGGCCGCGCAGGGCGCCGGTGCGGGCCAGTGCGATCAGGTCGCCGACATCGTCGATGCGCCGGTAGCGCGCGGCGGTGGCCGGCAGGCCGAAGGTGTTGCAGTCGTCGAGCGGGACGCGGGTCTGTTCGGGGCTCATTCGGAGGCGCGCTCGCGGATCGGGAAGAGTCGATCGTAGGCCAGATTGAAGACGAAGGCGTACACCGTGTAGGCCACGGCCAGGGCGAGGTCGGCGATGAGGGCGGTGAGCCAGTCCATGCCGGTCCAGGCCATGACGATGGGCAGCGTCATGATCAGCAGCCCGGTTTCGAAGCCGAAGGCATGCGCAATGCGCAGCGGCCAGGGGCGGCGGTCGGCGGTGCGGCCGGTGAGGCGGCCTTCGACCCAGTCGAATGCGATGTTGTAGGCGGCGTTCCACAGCGCGGCGACGAGGGCGATCAGCGCGAGCATGCCCAGCGAGTCGGCGATGGGCACGCCACTGGCCCAGGCAAAGGGCGGGGTGATGAGCAGCAGGCCGCCGGCCTCGAACAAGGCGATCTGGCGGGCGCGATCCCAGAAGCGGCGCAGCGGGGGGGCCGAAGACGACACGTGGGCTACCGGTGATGAAAACCGCGACGATAGACAGGCCGGCTCGCGGACGCAAATCGGTGCGCGGCGATGTGTGGTTCAATCGGGGCCTGTGCCCCTTTCACAATGTGCGTTCCATCATGGCCCGTGTTCATATCGATCTGCCCGAAGGGTTTGATTTTTCCACCGACATCACGCTCTATCTGAGCCACATCAACTACGGCAACCACCTGGACAATGCCCTGCTGCTGACGGTGGTGTCGGAGGCGCGTTTGCGCTTCCTGAAGTCGATGGGCTACACCGAACTGGATGTCGAGGGCGTGGGCATCATCGTTGCCGACGCGGCCTTGCAGTACCGCTCCGAAGCGCGTCATGGCGAAGTGATGCGGGTGGCCATGGCCGCCTGTGATTTCAACAAGTACGGCTGTGATCTGGTGTGGCAGATGGGCGAGGCCGAGTCCGGGCGCGAGGTGGCGCGCGGCAAGACCGGCATCCTGTTCTTCGACTACGCCGCTGGCAAGGTGACGCGCGTGCCCGAGGGCTTTGCCGCGCGATTCACGGCCACCGGCGAGGCCTGATGCGGCGCGCGCTCGCCACGCTGGTGCTGTGCCTGCCGGCCGTCGCCACAGCGGACGAGGCGCAGGTGCTCGATGCGGTGGCCGCATGCGATGCGGCGCGGGTGTGCCGCTTCACCGTGACGGTGCGTCACGCCGACACCGGCTGGGCGCACTACGCCGATGCCTGGGAAGTGCGTGCCCCCGACGGCACCGTGCTGGGGCGCCGGGTGCTGCTGCATCCGCATGAGGCAGAGCAGCCGTTCACCCGCTCGTTGAGCGGCGTGACGATCCCGGCCGGCATCGATCAGGTACGCGTGTTCGCGCATGATCGGGTGCACGGCTGGGGCGCGGCGAGTGTGTCGGTGACCATTCGCTGAGGCAACATTCCGCGGCCGGCCGCGCCGCTCACAGCTGAAGCAGGTTGCGGGCGATGAGGTTCTGGCTGGTGAAGTCGGCCAGCAGCTCGCGCTGATGGTCGAAGTCGCGGGTTTCCATCTGCAAGATGACCTCGGTCATGCCGACCGGGACATGCAGTTCGCCACGGCGGTGTTCCACATGGCGGATGTTGATGCCCAGCGCGGCAACGCGCTGGATCATGGTCAGCAACTGGCCGGGCGCGTCGGAAATGGTGACGGCGACACTCATCAACCGGCCACTGGAGGCCAGGCCGTAGTCGATCGAGCGGCCGACCAGCGTCATGTCCACATTGCCCCCCGAGATCACGCACACCACGCGGTCGCTTGGCGCGAGGCGGATCTTGCCCTGCATCAGCGCGGCGAGCCCGACCACCCCGGCGCCCTCGCCGATGGTGCGGGTGCGCTCGACCAGGGTGACGATGGCCTCGGCGATGGCGTTGTCGTCGACTGTCACGATGTCATCGACCAGCGCCGCGATGACTTGCCGGTTGCGCTCGCCGGGGCGTTTCACCTTGATGCCGTCGGCAATGGTGTGGGCGTGCGGTGGCACCGCCTCGAGCGTGCCGTCGACCAGGAAGTTGCGGTAGGGCGCCACGGCTTCGGTCTGCACGCCGATGACGCGGATGTCGGGTCGCTGCAGCTTGAGCGCCAGTGCGATGCCAGCGATCAGCCCGCCGCCGCCCAGCGGCACCACGGCCACGGTCATGTCGGGCGCGTCGTCGAGCATCTCCAGACCGCAGCTGGCCTGGCCGGCGATGACGTCCCAGTCGTCGTAGGGATGGAGGAAGGCGAGGCCCTCGGCGCTGGCACGGCGGCGCGCTTCGTCGGCGGCCTGCTCCAGGGTGTTGCCTTCGAGCACCACCTCGGCGCCCAGCGCGCGGCAAGCCTGGATCTTGGTCAGCGGCGCGGTGCCGGGCATCACCACCACGGCGCGCAGTCCGGCCAGCGCAGCGGCACGGGCCACGCCCTGGGCATGGTTGCCGGCCGAGGCGGCAATCACGCCGGCCGGGCGCTCGGTGCCGGTGAGCAGGCGATCGATCTTGTGGGTGGCGCCACGCAGCTTGAACGAGCCGGTGCGCTGGAGGTTTTCGAGTTTGAGCTGCAGCGGGACACCGATGGCGTCGGAGAGCGGATCGTTATGCCACTGGACGGTGCGGATGATGGCGTCGCGGATGCGGTCATGGGCGGCGCGCAGGGCGCCCAGGTCGAGCGGCAAGGCGGTAGGCATGCGAGGGCTCCGGGGTCGTGGGGCCGGCGGCGGCTTGTGGCCAGCGCTCGGTCAGGTGGCGATTGTCGGCGCGGCCCCGGGGCGCGGGCAAGCTGCGGTGCAGCAGGGGTGGCGGCGCCGGGCTTAGCGCATGCGCAGCCATGGACTGTGCCGGCCGGGTGTTGCGATGCGCCCGGCCCGGGCCGCCTCCCGCGCTCAGTCCGGGGCGCCGAGCGCGTCGAGCGCCTCGTGCACCTCCAGCCAGCGCAGCTCGGCGGCCTCGATGTCGTCGGTCAGGCGGGCCTGGCGCTTGAGCAGGTCCTGCAGCAAGGCGGTGTCCTGGCCGCCATACAGGCCGGGGTCGGCCAGCCGGGTGTCGAGCAGCGACTTTTCGTTCTGCCAGTTGGCCAGCTTGCGTTCGAGTTGCTCGGCCTCCTTGACCAGCGGCCGCCGGGCGGCGAGGCGGGCCTTGCGTTCCTCGGCCGACTGCGCCCGCTCGGCCTTGCGCGCCGCCTTGTCGGCGGCCTGGTCGGGGCAGGCCAGCGCGGCCTGCTCGGCGGCGCGCTGGGCGGCCAGCCAGTCGCGGTAGTCGTCCAGGTCGCCATCGAAGGGCTGCAGCCGGCCGCCGTCGACCAGCACGAAGCGGTCGCAGGTGGCGCCCAGCAGGGCGCGGTCGTGCGAGACCAGCACCATGCCGCCGTCGAAGTCCTGCAGCGCCAGGGTGAGGGCGTGGCGCATTTCGAGGTCGAGGTGGTTGGTCGGCTCGTCGAGCAGCAGCAGGTTGGGTTGGCGCCAGATCAGCAGGGCCAGCGCCAGGCGCGACTTCTCGCCGCCGGAGAACGGCCCGCAGGCGCTGGTGACGCTGGCGCCGGAGGCCACGCCGTCGCGCTCGCCGCGGAAGTCGAAACCGCCCAGGTAGTTGCGCAGGTCCTGCTCGCGCGCGGTCGGGTCGAGCCGCGTCATGTGCTGCAGCGGGGATTCGTCGAGGCGCAGGGTGTCGAGCTGGTGCTGGGCGAAGTAGCCGATGGCCAGGCCCTTGCCGTCGGTGCGCCGGCCGGCCTGCAGGGTGAGCTGGCCGGCGAGCAGCTTGATGAGGGTGGACTTGCCGGCGCCGTTGCGCCCGAGCAGGCCGATGCGCTCGCCGGGGCGCAGGGTGAGGTTCAAGGCGCCCAGCACCGGCGCGCCGCCGTAGCCGACCGCGCCGTCCTCGACGTCGAGCAGCGGATCGGGCGCCGGTGGCGCGGGGCGGAAGCTGAAGTGGAAGGGGGTGTCCACATGCGCGGCGGCGATCAACTCCATGCGCTCCAGCGCCTTGATGCGGCTTTGCGCCTGGCGCGCCTTGGTGGCCTTGGCGCGGAAGCGGTCGACGAACTTGTGCAGGTGGGCGCGCTCGCGCTGCTGCTTCTCGTACAGCGCCTGCTGTTGGGCGAGGCGCTCGGCGCGCTGGTGCTCGAACTCGCTGTAGCCGCCGCTGTAGAGCGTGAGCTGTTGCTGCTCGATATGGGCGATGTGGCCGACCACGGCGTCGAGGAAAACACGGTCGTGCGAGATCAGCAGCAGGGTGCCGCGGTAGTCGCGCAGCCATTGCTCGAGCCAGATCACGGCGTCGAGGTCGAGGTGGTTGGTGGGCTCGTCGAGCAGCAACAGGTCGGAGCGGCACATCAGCGCCTGCGCCAGGTTGAGCCGCACCCGCCAGCCGCCGGAGAAGTCGGACACCGGCCGGGTCAGGTCGGTGCGTGCGAAGCCCAGGCCGTCGAGCAGCGTGGCGGCGCGGGCGGCGGCGCTGTAGCCGTCGATCTCCTGCAGCCGGCCATGGAGCAGGCCGATGCGCTCGCCGTCGTGGGCGGCTTCGGCCGCGGCCAGGTCAGCTTCGATGCGCCGCAACTCGATGTCGCCGTCCAGGGTGTAGTCGAGCGCGCTGCGCGCCAGCGCCGGCGTCTCCTGCGCCACATGGGCAATCACCCAGCCGGGCGGGATCTCGCAGTCGCCCTGGTCGGGGTGAAGCTGGCCGCGCAGCAGGGCGAACAGGCTGGATTTGCCGCAGCCGTTGGCACCGGTGAGGCCGACCTTCCAGCCCGGATGGAGCTGGACGGTGGCGCCGTCGACGAGGACTTTGGCGCCCCGGTTGAGGCGCAGGTGGCGGAACTGGATCACGTGGGCAATCGGGGCGAAAAACCGGTATTGTACGGGCTCGTTCGCTACCTGCCTGCCCTCACGCCATGATCCGCCCGCGCCGCCTGACTCCGATTGTGTTCGCCTGCCTGATGGCGGTTGCCGGTGCCGCGGCGGCACAGGACGCGGAGGACACGCAGAGCAGCACCCAGCTGCGCGAGCGCGCCAAGGCGATGCGCAAGGCGGCGGAGGCCGATTTTGCGTCGCGCGAGGCGGGGTGCTACGACCGTTTCCGGGTCAATGCCTGTCTCGACGACGCCCGCGAAGACCGCACCGCGCAGATGCAGGCGGCGCGCAAGCTGGAGGCGCGTGCCAACCGGATCGACCGCGGTGCGCGCATCAAGGCCATGGAGGCGCGTCTCAAGGAGGCGGAGGATCGCCGCGCCAACCCGGTGTCTGTGCCCTTGGTGCCGCTGCCCGGCGCTCAGTGAGCGCGATTGGCCGGTGAGTCCGGCGCCGCGCCGATCTGCCCGGCCGGGCGGTTGAACGACACCGACGGCGCCCACGGCGCGGCGCGCATCACCGGCGTGGCGTCACGCAGCACCAGCGCGGGGCTGCTGAAGGGCGCCAGGCGCTCGAGAAAATCAATCATTTCCATCAGCGGCGAATTGCGGAAGAAGCTCGCCTCGGGTGTCTCCAGCCAGATGCGGTCGGCGAAAACGTACAGCTCGTGCGGCTGGTCGCCGATGCCGTCCTGGTTCAAGTCGAAGCCCTGGTAGGTGTCCCAGTAGTTGCCGGCCCAGTGCTCGGCGTCGACGTTGCCGGCGTTGGTGGCCGTCACCTGCCACAGATTGTGCGCAAAGCGGTTCTTGATCAGGATGCGCCCGCCGCGCTCGCCATAGAAGTTGATGCCGGTGACATTGTGCGCGAGGCGGTTGTTCACCAGCACCAGTCGGCTGAGCGGGTCGGACGAGGAGTCGGCCATCAGCCCGACGGCGCAGTGGATCAGCTCGTTGCCCTCGACCAGCACCGCGGTGCTTTCCTTGATGGCGATGCCGGCGCCGGAGACATGCATGGCGTGCATCACCCGGTTGTTGCGCAGGATGAAGCCGTTGGAGTTGATCACCACCAGGCCGGTGGCGTTGTCGGTGGCCAGGTTGGCTTCGACCAGGGTGCGGGGTGAGAACAGGAAGTTCATGGCCCGCCGGCTGTCGCGGATGGTGTTGCCGATGATGCGGTTGCGCGGCGAGTTGGTGATGGTCAGGTCGCGCATGTGCTCGAACACATTGTCTTCGATGCGGTTGTCCATGGCGTACCACAGGCGCAGGCCGTCGCCGCGGTCGGCGGTGTCTTCGCCGCGCGAGCGCACCCGGTTGCCGCGCACCAGGTTGCGGTTGGACTTTTGCAGCACGATGCCGAACAGCACGTCGTCGAGCACATTGTCTTCGATGCGGTTGTCGTGGCCTTCGACATAGATGCCGGAGTGGATCTGGTCGTGCGAGTCGCCGCTGCCGCGCACGATCAGCCCGCGCAGCACCGAGCCGCTGGCCTTGAGCGTGATCACCGAACTGCGATGGTCGCCCTGTACGACAGCCTGGCCGCCGCCGTCGAGGATCAGCCGGCCGGTGATCTCGACCGGCCCTTCGTAGGTGCCCGGCGCCAGACGCAGGATACCGGTACCCGCCAGCGCGGCGTCGATCAGCGGTTGCAGCGGCGCGGCCGACGCGCTGGCGAATGGCAGCAGGCCGGCAAGGGCGAGGAGGAAGGCGAGAGGCAGGGTGTGGAGCATGGGCACGGCGCGATGATGAACCGGCCATGCTAAGGGCGCAATCGCCGCGCGGCTGCGACAAAGATCAAGAAAGTGCGTGGTTGGCGGTGGCGGTGCGGCGGCCCCGAGGCCAGCGAAGCGGCTGCGTCCGGCCGTCGCGAATCCGGGTCATGTCATTGAATTTCTGATAGAATTCGCCGCGATTGTGCGTCGGCCCCGCTGCCGGCGCTTTGCTTTTTACGGATTCGGGATTCGCGCAGTGCTCATCGCCAACAACATCACCATGCAGTTCGGGGTCAAGCCCCTGTTCGACAACGTCTCCGTCAAGTTCGGCGACGGCAACCGCTACGGCCTGATCGGCGCCAACGGGGCGGGCAAGTCCACGTTCATGAAGATCCTGTGCGGCGAGCTGGAGCCCTCGGCCGGCAACGTCACCAAGGAAGCCAACGAGCGCATGGCCTACCTGCGCCAGGACCAGTTCGGCTTTGAGGACAAGCGGGTGCTCGACGTGGTGATGATGGGCCACACCGAGATGTGGGCCTGCATGAGCGAGAAGGACGCGATCTACGCCAACCCCGAGGCGACCGAAGACGATTACATGCGCGCCGCCGAGCTCGAAGGCGTGTTTGCCGAATATGACGGCTACACCGCCGAGGCGCGTGCCGGCGAGCTGCTGCTCGGCGTGGGCATCCCGACCGAACAGCACAACGGCCCGATGAGCCAGGTAGCGCCGGGCTGGAAGCTGCGTGTGCTGCTGTGCCAGGCGCTGTTCGCCAACCCCGACATCCTGCTGCTCGACGAGCCGACCAACAACCTCGACATCAACACCATCCGCTGGCTCGAAGATACGCTCAACCAGCGTGACTCGACCATGGTGATCATCTCGCACGACCGGCACTTCCTGAACCAGGTGTGCACCCACATGGCCGACCTCGACTACGGCACCATCAAGGTCTATCCGGGCACCTACGACGACTACATGGAAGCGTCCACCCTGGCCCGCCAGCGCCAGGCCCAGGCCAACGCCCGCGCCAAGGACAAGATCGCCGAGCTGCAGCAGTTCGTGCGCCGCTTCTCGGCCAACAAGTCCAAGGCCAAGCAGGCGACCAGCCGGATGAAGCTGATCGACAAGCTCAAGCCCGAGGATGTGAAGCCGTCGAGCCGCCAGTACCCGTGGATCCGCTTCGAAGTCGACGCCAAGGACAAGCTGCACCGCCAGGCGGTGGAGGTGGAAAACCTGTCTTTGCCTACCCGGGCATGGACAAGCCGCTGATCAAGTCGCTGTCGCTGGCCATCGATGCCGGCGACAAGGTGGCCATCATCGGTGAGAACGGCGTCGGCAAGACCACCCTGATGCGCCTGCTGATGGGCGAGCTGACGCCGCAGAAAGGCACCATCAAGTGGGCCGAGAAAGCCAAGCTCGGTTACTACGCGCAGGACCACTCGGCCGAGTTCCAGTCCGACGTCTCGCTGACCGACTGGATCTCCGAGCATGTGCGCGACGGCGGCTTCGAGGGCGAGGACATGGAAACCCTGATCCGCGGCACCCTCGGTCGCCTGCTGTTCTCGGGCGACGAGGTGAAGAAGCCGGTGCGCGTGATCTCCGGCGGCGAGCAGGGCCGCATGCTGTTCGGCAAGCTGATGCTGCAGAGCAAGAACGTGCTGCTGATGGACGAGCCGACCAACCACCTGGACATGGAGTCGATCGAATCGCTCAACTCCGGGCTGGAGAAGTACACCGGCACCTTCCTGTTCATCTCGCACGACCGCGAGTTCGTCTCCTCGCTGGCCACGCGCATCATCGACATGCGCCCGGACGGCGACATCATCGACTACCGCGGCACCTACGAAGAGTATCTGAGCAGCCAGGGCATCGAATAAACTTGCCCTGATCCACTCGCCATGCCGGCGCCGCGACCCGTGGTGCCGGCATTGTCTTTTGACTGGCTCGCCATCCGTGAGACCCTGTCGATGACGCATACGAGATCTCATTCATGATCAGCGCCATCCTCCCCGTGTCCAGCCTGTTGCTCGGCATGGCCATCCTGCTGGCCGGCTCCGGCCTGATAGGCACCCTGCTCGGCCTGCGCGCCAGCGTCGAGGGCTTCACCGGCCTCTCGCTGGGCCTGATCATGTCCGGCTTTTTCGGCGGCTACATCGTTGGCGCCTTTGCCTGCCCGCCGCTGATCCGGCGCATCGGCCACATCCGCGCCTTCACCGCCATGGCCGCGCTGGCGGCGGTGGTCTCGCTGTTCTACGGCATGCTGGTCAACCCGTGGGTATGGTGGGTGTTGCGGGTGATCCACGGGGTCACCATGGTCGCCATCTACATGATCATCGAGAGCTGGCTCAACGAGCAGATGCATGACAAGCGCGGCAAGATCTTCGCCGCCTACATGATGGTCAGCTTCGTGGCCCTTGGCCTCGGGCAATTCATGATCGCCATCTACGGCGCCGAGCACATGGGCTCTTTCGCGCTGGTGGCCATCTTCTACTGCCTCGGCCTGGTGCCGATCGCGCTGACGCCGGTCGACCAGCCCACGCCGATCCAGACGCCGAGCCTGCCCCTTGGCCGGCTGTACAAGGTGTCGCCGGTCGGATTTGCCGGCGGCCTGGTCTCCGGGCTGGTGTCGGGCGCGTTCTGGGGTTTGTCGGCGGCCTTCGCCGCGGCGCAGGGCCTGGACGATTTCCATGTGGCCGTGTTCACGGCAGCCGCCATTTTCGGCGGCGCGTTCATGCAGTGGCCAGTGGGTCACGCCTCCGAGCACCGTGACCGGCGGGTGGTGCTGGTGAGCGTGTGCGTGCTGGCCGCGGTGTGCGCCGTGGCGATGTTCGCGGTCGCCGGTCTGTCGGTCATCGGGCTGGTCGTGGCCACCGGCCTCTATGGCGGGTTCGCATTCACCCTCTACAGCCTGGCCGTGGCGCAGACGCATGACCGGTTTCATTCGTCCGAGGCGCTCGAAGCGACCAAGGCCCTGCTGGTGCTGCATGGCACCGGTGCGGTGGTCGGGCCGGTGCTGGCCGGCGGGATCATCACGGCGGTGGGCGCGCGTGCCTTTCCGCTGGTGCTGGTCGGCATGCTCGTCGGGCTGGCTCTGTTCACCGCCTGGTGCATCCGCCGCGACGCGCCGGTGCCGGACGCCGAGCTGACCGAGTTCCTGCCGGTGCATCGCACCTCGGTGATGGCCATGGAGATGGATCCGCGCACGCCCGATACCTCGACCCATGCCGACGAAGACGCCAGCGGCCCGGTCGTCGAAGGCGCCGGCGCGAGCCCACCGCGCTGACTGAAGCGGTGCGCGCATGCCTTCGGCATGGGCGGCGCCGGCTACCTGTCTGGCATTGCGCAGTGCACGCAGAGTTGGCGGCAGGTTTACGCCACAATGCGCCACCGCATTCGACCCCGGCACTCCCTTGGCTGACCCGCTCCCCTTTCCCGTGGCCCCCCAACGCTGGGCGGCCTTCGTCCTCAAGCGTCTGGGCTGGTCGATCGACATGCCCGCGCCGCCCGGCCCCAAGATGGTGCTGCTGGCCTATCCGCACACCTCCAACTGGGACTTCATCATCGGGCTGATCGCCCGCTTCACCTTCGGCTGGCCGGTGCGCTGGGTGGGCAAGCACACCATTTTCCGCCCGCCGTTCGGCCGCTTTTTCCGCTGGCTGGGGGGCATTCCCATCAACCGCTCGCGGCCGGGCGGCTTCATCGACGATGTGGTGGCCCAGATCCATGCCGATGCCCATGCCATCGTGTGCATCGCCCCGGAGGGCACGCGCAGCTATGTCGAGGGCTGGAAGAGCGGTTTCCACCGCATCGCCCGCACGGCCAAGGTGCCGATCGCGCTCGGCTACATCGACTGGGGCCGGCGCTGCGTGGGCATCGCCGGCTATGTCCAGCCGACCGATGATATCGACGCCGATCTCGCCGCCATCCGCGCTGGCTACGCGTCGGTGACCGCCTTCTATCCGGAAAAGGCCGGACGGATTGCCATCCGCTAGATTGTTTTGCACAAAACTATTCTGTGCTAGACTTGTTGGCTATTCAATTTCGATCAAGACTTCGTGTCAGGCGGCGAGGCCGTCTTTTTGAGGGTATCTATCCACCGTCATCGTCAGGCAGTTACGCTTCTGTCGGCATCTTGGCTTTTTGGGTGCGCTCATCCCGACACGAGGATTGTCACAAGGACGCATGTCGGAAAAACTCGTCGTCAAGAATCTGTACAAGGTCTTCGGAGACCGGCCCAAGGAGGCGATGAAGCTCGTCGCCGAGGGCAAGGACAAGGCCACCATCTTCGCCCGCACCGGGCAGACCCTCGGCGTTATCGACGCCAGTTTCAGCGTCAATGAGGGCGAGATTTTCGTCATCATGGGCCTCTCCGGCTCGGGCAAATCGACCCTGGTTCGCCTGCTCAACCGTCTGATCGAACCGACGGCCGGGCAGGTGCTGATCAACGGCCGCGACATCGCCAAGATGAACGATATCGAGCTGCGCGACCTGCGCCGCAGCGAAATCAGCATGGTGTTCCAGTCCTTTGCGCTGATGCCGCACCTGTCCGTGGTGGACAACACCGCCTTCGGCCTGGAGCTGGCCGGCATGCCCGAAGCCGAGCGCCGCGAGCGCGCCATGGTGGCGCTGGAGCAGGTCGGTCTGGCGGCCTGGGCCAACAGCTATCCCGACGAGCTCTCCGGCGGCATGCAGCAGCGGGTGGGCCTGGCCCGCGCGCTGGCCAACGACCCGCAGGTGCTGCTCATGGACGAGGCCTTCTCGGCGCTCGACCCGCTGATCCGCACCGAGATGCAGGACGAGCTGGTCAAGCTGCAGGCGGCAGACAAGCGCACCATCATCTTCATCTCGCACGATCTGGACGAAGCCATCCGCATCGGTGACCGCATCGCCATCATGGAAGGCGGCGTGGTGGTGCAGGTGGGCACGGCCGAGGAGATCCTGCGCAACCCCGCCAACGACTACGTGAAATCCTTCTTCAAGGGAGTGGACGCCACCAGCATCCTGTCGGCGGCCGACATCGCCCGCAAGACCCAGGTCAACATCATCGATCACCAGGGCATGGGCGTGCGCAGCGCCATCGAGCGCCTGCGCTCGCATGACCGCGAGTACGGCTATGTGGTCAGCCCCGACCAGAAGCTGATGGGCGTGGTCTCGCTCGACAGCCTGAAGAAGGCGGCCAAGGCCAGCGCCGACGCCAAGCTGCGCGACGCCTTCCTGCCCGAGCCGCATGTGCTCACCCCCGACACCCCGATCAGCGAGCTCTACGAGCCGCTCACCCAGCACCCCTACGGCCTGCCGGTGGTGGACGAGAACGGCCGCTACCGCGGCGCGATCACCCGCAACACCATGCTCGAATTCCTGCATGCACAGAATACGGAGGACGCGGCATGAGCGACCAGACCGCCAGCAATCCCTGGGCTGCCGCCGCGCCGGCCGAGGCGCCCGCGCCCGCCGAGGCCAATCCATGGGCCGCGCCGGCCGGCGGCACGCCAGCGCCGGTCGCCCCGGTTGAGGCGCCCGCGCCCGACAGCGCTCCCGCCAACCCCTGGGGCGGTGCTGCGCCGGCCCCGGCAGAGGCACCGGCCGCCGCCAATGGCGACTGGCTGGGCACGCCGCCGACCACGCCGGTCGACGTCCCCTTTGACTGGGCGCACCCCTTCAACGACGCGGTGATCCCGCTCGACACCTGGGTCGATCAGGGCCTGAACTGGACGGTGGACAACTTCCGCCCCTTTTTCCAGGCCATTCGCCTGCCCATCGACGCCACGCTGACCGGCATCGAACAGGCGCTGCTGGCGGTGCCGGCCTTCCTGATGATCATCCTGTTCGGCTTGATTGCCTGGCAGGTCAGCGGCCGCCGCCTGGCCATCGGCTCGGTGCTGTCGCTGATCGTGATCGGCCTGATCGGTGCCTGGGACGAGGCCATGGTGACCCTCTCGCTGGTGCTCACCTCGGTGTTCTTCTGCATGGTCATCGGCTTGCCAACCGGCATCATCATGGCGCGTAACGACAAGCTCGAAGGCATTGCCCGACCGGTGCTCGACGCCATGCAGACCACGCCGGCCTTCGTCTACCTGGTGCCGGTGGTGATGCTCTTCGGCATCGGCAATGTGCCGGGGGTGGTGGTCACCATCGTCTTCGCCCTGCCGCCGCTGATCCGTCTCACCAATCTGGGCATCCGCCAGGTGCGCCCTGACCTGATCGAAGCCTCGCGCGCCTTTGGCGCCTCACCCTGGCAGCTGCTCACCCGTGTGCAGTTGCCGCTGGCCATGCCGACCATCATGGCCGGCATCAACCAGACCCTGATGCTCGGCCTGTCGATGGTCGTCATCGCCTCGATGATCGCCGTCGGCGGCCTCGGCCAGATGGTGCTTCGCGGCATCGGCCGGCTTGACATGGGTCTGGCCACGATTGGCGGTCTGGGCATCGTGATTCTCGCGATCATGCTCGACCGCATTACCCAGGCCATGGCCGGCGGAAAGTCCTCTCCGGGTCGCTGGTACGACACCGGACCGATCGGCGTAGCGCGCCGTCTGCTCGGCAAGTCTGCCGCCGCCTGACCTCTACCCACCCCCTCAAGGAGACGCACACAATGCGACTTTCTCACCTGAACCATCTCATGCGTGGCGCCGCCATCGCTCTGGCCGCCACCGTTTCGTTCAGCGCCTTCGCGGCCGACATGCCCGGCAAGGGCGTCAAGGTCCTGCCGATCAAGAGCTCCATCGCCGAAGAGACCTTCCAGACCGAACTGGTCATGCAAGGCCTCAAGGACCTGGGCTTCGAGGTCGGCGCGATCAAGGAAATCGAATACGCCGCCGGCCACATTGCGCTGGGCAACGGCGACGCCACCTTCATGGCCGACCACTGGGATCCGCTGCACATCGATTTCTACGAGAAGGCCGGCGGTGACGCCAAGCTGTTCCGCAAGGGTGTGTACTCGCCCGGCGCACTGCAGGGCTATCTGATCGACAAGAAGACCGCCGACAAATACGGCATCAAGTCGCTCGACCAGCTCAAGGATCCGAAGCTCGCCAAGCTCTTCGACACCGATGGCGACGGCAAGGCCGACCTGGCCGGCTGCAACCCGGGCTGGGGCTGCGAAAAGGTGATCGAGCATCACCTCGACGCCTACGGCCTGCGCGCCAACGTTACCCACAAGCAGGGTTCGTACGCCGCCATCATCGCCGACACCATCGCCCGTCAGAAGCAGGGCGAGCCGATCTTCTACTACACCTGGACGCCTTACTGGGTGAGCGGCGTGCTGGTGCCGGGCAAGGATGTGGTGTGGCTGCAGGTGCCGTTCTCGGCGCTGCCGGGTGAGCGCAAGGATGTGAACACCGCCCTGCCCGATGGCTCGAACTACGGCTTCCAGGCCAACAACCAGCGCATCGTCGCCAACCGCGCCTTTGCCGAGGCCAACCCGGCCGCGGCCAAGCTGTTCGAGGTGATGAAGCTGTCGGCCAACGACATCTCGGCGCAGAACCTGCGCATGCGTGACGGTGAGAACAAGCCGGCCGACATCGCCCGCCATGTGGCCGGCTGGATCAAGGCCAACCGTGCCACCTACGACGGCTGGCTCGACGCGGCCCGCGCCGCGGCCAAGTAAACGGCCCCGCGCACCACAAGACGGCCACCGTTCGCGGTGGCCGTTTTTTCATGCCGGTCGGCGCGACGGGTCGAGCCAGCGCCGCACCACGGCGTAGAGCTGCTCGGGCTCGAAGGGCTTGGACAGGTAGTCGTTCATGCCGGCGTCGGCGCAACGCTGGCGGTCTTCGGCGAAGGCGTTGGCGGTCATCGCCAGGATCGGCACCGAGCCGCCTTGCGGCTGCGCGCGGATGGCGCGGGTGGCGCTCAGGCCGTCCATCACCGGCATCTGCATGTCCATCAGGATCAGGTCGTAGGCGGTGCGGGCGCACATGTCCACCGCCTGCTGGCCGTCGGCGGCCACGTCGACCTGCAGGCCGGTGTCACCCAGCAACTCCAGCGCGACGTACTGGTTCACCTCGTTGTCCTCGACCAGCAGCAGGCGACAGTGGGCGAAGTCGCGCGCCAGCACGCTGACGTCCGGTGCGCATGGCGAGGCGGTGTCCACAGCCGGCGTGCGCGCGTCCGCGATGCCGAAATGGGCGGTGAACCAGAAGGTGCTGCCGTGGCCTGGCGTGCTGCGCACGCCGACGCTGCCGCCCATCAGCTCGGCCAGCCGGCGGCTGATCGCCAGCCCCAGACCGGTGCCGCCATAGCGCCGCGTGGTGCTCGGGTCACCCTGCTCGAAAGCGTTGAACAGCCGCGGCTGGACCACCGGATCGATGCCGATGCCGGTGTCGGTGACCTCGAAGCGCAAGGTCACCCCGGCCGCCGGCGCGGACATGGGCAGGTGCTCCAGCAGGCGGACGCGCAGATGCACCTCGCCCTGGTCGGTGAACTTGACGGCGTTGCCGATGA
Source organism: Rhodocyclaceae bacterium (assembly GCA_041396265.1). GTDB lineage: Bacteria > Pseudomonadota > Gammaproteobacteria > Burkholderiales > Rhodocyclaceae > Nitrogeniibacter. The sequence goes on from JAWKYX010000024.1 coordinate 46,118, forward strand.
AGTTGAACAGGATCTGGCCGACGCGGGTGGCATCGCCCATGACATGGCTCGGCACCTGCGGATCGATCGCGATGCTCAGGCGCAGGCCCTTGGCCCGGGCGGTGTCGTGTACCAGGCCGGCGGTGTCGTCGATCACCTGCGCGACGGCGAAGCGGGCGATGTCCAGCGGCATGCGCTCGGCCTCGATCTTCGAGATGTCGAGCAGGTCATTGATGATGGCCAGCAGGTGGCGGCCGGCGCCCACGATGCTCTGCAGGCGCCGGGTATCTTCCGCGTCGCGCTCACTGCGCAACATCAGCTGGGTCAGGCCGATGATGGCATTGAGCGGGGTGCGGATCTCGTGGCTCATGTTGGCCAGAAAGGTGCTCTTGGCGCGGCTGGCCGCTTCGAGTTCGGCGGTACGTTCGGCGACCAGATCCTCGAGGTGGTGGCGATGGCGGGCCAGTTCCTCGGCGGCCTTGCGCTTGTCGGTGATATCGCGTGAGAAGCCGACGGTGCCGACAATGCGGCCATCGACGGTGATCGGCGACTTATAGACCTCGACCCAGCGGCGGTGATCGAGGGCATCTTCCTGGACATCGACAAAGCCGCTGCAGCCGTTGGCCAGCACGGCCCGATCGCCGGCACGATAGCGTTCGGCCGCTTCGCGCGGCCAGACGTCGAGATCGGTCTTGCCGACCAGCGCCTCGGGCGAGGGGGCGCCGCAGGCCTTGGCGTAGGGGGCATTGACGGCGAGAAAGCGACTGTCGGTATCCTTCAGCCAGACCATGAAGGGGAAGTTGTCGAGCAGGGCGCGCTGGTAGCGGTCGCGCTGTTCAAGCTGACGGGCCGCCCGCTCCGTGTCAGTCACGTCGGTGACGTAGGCCAGGATATGCGGCAGGCCTTCGAAATCGATGGTTTCGGCCGACAGGCGGCACTGCCGTGCCTCGCCCGCCCGTGTGATCAGCGTGCAAGGATAGTTGACGACGTGTCCGCCGCGTGCGCTGAGCAGCTCGGACCAGGCTTGACGGGCCGACAGATCGGGCCACAAGCCGATATCCAGCGAGGTCCGGCCGCGGATGTCGTCCGCATGGTAGCCAAAAACCTCGTGAAACCTCGGATTGGCATCGACGTAACGTCCCGATGACGCCTCGGAGATGGAGATCGCCAGCGGACTGGCCCGGAAGGCCACCGAGAACATCTGGCGGGTCTTCTCCAGGCTTTGGCGCGCCTCGTGTTCGGCGGTGATGTCGCGGCCGATGCCGAGCACTCCGATCAAGGCGCCGTCCTTGTCGTACATCGGCGTCTTGACGGTGGTCAGCCGGGCGCGGCGCTGGTCCGAGGCGAAGGTGACCCACTCTTCATTGGTGCATGGGCCGCCGGCCGCCATGGCGGCGCGATCGTTGGCACGGAAGAAGTCCGCCAGCTCGCGCTCGACGAAGTCATAGTCGGTCTTGCCGACGATCTGCGCTTCGGGCGCGCCGAAAAGGTCGGAAAAGCGCCGGTTGCAGCTGAGATAGACGCCATCCGGGTCCTTCAGCCAGACCGGATCCGGCAGGGTGTCGAGCAGCGCGCGCAGGTGGCTGCGTTCCCGGTGCAGCGCGTTTTCTGTTTCGTGAACCGCCGAGACATCCATCACCACGCCGCGGGTCTGCAAGGCCCGGCCGTCGCCGCCGCGCTCCGAGACGCCGCCGCGGAAGCGCACCCAGCGCCACTGGCCGTCGTCGCCGCGAACGCGGCAGGTCAGCTCCATCTGCGTGTCCTGCCGGAAGGCGGCGAGCGTGATCTCGCGCGCGCGCGCCCGGTCGTCCGGATGCAGCGAGGCCAGCCAGCCGGCGCTGTTAACGGGTAGCGCGTCGAGCGCCATGCCGACCATCTCGGCAATGAAGGCGCTCCAGGTGAAGCGGTCGGTCGTGCAGTCGTACGACCACTGGCCGATGCCGGCTTCGTTCAGGAGTGCCAGGTGGTCGTCGGTGTTCATCGGTGGGGCGGAAAATGGCGGAGGAACTACTACTAACGTACCGGCTCAGGTGATCTTTACAACGATGTCGTGCAGCGTGTTGGCGCAGGCGGCCATGCGGTCGGCCGCGTTGGACAGGTGGCGGTAGATTTCGCGGCGCTTGAACATGTTCAGAAAATCGTCACCGACGAACAGCGCAGCCAGTGCCTTGCGATAGAGTTTCTCGACCCGCCGTTCGGCCTTGCGGCCGGCGTCGGCATCGGTTTCGGCCGCCGCCGGGGTGGTCGCCAGCTTGGCGTAGCCATTGATCAGCGCCTGGGCGCCGCCATCGAGCTGGACGGCCATGCGTTGCATGTAGTCGTCCGGCGCCACCCCCAGCACCGACATCTCGTTGACCGTGGTCTTGCAGTAATTGACCACATCGTCGAGGGTCATGATGGCGCGGTAGATATCCTCGCGGTCGCAGGGCGTGGAAAAGGCCTCGTTGAGCGTGTGCAGGTTGCGGATCTTGATGGTGTCCGCCGTATGTTCGTCGCGGCGAATCTCCTTGGCCAGCGCCTCGTCGCCGCTCTTCATGAAGCGCACCAGCAGGTGGGTGGTGTGCTGCACATGCACCGCCTGTTCATGCAGCAAGGCGTAGAAGTCTGGCGCCTTGGGCACCAGCCGGTCGATGAGTCGGTGGAACAGGGCGGTGGGCGAGAAGCGGTGCGCGGGAGACGGGTCCATGGGGTCGCTCATGAGATAAAGGGGAACAGCGCCAGTAGCGCCAGGGCGCCGGCGGCGGCCGAGGCCGGCAGGGTGAGCAGCCAGGTGTGGCCGATCTCGCGCGCCTTGCCCCAGCGCACCGCCTTGGGCCGCTCGGCGGCGCCGATGCCCATGATCGAGCTGGCCACCACATGGCTGGTCGACACCGGCGCGCCGACCAGCGCCGCGGTGAAGATGACGGAGGCCGAGGTCAGCTGCGAGTCGAGCGCATGCAGCGGGCGCACCTTGTACACCGAAAAGCCGAGCGTGCGCACGATGCGCCAGCCGCCGGTGAGTATGCCCAGGGTCAGCGCGGTGGCGCAGGCCAGCATGGTCCAGAAGGGCACGGCAAAGTCGGGCAGATAGCCGCCCAGCACCAGCAGCAGGGTGATGATGCCCATGCTCTTCTGCGCATCATTGGCGCCATGCGAGAAGGCCAGCGCCGCGGTGGTGACGAACTGCAGCCGGCGCAGCCGGGTGTTGATGCGCGGGTGGGCTGCACGCAGCAAGAGCATGGCCAGGCGGTGGATGGCAAAGCCCGCCAGCAGGCCGATCAGCGGTGAGAGAATCAGTGCCGCCAGGACTTTGAGCACACCGGTCAGATGGCCGCCCTCGCGCCAGGCGTCGGTGCCCCACACCACATGCTCGGCGCCGGCGGCCAGCACGGTGGCGCCGATCAGCCCGCCGACCAGCGCGTGGGAGGACGAGGACGGCAGGCCGCGCCACCAGGTCAGCAGATTCCAGGCGATGGCGCCGATCAGCCCGGCCAGCACCACCACGATGGCATGGCCGGCGTCCAGTGCGCTGAGGTCGACAAAGCCGCCGATGGTGTTGGCCACCGCGGTGCCGCCGAGCAGCGGACCGAGGAATTCGAAGAGGCCGACCACCACCACCGCCTGGCCGGGTGTCATCGCCCGCGAGGCAATCACCGTGGCGACCACGTTGGCCGCGTCATGAAAGCCGTTGGTGTAGTCGAAAACCAGCACGATCGCGACCGCGATGAGGGTCAGCGCAAGAATGCCGTCCACGCGGCCGGTCCTTATTCAATGGGCGTTCCCGAATGCTAACCCCCGCGGGCGTTTCGGGCATGCTGCAATGCAGCGCGGATCAGTGCATGGCGCGATGTGCGCGGGGCGAATCCGCCACATGCAGCGCCCATACGCGCCGGAAATCGCGCGCCGAGGCGAAGCCGCACTGCTCGGCCACCCGCTCCATCGACAGCGTCGGGTCGGCCAGCAGCTGCCGGGCGCGGGCGACGCGCAGTGCCTGCTGGTAGGCCACGATGCCGATGCCGGCGTGGCGGCTGAACAGGCGGGTCAGGTGGCGTGGCCCGACATGGGCCAGCGCCGCCAGCTCGTCCAGCGTCCAGCGCCGCGCCGGGTCGCGGCTGATGGCGTCCTGCACCTTGTGCACCACCGGGTGCAGATGGTTGCGATGCGCCAGCCAGGGCGACAGCTGCGGGTCGTTCGGCCCGCGCCGCGCGTACATCACCAGGCGGCGGGCCACGCGGGCGGCACGCTCGGCGCCGAAGTGCTGCTCGATCAGGTAGAGCGCCAGATCGATGCCGGTCGTGATGCCGGCGCTGGTGACCACCTGGCCGTCGTCGACGAAGATCCGGTCTTCCATCACCCGCGCGCTCGGGGCGCTTTGACGCAGCAGATCGAGCAGGGCGTAATGGGTGGTGCACGGCCGCCCGGCCAGCCAGCCGGCACGGGCCAGCAGCAAGGCGCCGGAGCAGATGCTGGCAAGGCGGATGTCGCGCCCGCGCTGCGCGGCCAGCCAGTCGATTGTTGCCAGGGCTTCGGGGCGGGCGTAGTCGAGTTCTTCCTGCGCGTTGCCGGTGACGATGACCAGCGCGCCGTCCGGCAGCGGGTCGGGCAGCGGCGCCAGCGCCGACAGCGTGACGCCCATCGAGGTGGTGATCTCGGGCGCCGGCGCGCAGGTGCTGACCGTCAGGTCGGCGCCGGTGTCGATGGCCATGCGCATCGCCTCGGCCGGCCCGGCATAGTCGAGCAGCAGCACATTGGGGGTGACGACGAAAAACACCGCCAGCGTCATGTGGCCCCCCGCCAGCGCGCCATCACCCGGGTGCCGAACAGATTGACCCCGAGCCCGAGCATCAGCAGCGCGCCGCCGATCCAATGCACCGGCTGCAGCGCCTCGCCATACACCAGCCAGCCGGCGCTCAGGCCGACCAGCGGCACCAGCAGCGGAAAGGCCGCCACCTGGTTGGCCGGATAGCGCGACATCAACCGCGCCCACAGGCCGTAGCCGAGCAGCGTCGCGCCCCAGCCCAGGTACATCACGGCGCCGGCCGAGCGCAGGCTGAAATGACTGAGCGCTGCGGTGATCGCCGCCGGCCCCTCGATGAGCAGCGACATGGCCAGGAAGGGCAGCGGCGGCACCAGGCTGGCCCACACCACGAAGGCCAGCAGATTGACCGGGCCGTTGCGGCTGAGGGTGCGGCTGACCACGTTGCCGGCGGCCCAGCTGCAGGCGGCCGCCACGGTGAGGATGAAGCCGGTCAGCGGCATGCTCACGCCGTGCGCCGTGCCGATCAGCCCGAGCCCGCCGGCGGCCAGCACCAGCCCGGCGAGCTGGCTGGGGCGCCAGCTCTCCTTCAGCCACACGGCGGCGAAGAGCATGGTGAAGAAGGCCTGCGACTGCAGCACCAGCGAGGCCAGGCCTGAGGGCATGCCGACATGGATGGCGGTGAACAGGAAGGCGAACTGGCCGAAGGCGATGCTCAGGCCGTAGGCCAGATAGGTGGCGAGCGGCAGGCGCGGCACGCGGAAGAAGAACACCGCCGGCAGCGCCGCGGCCAGAAAGCGCAGCGCGCCGAGCAAGAGCGGCGGCACCTCGGCCACGCCGGCCTTGATGACCACGAAGTTCACGCCCCACACCAGCACCACCAGCAGCGCCAGGGCGATGTCGGCGGGCGTCATGCGCACGGTCATGACTTGGCCGCCAGGAAGGCACCGGCGCCGACCATGATCGAGCCGGCGCTGCGGTTGAGCCCGCGCATGGCGGCGGGCGAGCGGAAGTAGCGCCGCGCCCGCGAGGCCATGCCGGCGACCAGCATCAGGCCGAGCATCAGCGCGGTGAGCGTGAGCACCGCAGCCAGCGCGATGTCCTGCACGCTGAGCACGGTGAGGTCCATGAAGGTGGGCAGGAAGGCGATGTAGAAGAGGATCACCTTGGGGTTCGAGGCCGAGATCAGAAAGCCCTGCAGGAAGCTGGCGGCCGGGCTCATGCGCTTGACCACCTGCGGCGTGAAGCCGTCGCCGACCGGCGTGCGCCACATGGTGACGCCCAGGTAGATCAGGTAGGCCGCGCCGGCAAAGCGGATCACGGTGAACACCTCGCCCCAGTTCTTGGCGATCGCCGCCAGGCCGAGGCAGGCGAAGATCAGGTAGAGGATGTCGCTGATCGTCATGCCCAGCGCCAGCGCGATGCAGTCGCGCGCGCCGCTGACCAGCGCGCGGGCGAGCAGGGCGAAGATGCCCGGCCCCGGCGTGATGGCGAAGATGAAGATGGCGACAAAGAAGGTGAGGGCGCTCTCGAGGCTCATGGCTGCGGTTCTCCGGGGCTGTCCTGCCAGTGATAGTCCATCTGCCGCGCGGTCGCCATGGCCAGTTTTGCGTCGGCCAACCGGGCCACCAGATGCAGGCTCATGTCGATGCCGGCCGAAATGCCGGCCGAGGTGAGGATATCGCCGTCGTCGATCCAGCGGCCGGTGTCTGCCACCTCGAGCGCCGGAAAGGCGGCGGCCAGTTCGGCCACGTCTTCCCAGTGCGTGGTGACCCGGCGCCCGTCGAGCAGGCCGGCGCCGGCCAGCAGGAAGGCACCGGTGCACACCGAGGCCAGCACCTCGACCTGCGCGGCCTGCGCGCGCAGCCAGGCCATCAGGTCCGGCCGGCCGCGCTCGGCGCGCTCGTCGCCGCCGGGCACGATCAGCACATCGAGCGGCGGGTGATCAGCCAGCGTGGCCTCAGGCAGCACCGGCAGGCCGGCGCGGGCGCGCACCGGGCCCGCGTGGCGGGCCACCGTTACCACCCGGAAGGGCGCCGGCGCCTCGGGCCGGCGCCGCAGGGCGACCCGGCTGGCGGTGGAGAACACCTCGAAGGGGCCGGCGAAATCCAGCACCTCGACGTCGTCATAGAGGTAGAGGCCGACGGTGCGCGTGCGCATGGCTCACTCCAGCGCGGCAAGCGCATCGGTGGCGCTGGCGATGCGTGCGAAGCGCCCGGCCAGCACCAGCTCGGTGTGCGCCTTGATCTCGTCGGCCGAGTAGGTGCGCCCGCTGCCGGCGTGGGTCATGGGGAAGGTCAGCGTGGCTTCGGTGACGAAATCGACCGCATAGCCCATGTCGGCGCCGACCCGGGTGGTCGTCTCGCAGCACTGTTCGGTGCGGATGCCGGCGATGATAAGGTGGTTGATGTCACGCCGGCGCAGCCACAGGTCGAGCCCGGTGTCAGAGAAGGCGTTGTGGGTGTGCTTGTGGAAGGTGACCGCCGGCGCGCCGGGCAGCCAGTCCAGGCCGCGGACGTGGCCCGAGGCCTCGGTGAACGGGCCGGCCGCGCCGACATGGTAGATGTGCACCACCGGCACACCGCGGGCGCGGCAGCCGGCGTCGAGGGCGAGCACGGCCTCGCGGAAGGCGGGCAGGTCGGTCTCCGACCAGAACGGCATGTGGCGGAAGGATTCCTGGATGTCGATCAGGATCAGGGCGCTGCGACGGGCGGGGTAGGTCATGATGGAGGCTCCGGTAAGTGAGTGTGAAGACATTGTCCGCCGGCGCAACGCATGCCAGAAATGGCAGATCCGGACCGGTGGCGGACAAATCAGGACATTCTTCGCCGATAGCGTGTCGGGCTGGATGCCGGGCACCGCACCGGTCGGTCTCAACCTCGCGGACGGAAGGCCGTTAATCCTGACTCAACCGTCGCCGAGCATCCCATTGCGCTCATGCCGCCACTGGACATCCGCACCCTGATCTTTCTGCTAAGCCTGGGCAACCTGTTGCTCTTCGTCTCGCTGATGGGTTTTCGCTTTGCGCCGGACGAACGCGATGGAGGCCTGTCACGCCTATGGGCGATCTCCAAGCTGCTGCAGTCGGCTGCCTGGGCGCTGCTGTGGGCGCGTGGCAGTGTGCCGGGGTTCTGGTCGATCGAGGTGGCCAATACCTTGCTGTTGAGCGGATTCGGTCTGGAGACGCTGGCAGTCTGGCGCTTCAGTGCCGGGCGTTTGCCGCGCTGGCTGGTGGCGGTGGTGGTGGCCTTGGTGCTGGCCCGCTACCCGCTCAATCAGCTCGGCGACAATCTGCCAGCGCACCGGGTGGTGGTCGCCTCGTATCTGTCGGCGGCGCTGTTCGCCCTCACCGGGTGGGCGCTGCTGTGGCTGCGCAGCGAGCGGACCCGCCTGCAATTCCTCATTGGCGGCTGCACCCTGGTGCTGGCAACGGTGGTGCTGATGCGCGGGCTACTCGCCAGCGTGCCCGCTGGCGGCTTTACCTTGCTCGACGGCAACGCCATCCAGGTGGCCACCTTCCTCGCCTTGTTCCTGCTCATGTTGACCAATGGCGTCGGTGTGGTCTTGCTCAGCGCCGAGCGGGCCGGCGGCCGGCTCACCACCCTGGCCACCCGCGACAGCCTGACCGGGGTCAGCAACCGGCGTGATTTTCTCGAGCGCCTGCGGGTCATGGTCGCCTCGGCCGGTCGCAACAGCTATCCGCTGACCCTGATGGCGCTGGATCTGGACCATTTCAAACGCGTCAACGACACCTACGGCCATCCCGGTGGTGACACCGTCCTGCGGCAGTTCGCGCGCCGCTGCGAGATGGCCGTGCGCGAGTCCGATGTCGTCGGGCGGGTTGGCGGGGAGGAGTTCATGGTTGCCATGAACGGGGCCGGGGCGGCCGAGGCGGCCGATGTGGCGGAGCGTTTGCGTGCGGCGGTAGCGCACAAGCCGGTGGTGCTGTCACCGAGCCAGAGCGTCGACATCTCGATCAGTATCGGGCTGGCGACCCTGTGCGACGGCGACGACGTGGTCGCCCTGGTGGCGCGCGCCGATGCCGCGCTCTACCGCGCCAAGCGCAATGGCCGCAACCGGGTGGACATCGATGGTCAGGCGCCCATACCGACCGGTGCGTCGTGGGTACAGGCGGCCCCGCGGCGCTGATGCCGGTGGCCGCGCGCAGGTGTCCGCCGGCATGCGCTCGGCGATTGTCTGCAACA
>JAWKYX010000025.1:0-54180 GCA_041396265.1 Rhodocyclaceae bacterium
GCAACGCTGAACACAACCGCCGGAATCCGAGCGGTGACCGTGTTGAGCAACCCAGCCGAAGCCGACGAAGCGTTCAGGCGGCTACGCGATGAGGGCGTCGACATCGACGCCACGGACGTCACCTTGCATCACATGACCGCCCTCCATGCCGCGGCCATCGACGGAGACGTCCATCAAGTACGCCGCTTGCTCGCCAACGATGCCAGGCGCGACATCCGGGACGACAGTGGCCGCACAGCCATCGACTACGCCCTTGAGATGCAAGCGAAAAACCCGGGTCAGCCTCAGTGGGGCGAGATTTTCGACCTCCTTTCAAAACCTTAAGGTAGCTTACTGCCCGGCACCTTCGAAGACCTGGCCAGCCGCCGGCTGCGCCCCGGGAGATTCTCATGCACGGACCTGACCCCTCGAACCCCCACCCCATGCCCGGCTTCCCGCAAGTGTGCTTCATCAAGAACTGCGTCGCCAATCCGAACATCATCATCGGCGACTACACCTATTACGACGATCCGGACGATCCGACCGGCTTCGAGCGCAATGTGCTCTACCACTTCCCGTTCATCGGCGACCGGCTCGTCATCGGCAAGTTCTGCGCCATCGCGCGCGGGGTGAAGTTCATCATGAACGGCGCCAACCACAAGCTGTCGGGCATCTCCACCTATCCCTTCCAGATCTTCGGCGGCGGCTGGGAGGCGGTCATGCCGGCACCGGGCGAGCTGCCGTTCAAGGGCGACACGGTTGTCGGCAACGATGTGTGGATCGGCTACGAGGCGCTGATCATGCCGGGGATCGAGATCGGCAATGGCGCCATCGTGTCCTCACGCGCGGTGGTGGCGGCCGATGTGCCGCCCTACAGCATCGTCGGCGGCAATCCGGCGCGGGTGATCAAGTCGCGCTTTGCGCCCGACGCGATCGCCACGCTGGAGTCACTGGCCTGGTGGGACTGGCCGGTGGAGACGATCACCGCGCATCTGCCGCTGATCGTCGCCGGCGATGTCGAGGCGCTGCGTCGCGTCACCGAGCGAGCCGACAGAGCATGACGCCGCACCGCCTCGACGGCCTCGACATCGCCCGCTTCGTCGCCTTCGTGGGCATGGTCATCGTCAATTTCAAGATCGCCATGGGCGCCACTGGCGGCGGTCTGCTCGACACGCTGACGGGGGTGCTCGAAGGCAAGGCGGCGGCCACCTTCGTGGTGCTCGCCGGCGTGGGGCTCGGCCTGTCGGCCGCCCAGGGCACGCTGGCCCAGACCCTCTCGGTCACCTTGCGCCGCGTGGTTTTCCTGCTCGCGCTGGGCTTGCTCAACACCCTCGTCTTCGATGCAGACATCCTGCACTACTACGCGTTCTATTTCCTTTTCGGCGTCCTGCTGGTCCCCCTGGCCTCGCGCTGGCTGGTGCTGGGCATCGTTATGCTGAATCTGCTCTTCGTGGCGATGATCCTGGTCTTCGACTACGACACCGGCTGGCACTGGGCAACCTATTCATACGCCGGCTTCTGGACCCCGACCGGCTTCATGCGCAACCTGTTCTTCAACGGCTGGCACCCGGTCGTTCCCTGGCTCGGCTTCCTGCTGTTCGGCATCGTGCTGAGCCGGCTCACGCTGCCGGATCGCACCACCCAGCACCGCTTGATCCTGCTCGGCGCCCTGGCTGTGACAGCGGCGGAAGCGGGCAGTGCGCTGCTCGCCAGACAGCTCGCCCTGATCGATCCGGCGCTGGCGATCCTGGCCACCACCGGCCCCGTCCCGCCCATGCCGCTCTATGTGCTGGCCGGTATCGGCAGCGCCTCGGTGGTCGTCGGCCTGTGCCTGCGCGGATCGGCCTGGCTGGGCCGGACCGGTCTGCTCGGCATCGTCACCCCCGCTGGCCGGCAAACCCTGACCTTGTATCTCGCCCACATCCTGATCGGCATGGGCACGCTCGAAGCACTCGGCATGCTGGGTGGCCAGACGGTCACGGCGGCGGTGGCTGCAGCCAGCCTGTTTTGCGCCGCTGCCCTCGTCTATGCCTGGTGCTGGTCACGCGCTTTCAAGCGTGGCCCGGTCGAGGCGGCCATGCGCCAGCTGGCGGGCTAACCCGGCGCCACGGCCGTACGGCGCTCCAGCCGCGCCAACCACACCAACGCCCCCAGGCTGACCAGCACCACCGGGAAGACAATCGCATTGACCGTGCCCCAACCCCAGGCGTTGAGCAACTGGCCGGAGGCAAAGGAGGCGAAGGCCACGGTGCCGAACAGGATGAAGTCGTTGGCGCCCTGCGCCTTGCCTTTTTCTTCTGGCCGATAGGCCTCGGTGAGCATCGCCGTGGCGCCGATGAAGCCGAAGTTCCAGCCGATGCCGAGCAACACAAGCGCGCCCCAGAAGTGCGCCAGCGCCACGCCCATCAGGGCGACCACGGCGCAGGCGATGAGGATGAGCAGGCCGGTGGCGACGATGCGCGGCTTGCCGAAGCGGGCGATCAGGCTGCCGGTGAAAAAACTCGGGCCGAACATGGCCAGCACATGCCACTGGATGCCGAGGGTCGATTCATCCGCGGTGAAACCGCAGCCGATCATCGCCAGCGGGGCGGCGGTCATCACCAGACTCATCAGCGCGTAGGCCGCCGTGCCGCACAGCACCGCGACGCCAAAGCGCGGCTGGCGCAGGATCTCGCCGAGCGGCCGGCCGGTGTCGGCCACGACGCCTGCCGGCGTCCGCACCGGCACCGACGGCGCCAGAAACGCCATCACGATCAGCGATGCCACCAGCAAGCCGATCCCGCTCAGGAAGGCGCCGGCAAAGGGCACGGGCAGCAGCAGGTCCTTGGTCCAGATCACTGTCTGCGGACCGAGCACGGCCGCCGCGATGCCCCCGACCAGCACCCAGGAGATCGCCTTGGCCTTGAAGTCGGCCGTGCCGCGGTCGGCGGCGGCGAACCGGTACTGCTGTACGAAAGCGCCGGAGACGCCATTGACCATCAGCGCCGCGCAGAATAGCCAGAACGAATGCGCCATCAAGGCCCAGGTGGCGAACCCCAGCCCGGCCATGCCGATCAGCGCACCGGTCATGAAGCCGCGCTTACGGCCGACCGCCCGCATCAGCGTGGCCGCGGGCAGGGCGCCGAGCGCCACGCCGAGGGTGTAGCCGGTGACCGGCGCCGTGGCCAGCGCCTTGTCGGGTCCGAGCAGATAGCTGCCGGCAATGGCGCCCAGCGCGAAATTGAGCGGCGCGGCCGCACCGCCGAAGGCCTGGCAGGCGGCATACAGCAGCGCGTTGCGCCGGGCGACGGCGTTTTCCTCGTCGGCCGATAGAGCAGTCTGAAGCGTCATGCAGCGTCCCGTGGTAAGCCGTGTCGTATAGTGACCGACACCCGGCCGGGGCATCCAGAGACGATAATGCCGGGATCGTACGCCATCTGTCTGCCGCGCCCGCGGAACGTCTGCCGCCGGCAACGGTTAACCGAGGGTACCCCACCCGTCCTTGCCGGAGGATTCCGCCGCCATGAAACTGCATATCGTCTCCGATCTCCATCTCGGCCGCGGCCCGTGCGAACTGCCCGACGTCGGCGCCGACGTGCTGGTCCTGGCCGGCGACATCCACCGCCCGGCCGAGGCCATCGCCTGGGCCAAAGCCTCGCCCATCCCGGTGCTGTACGTGCCCGGCAACCACGAGCACTACGGCTTCTCGCTCGCCGAGACCCGACGTCAGCTCGATGCGCTCAGCCAGGGCAGCCGGATCACCGTGCTCGACGGCGACGAGACGCAGATCGGCGGCGTGCGCTTCCTCGGGGCCACGCTGTGGAGCGACTTCCACATCGCCGGCACGGGCGAAGCGCGCGAGCAGGCGATGGCCGCCGCGGTGCGCTTCTCGCACGACTTCAGCCGCATCCGCATCGACGACGCCGACGACGCCCTGCTCACCCCGGCGCACTGCGCCACGCTGTTCGAGCAACAACGACGCTGGCTGGCCGCGCGCCTGGCCGAGCCCTTCGACGGCCACACGGTGGTGATCACCCACTTCGCGCCCTCGCCCGGCAGCATCGCCCCGCGCTTTGCCGGCTCGCCGCTCAACGCCTGCTTCGTCTCCGACCTCGACCCGCTGGTGGCCGCCAGTGGCGCCACGCTGTGGGTGCACGGCCACACCCACGACAGCTTCGACTACCGCATCGGCGACACCCGTGTGCTGTGCAATCCGCGCGGCTACCTGACCAGCGAGACTGCCGAAAACCCGGCCTTCGACCCCGGGCTGTGCGTCACGCTGCCCTGACCCCGTGCGCAGCGCCGGCCGATGCGCATCGCGTACGACGTTGGCGTGCCCGGCCGTGCATGCGACAATGCGACACACTTTTTAACCCGGGCCCTGCCCGGCCGGCAGACACCGCGCCAGACGGTGCGCCGGACAGAGAGAAGCCCCATGTCATCCTCCCGCACCGCGCGCGGCGTCCTGCTGCGGATCAAGTTCAATCTCGTTCTCGCCGCCATCTTCGTGTTCAGCCTGGTCGGCGCCGGCCTCTACTACTACCGCTTCCTCGAGCAGAGCGCCTTCGACGACGTGCACCACGACTCGCAGGTGATGATGGAAACCGCGCTGGCCATCCGCAGCTACACCACCGACCAGATCAAGCCCCACCTCGATCCGCTCAACGCCGACCAGTTCCTGCCGCAGACGGTGCCCGCCTTCGCCGCGGTCGAGACCCTGCGCCGGCTGGCCGGCCGTTACCCCGGCTATGAGTACCGCGAGGCCGCGCTCGACGCCACCAATCCGCGCGACCGCGCCAATAGCTGGGAGGCCGAGCTGATCGAACAGCTCGCCACCGCCGCCGCCCGCTCGCCACGCGACGAGGTCGAGGTGTCGGGCGTCTACGGCAGCGGCATCGCCCGCTCGCTGTATGTGGCCCGGCCGATCACCATCACCGACCCGAGCTGCCTCACCTGCCACGGCGAGCCGGCCAACGCGCCGGCCAGCATGGTCAAGGTGTACGGCCAGCAAGGTGGCTACGGCTGGCAGCTGGGCCAGACCATCGGCATGCAGATCGTCAAGGTGCCGATGCTCTACCCGCTGGAGAAGGCGCGCCACACCTTCAACAGCTTCATGATCTCGCTGCTGATCATCTTCGGGCTGATGTTCCTCGGCCTCAACCTGGCGCTGTCGGCGATGGTCATCGAGCCTATGGCCCGGCTCAACCGCCGGCTCGAAACCCTGGCCACCACCGACTTCCTCACCGACCTGGTCAATCGCCGCCGCTTCTTCGAGCGCCTGGCCGCCGAAATGGCCGACGCCCGCGTGCACGGCACCAGCCTGTCGGTGGTGATGTTCGACCTCGATTTCTTCAAACGCATCAACGACACCTTCGGCCACGACAGCGGCGACCGCGTGCTCAAGCACACCGCGGTGCGCGTGCGCGAGCTGTTGCGCAGCTCCGACTGCGCGGCGCGCTTCGGCGGCGAGGAGTTCATGATCCTGCTGCGCGAGACGCCCATCGATGCGGCCATGGCGCTGGCCGAGGCGGTGCGCGCCAAGATCGCCGACGCGCCCTTCGAGGTCGTCGGCACCGTCAGCGCCAGCTTCGGGGTGGCCGAATGGAACCACGACGAAGACGCCCACGCCCTCATCAACCGCGCCGACCGCGCGCTGTACCAGGCCAAGGAGCGCGGTCGTAACCGGGTCGTACGCGCACCTGATGCGGCGGTGCGGCGGGTGCTGGTGTCGGACGACGGCGGGGGGATTTGACCAAGACGGGCGGCGCCGGCGCATCGAACTGCGCTTTCCTGTGACGCAGCCATGACCGGCCGATCGTCGGCCAGGCGCACCATTTCTCCAGAAAACATATCAATCAATGATATGTTTTAAAGCGATTTCACATGCAACACCGTTCGTAGGCCGGCTCGACAGGCGTTTCGATTCTGGTAGCGCAACGTCGGTCGGTCCCGCAACACTCTGCCCACCCGGAGATGGCCATGACCGAATCGCTCTATCCGCCCTTCAGCGGCACCATCGCCCGCAAACGCAAGGCATTGGCGCCCGGACCACTCGACGCCTTCAAGGCCTTCAGCGAACAGGTGTTCGCCCCCGGCGCGCTCGATCGAAAGACCAAGGAACTGATCGCCGTGGCCGCAGCGCACATCACGCAATGCCCGTATTGCATTCATGGCCACACCGCCTCGGCGCTGAAGCATGGCGCGAGCGAAGAAGAAATCATGGAGGCCATCTGGGTGGCGTCCGAGATGCGCGCCGGCGCCGCCTATGCGCACTCGGCCCTGGCCATCGAAACCATGAACAAGGCGCACGACTGAGCCGGAGCTGCTCATGACACCGACGCTCGCACGACTGCACGCTGAACACGCCAATCTTGAGCGGCTGGTGCGGCTGCTCGACGGGCACGCCTCGGTCCCGCCAACGCCGCCCTTTGGCGATCTCGGCGTGGTCGTCGACACCGTGTATTACCTCACGCACTTTCCCGACGTCTCGCACCATCCGCTGGAAGACCGCATCGTCGAGCAGCTGCGCGGACGTCAGGTCTTGCCGCCCGGATTCGCCGACGAGATCGAGGCCCAGCATGCCACGCTGGCCCATCAGGGTGACGCCTTGATGCGTGATCTCGAGTCGGCGGCGCGCAGCGAAACGCTGTCGTGGGAGATCGTCTCACCCAACCTCCGGCTGTATGCCGAACGCCTGCGCCACAACATGGCGGTGGAAGAGTTGATCCTCTTCCCGACCGCGCAGCGCGTTCTTGGAGACGCCGACTGGCAGATCATCGACGCCGCCCTCGACACCGCCCAGGACCCGCTGTTTGGTGCGCGGGTGGACGACCGTTTCAGACAACTGCATGCAGCCATCGCCGCGCAAGCCCACTGCGGCTGCGACATCACCCCGGGCCAGGCGGCCGCTCAGGAACGTTGATTCACCATGCGCCCGCCATCACACGTCCCAGTGAAGTTCCTCACGCTGTGGCAGATCCGCTTCCCGATCGGTGCCATCGCCTCGATCGCGCATCGCGTCTCGGGCGTGCTGCTGCTCATCGCGCTGCCGCTGCTCGCCAGCGTGCTGGCGCGCTCGCTGCACAGTCCGGCCGAATTCGACGCCCTGCGGGACGCCGCCGCATCGACATCGGGCACGCTGATCCTGGCTCTCGCCACATGGGCGCTCACCCACCACGTGCTGGCCGGCATTCGCCACCTGCTCATGGATATCGGCATCGGAAGCGGCCTGGCACAGGCGCGCCGCAGCGCACGCGCGGCGCTCATTGCGGCACCGATCATTGCGCTCTATGTCCTTGTCAGGGGGCTATGGTGAGGCTCTTCTCCGGTCAGCGCGCCTGGGTCGCGCAACGTTTCACCGCCGTGATGCTGCTGGCCGCCGTGCTCGCCGGCGTGGCATGGCTGCTGCTCGGTACGCCGCTCGACTACGCCCGCTGGCGCGCACTGGTGACCACGCCTGTCGGTGCCGTACTGACCGTGCTGGTCTTCGTCATGCTTGCGGTGCACGGCTGGGTTGGCGCGCGCGACATCGTGCTCGATTACGTTCAACCGCGCGGGCTGCGCCTGGCCCTCCTGGGCGCGATCCTTCTGGTCCTTGCCGCCACCCTGATCCGCGTGGTGCTGGTCCTCGCGACCCACGGTGCCGCCTAGGAGGCCGCCATGCAGCTGCGCATCTATCGATACAACCCCGACACCGATACGCAACCGCGCATGCAGGACTACGACATCACACCGGAGGCCAGCGACAAGAAGCTGCTCGACGTGCTGGTGCGTCTCAAGCGCGTCGACGACTCGCTGTCGTTCCGCCGTTCATGCCGGGAAGGGATCTGCGGTTCGGACGCAATGAACATCAACGGGCGCAACGGTCTGGCGTGTCTGCAATCGCTGGACGGTCTGAAACAGCCTGTCGTGCTGCGGCCGCTGCCGGGTTTCCCGGTCATCCGCGACCTGATCGTGGACATGACCCTGTTTTTTGCCCATTACCATTCCATCAAGCCCTACCTGATCAACCCCGAGTCGCCGCCGGAGCGCGAACGCCTGCAATCGCCCGAGCAACGCGAACGACTCAATGGCCTCTATGAATGCATTCTGTGCGCCTGCTGCAGCGCCTTTTGCCCGTCGTTCTGGTGGAACCCCGACAAATTCATCGGCCCCGCCGGCCTGCTGCAGGCCTATCGCTTCATTGCCGACAGCCGTGACACGGCCACCGCCGAACGCCTCGACTATCTCGACGACGTGTACCGCCTCTACCGTTGCCGCACGATCATGAACTGCACCGAAGTCTGCCCGAAAGGCCTCAGCCCCTCGCACGCGATCGAGCAGATCCGCCTGGCCCTCCTCAAGCAGTCCTCATAGACGGCGCGGCACACTGTATCGATCAGACGCGTCTCGCCCGAAGCGTGCACGCTGGCCGCGTCACCCCGCATCCGCGTCGTCATCGAGCAGGCGCTCGCACTCGGCCATCAGCGCCCGGGCGTGCTCCGACTCGTAGTTGGGGTCGAGTGCTTCCATCATGTCGTGGACCGTAAACAACCCGGCCTCGCGTGACAGCGTACCGGCCATGCTGCGTGCGAGCTGATCGCTCAGCGCCGACAGACGGCGCCGCTCGGCCAGCGGCAGGCTGCGCCGGGTGCGCGCCAGCCAGTCGGCGGCGAGCGTTGCCCCTTGCGCCTCGGTGGGCCACTTCCCGTGCTCGTACCACAGCGACAGGCGCTCGGCGGTGAGCGCGAAGATCAGCGCCGCGCGGGTCCCACGGCTATCGGCGGCGGGCAGGTGGGTTGATGCGGACGTCACGGCGCACGCCCCAGCCGCGACATCACTTCGCCCAGGGCATGCGCGGCACCCATCTGCAAGCGGTGCCGCACCAGCGCACTGACCCGCGTCTCGCCGGGGTTGATCTCCACCGTCGCCACCCCGGCCTCGGCCGCCCACACCACCGGGCCGGCAATGTAGGGGAAGGCACTGGAGGTGCCGATGCTCATCACCAGATCCACCCCATCGACCAACATGTGCTCGAGCCGCAACACGCCGTCGCGCGGCAAGTCTTCGCCGAACAGCACCACGTCGGGACGCATCACGCCGCCGCAGGTGGGGCAGCCGGGTGGCATCGACAGGCCGGCGTAGTCGGGCACGCGTCGGCCGCGGCCGCACTCGGTGCACAGCAGCTGGTGCAAGTTGCCGTGGATCTCGACCAGGTTGGCGGTGCCCACATCGCGGTGAAAACCATCCACATTCTGCGTAAACACCATCGAGCCAGGCCGATCCGCCACCAGCCGGGCAATGGCGTGGTGAGCGGCATTGGGCTGGGCACCGCGGCAGTTGGCTTCGATCTGGGCGAGATAGGTCCAGCTCACTTCCGGCCGGTTGGCCATCATCTGGCCGGACAGCGCCTTTTCGATGGGCATGCCGTGCCCGGTGAGCTTGTCGTCGTACAGCCCGCCGATGCCGCGATAGGTGGGCAGGCCAGAGTCGGCCGACAGCCCCGCGCCGGTGATAAAGAGAATGCGCCGGGCCTCGCGGACCAGCGCGGCGACGGCATCGAGGGTTTCAGAGTCGGACATGACGGACGGGACGGTGGGCCGGAAGCGTCATCATACGCCGGTCACAAATGTGTCATGCCCGCCGCAGCGTGGTCCACAGCGTCACACCGATGATCAGCGCGCCACCGATCCACTCGCGGGCGCCCGGGATCTCGGCAAACAGCAGCGCGGCCAGGGCAATGCCATACACCGGCTCGAGCGCCGCCACCACAGCCGCGGTCTGCGGCGGCACATGGCGCAGACAGGCGATGAACAGGGTATGCGCCAGCGCCGTCCACACCACGCCGAGGGCGATCAGCCACAGCCATTGCCCCGGGCCACTGGCCAGCGCGCCGTCGACGAAAGGCATCAGGCAGAACGCGGCAACGGCGTTCTGCGCCATCGCCAGGCGCACCGGGCCGCAGCCGCGACCGACCCGCCGGTTGAGCGCCGCCAGCAGCGCGAAGCTGAAACCGGAGAGCACACCCCAGGCCAAACCGACAAGCGTGCTGTCGCCGAGGCGCCAGTGCGGCACCAGCACCAGCAAGCCGGCCGTCACCGCCATGGCACACCCCCAGTCCGCCCGCCGCGGCCGCTCGCCACCGAGCGCCGCCAGCACGGTGGCAAACAGCGGGTAGCTGGCATAGCCCATCAAGCCGATGGCCACCGACGAGACCTGGATCGCCATGAAGAAGCTCAACCAATGCACCGCCAACAACGGGCCGGCGAGCAGGCTCAGTGCGCGAAAGCGCCCCGCCTCGGGCCGCCAGCGCAACCACAGCGCGAGGGCCAGCGCCGCGATGGCGGTGCGCCAGAACACCAGCGCCTCGGCCGACAGCGACAGCCCCTTGGCGAACAGGCCGGCGCTACCGAAGAGAAACACCGCCACATGAAGGGCGAACCAGGCGCGGGCGGGAACGGGCGGTGACATGGCGGCGATGATAGCGGCTTTTTTGGGCCATCACGGGTGCACGGCAGACGGCGCGATACCGTTCGGTTAGGATGATGTCGTTGCCGACTCACCCCCCGCCCATGCCCGCTCACATGCCCTCCCTGCAGGCGCACCGCACCGGCCCCCTGGCGCGGCTGTGGTTCGCGCTCAGCGCCCTCCTCGCGCTCGCCGGCCTCGGCCTGTGGGCCTGGCATCACCCGCTCGACCGCGTGGCCGCCACCGCCGTGGCCGCCCTGGCGGTGATGGGCTTCCTGGCCCGCCCCTCGGCATGGCTGATCGTCCTGCCCGCGCTGTGGCCGGTCATCGACCTGGCGCCGCTCACCGGCTGGATCCATTTCACCGAGAGCGACGCGCTGGTGCTGGCGGTGGTCGCCGGCGTCGGCCTGCGCGAGGCGCTGGCCCCGCCGCTGCCGGTGCGCGGCGCGCCAGCGTTCAGGCTGTCGCCGGTGGCGCTGCTGGTCGCCGTGCTGTGGCTGGTGAGCTATGGCGTGTCGGCCTGGCGCACGCCGATCCCGCTGCCACCTTTCGACGCCGCCTTGTTCGCCGGCTACAAGACACCCCTCAACGGCCTGCGCCTGCTCAAGGCGCCGCTGCTGCTGCTCCTGCTGCTGCCCTGCCTGCACGCCGCCGGCCGCGCCCGCGGCGCCGCGGCGCTGAGCCGCCTCACGCTCGGCATGACACTCGGCCTGCTGGCCGCCTCGCTGGTGGCGGTGTGGGAACGCGATGCCTTCCCCGGCCTCACCAATTTCTCCGCCGACTACCGCACCACCGGCCTGTTCTGGGAGATGCATGTCGGCGGCGCCGCGCTCGATGCCTGGCTGGCACTGAGCTTCCCCTTCGCGCTGGCGGCCTTCCTGCGCACGCGCGCGCTGCACTGGCGGCTGCTCCTGCTGGCGGTACTTGCCGTCGCCGGCTACGCCATCCTCACCACCTTCTCGCGCGGGCTCTACGCCGCGGTGGCGGTCAGTCTGGTGTTGTTGCTGATCGCCGGACGCAGCGTCGCCACCACCGCGCCGCCCCCCGACACGGCCCCCCGCCCGCTCCCCGGCGGCCCCTGGCTTGCCGGCGCGCTGCTGATCGGCGCAGCCACCCTGATGTTCACTGGCGGCGGCTATCGCGGCCTGGCCGCGCTGCTCGGCTTCAGCCTGCTGGTTTTTCTGGCCGGCGACCTGAGCCG
This sequence comes from Rhodocyclaceae bacterium, assembly GCA_041396265.1. Taxonomy (GTDB): domain Bacteria; phylum Pseudomonadota; class Gammaproteobacteria; order Burkholderiales; family Rhodocyclaceae; genus Nitrogeniibacter. The sequence goes on from JAWKYX010000025.1 coordinate 11,606, forward strand.
TCGCCTGCCGCGCCGTCAGCAGGCCGCCGCCATCGTGGCCGGGCTGGCGCTCGGCGGCTTGAGCCTGGCCAGCAGCGCGCTCGACAAAGGCCCCTACCTTGCCTTCGGCGCCCTGTGCATCGCCGGCCTGGCCGCCTGCCTCCTCGCCTTCCGGCAGGGCACTGCCGGCCCCGCCACGCTCGCCGCGCTGATGCTGACCACCGCCAGCGGCATTGCCGCCGCCGCGGTGGGCCGCTACTGGGGCGAAGGCGCGGGCGAGGTCGGCATCTGGGCCGCCACCGCCGCCGGCCTGCTGCTGCTGGCCCTGCAACTGGCCCTGCCTCGCCCGCTGTGGCACCGCGCCGGCGACGGCCTGGCCCATGCGCTGCTGGTGCTCGGTGCGGCGGCGGCGCTGGCCAGCGGCGCGACCAGCTACTACATGGGCGAGCGCTTCTCGACCGTCAGCCAGGACTTTGAAGGGCGCATGGCGCACTGGCAGGAGGGCGCCGATCTGGTGCGCACACCGGCCGACCTGTGGCTGGGTCTGGGGCTGGGGCGCTACCCCGAGGCCTATTTCTGGTCCGGCCCGCTGGCGGCCAACGCCGGCAGCTGGGAGCTGCCCGAAGAGAACGGCAACCGCTTCGCCCGCATCGGCGCGGCACGCTATGTGCTCGGTTTTGGCGAGCTGTTCCGCGTCTCGCAGCGGGTGGCCGCCGACACCACCGGCCCCTTCCACTACCGCCTCAAGCTACGCGCGCCCGAGCGCTCCAGCCTGCATCTGGAGATCTGCCGCAAGCACCTGCTCTACACCCAGACCTGTGCGATCGTCTCGATCAAGGCCGACAGTGCCGAGTGGACCGAGGTCCAGGGCACGATGGAGGCCGGCGGCCTGACCGCCGGACCGGGCGTGGACACCCGGCCCAGCGTGCTGTCACTGGCTACCTCGGGGCGGGCGCCAGTGGACGTCGATGAGTTGCAGATCATCGACAGCGCCGGCCGCGCGCTGGTGCGCAACGGCGACTTCCAGGCCGGGGTGGATCGCTGGTTCTTCAGCTCCGACCGCCATCACCTGCCCTGGCACGCCAAGAGCCTGTTCCTGCATGTGTGGGTCGAGCAAGGCGTGCTCGGCATGGTGATGTTGAGTGTGATGTTGCTCGCCGCGGCCGGCCGGGTGGGCCTGGGCCGCGCCCGCGCGCATCCGTTCGCGGCGCCGGTGCTGGCCGGGATGGCGGGCTTTGTGGTGGTCGGGGTCTTCGACAGCCTGCTCGACATGCCGCGCATGACGCTGATGCTGCTGCTTACCGCCTGGCTGGCGCTGTGCCTGAATCCGGCGGCGCTCAAGGAAACGCCGGGCCGTCCCTAGTTTCCTTGCCCCCTCGGGGGGGCTGACGCGACGCGATAGGTCTGGGGACGCTCAGACCGGCGCGACCTCGACCAGGCAGTCGTAGAACACCGGCCCGCCACCCAGGTCGGTGAGCGCAGACGAGGTGACCGCGTTGGCGTTCTCGCCGTCGCCGGAGAACTTCTGCCACCAGATCGACGGCGCGGCGACGACACCCACACGCACCCGATCGGTGATCACGGCCAGGGCATGGAAGGCACCGCGGTCGTTGAAGATGCGCAGCCGCGCGCCCTCGGCAATACCCCGCGCGGTAGCGTCGTCGGGGTGAATTTCCAGCGTCGGCGCGCCTTCCTTGTCGCGCCAGCGCGGCAGGTTGGCGAAGCTGGTGTTGAGGAAATTACGCGCCGGCGGCGAGATCATGGCCAGCGGATAACGCGCCGCCAGCACGGGGTTGCTGACCGGCGATTCGTTGGGTGGCACCCAGCCCGGCAGCGGGTCGCGGCCCTGGTCAGCCAGCGTCTGCGAGAAGAACTCGCAGCGGCCGGAGGGCGTTGGGAAGCCGCCCTCGGCAAACGGCGCGAAGGGGCGCGGCAGGTTGAGGCGTGCCCAGCCCTGGCGGGCCAGATCGTCGGCCAGCCCGAGGCTGCGCGCGTCGCGCCGGTTGAAGGCCGCGGCGGCAATCGTGGCGTCGTCCTCGAACAGCGCCGCATCGTCGAAGCCCAGGCGCGCGGCGAGGCGGCGGAAGACTTCGCTGTTGGGCAGCGACTCGCCCACCGGATCGATCGCCGGGGTGTTGGCCACGGCATACAGGTGGCCGTAGGCCTTGTGCAGGTCGACATGTTCCAACTGGCTGGTCGCCGGCAGCAGGATGTCGGCGTAGTCGGCGGTGTCGGTCTGGAACTGCTCGTGCACCACGCAGAACAGGTCGTCGCGGGCGAAGCCGGCGCGCACCCGGTTGCTGTCCGGGGCCACGGCGACCGGGTTGCTGTTGTACACGTAGATGGCGCGGACCGGCGGGTCATTGGCCGTCAGCAGCGCCTCGCCGATGGGCGACATGTTGAGCGTGCGCGGCGGGAAGCGCTCGGCATCCGGATACAGGTCGGGGCGCTCGAGCGCCGCGGTGTCGACTGGGAAATTGCCGGAGGTGGACAACACCGCGCCGCCGGGCGCCTCGCGCCAGGCGCCGACCAGCGCCGGCAGGCAGGCGATGTTGCGCACCGCGGAGCCGCCACCGGCGCAGCGATTGAGGCCGTAGTTGAGGCGGATCACGCTCGGCCGGGTGTGGCCATAGTCACGCGCAAGCGCCCGGATCGCCTCGGCGGGGAGGCCGGTGAGCGGCGCGGCCCATTCGGGGGTGCAGCAGCGCACCCGTTCGGCCAGCGCCTCGAAGCCGAGAGTGTGCCGAGCGATGTAGTCGTGGTCGATCAGGTCTTCGGCGATCAGCACCTGCATCATCGCCAGCGCGATGGCGCCGTCGGTGCCGGGCAGCGGGGCGAGGTGCAGGTCGCATTTTTCGGCGGTCTGCGTGCGCCACGGGTCGATGCACACCAGCCGCGCGCCCTGGCGCTTGGCCTGCTGCATGAAGCGCCAGCCGTGCAGGTTGGAGACCACCGGGTTGGCACCCCAGATGAGGATCAGCTTGGCATCGGCGATGGCTTCTGGGTCGGTGCCGACCGAGGCGCCGATGACGGATTTCCAGCCCGCACTGCCGGCCGAGGCGCAGATGGTGCGATCCAGCAGCGAGGCGCCGAGGCGGTGGAAGAAGCGGCGGTCCATGCCCGAGGATTGCACCAGCCCCATGGTGCCGGCGTAGCTGTAGGGCAGGATGGCGCGCGGATCATCCGCGGCAATCTCGGCGAAGCGGGCGGCGATGGTGTCGAGCGCCTCGTCCCAGCTGATGCGTTCGAAGCGGCCCTCGCCCTTCTTGCCGACGCGCTTCATCGGGTGGGTCAGGCGTTCGGGCGAATAGACGCGGTCGAGGTAGTGCGCCACCTTGGTGCACAGCGCGCCGTTCGTGAAGGGGTGGTCCTCGGCGCCGCGCACCTTGACCGCCCGCCCGTCCTCGACGGTGACATGCATGGCACAGGTGTCGGGGCAGTCGTGCGGACAGGCTGCGCGGACGATGCGGGTGTCGGACGCCATCGGGCCTCCCCTCAGGGTGTGCGCTCAGCGGCTGGCGGGGGTGGCCGTCAGCGTCTTGAAGCGTTCGCGGTCCCGCGAATAGCGTGCGCGCACGGCGTCGATGTTCTTGAGCTTGGCGTCGATCACGGTTTCCTGCGCGGCCAGCTCGGACTGGTTGTCGCGGATCGCCTGGGTCAGGTCGACGGGCACGGCGCCGGCCGGGTGCAGCTTGGCTTCTTCCTGCAGGCGCTCCTGCGTCTGGCGCAGCTGTTCTTCACGGGCCCTGGCCTTGGCCAGGTCGCGCTCGATCTCGCCAATGGCGCGCTGTTCGCGCTGGTCGATGTCCGATGCGCTGCGATAGGTGTCGAGCAGCGCACGATCCTGCAGGCGCTGCATGCGGCGACGGTCTTCTTCCAGCTCACGCAGGCGCGCTTCGCGCTCGGCGGCGATGCGCTCGGCCTCGCTCATCGGGGCGGCAATGCGCTCGATGACCGTGCCATCCGACGCTACCCGGCGATAGGCCCGGCCGTAGCAGGCCTGGGGCAGTACATCGCCACACACACGGCGCCCTTCGGCGTTCTCGCAGCACAGGATGGCACCGCCGGCGATGGCCGGCGTACTGAGCAGGCTGGCCAGCGTCAGGCCGATCGCGGCCAGGCATCGGATCATCATCGGCTCACTCCGCCGAGGCCACGCCATAGGCGTCGCGATAGGCCTGCACGGCCGAGAGGTTGGCGGCCAGCTCGGGGCTGTCGGCCAGGTAGGCGATCAGATCGGTCAGGCTGGCCACGGCGATCACCGGCATGTCGTACCGAGCCTGCACCTCCTGCACGGCCGACAGGTCGCCCTGCCCGCGCTCCATGCGGTCCAGCGCGATCACCACCCCGGCCGGCGTGGCGCCATGGGCGCGGATGATGTCGACCGATTCACGCACCGAGGTGCCGGCTGAAATGACATCGTCGAGGATCAGCACCCGGCCCGCCAGCGGCGCGCCGACCAGCGTGCCGCCTTCGCCATGGTCCTTGGCTTCCTTGCGGTTGAAGCAGTAGGGCAGGTTCACGCCCTGCTCGGCCAGACGCATGGCGGTGCCGGCGACCAGCGGGATGCCCTTGTAGGCCGGGCCGAAGAGCATGGTGGCGTCGAGACCCGAGGCAAGAATGGCACGAGCATAGAAACTGCACAGCGCGCCAAAGGACGCACCGTCGTTGAACAGCCCGGCGTTGAAGAAGTAGGGCGACTTGCGCCCCGCCTTGGTCACGAACTCGCCAAAGCGCAGCACACCCTTGTCACAGGCCAGTGCGATGAAATCCCGGCTAAAATCCACGTTGGCCCTCAATCAGAATGATTCTCAAGACATCGAATGTTACGCGTCATCACTATCAACCTCAACGGCATCCGGTCGGCAGAACGTAAGGGCTTTTTTGCCTGGATGGCAAAACAGAATGCCGACATCGTGTGCCTGCAGGAACTCAAGGCCCAGCGGCCGGACCTGACCGACGAGATGCTCGCCCCGTCGGGTTACCACGGTTTTTTCCATTGCGCCGAGAAGAAGGGCTACAGCGGCGTCGGCATCTACAGCCGGCGTGCGCCGGACCGCGTGGTCGAGGGCCTGGGCAACGCCGAGTTCGATGCCGAGGGCCGCTACCTCCAGGCCGACTTCGGCAAGTTGTCGGTGGTCTCGCTGTACCTGCCCTCGGGCTCCAGCTCGGAGGAGCGGCAGGCGGCCAAGTACCGCTTCATGGACCTCTTCCTGCCGCACATGCAGGCACTGATCGACAGTGGCCGCGAGGTGATCGTCTGCGGCGACTGGAACATCGCCCACCGCGAGGCCGACCTCAAGAACTGGAAATCCAACCAGAAGAACTCCGGCTTCCTGCCCGAGGAGCGCGCCTGGCTGACCCGCCTGTTCGACGAGGTGGGCTGGGTGGATGTGTATCGTAGTGTGCATCCGGACACCACCGACGCCTGCTACACCTGGTGGTCGAACCGCGGCCAGGCCTGGGCCAAGAACGTCGGCTGGCGGCTCGACTACCAGATCGCCACGCCGGGCACCGCACTCACGGCCAAGACCACTGCGGTCTATAAAGACGAACGCTTCAGCGACCATGCCCCGCTGACCGTCGACTACCAGATCGACGCCTGAGCCCACGAGGGTTCGCCGCCGGGGCACATCCACCGCGAGGTGGCCTGCCCCGGCCGGCCTGCACCATGACGAAGTCATTTTCGTCGACACAAACCGGCCACGCTCGGCAAAAACCTGCGTAAAACAGGCGAGTGGGCGATAATGGCGGTTCTTGCCAAGGGGGGCACAGAAAGAATGAAATGCGTAGATGACTTCCGCCTGCGTCTGGGCCAGCACGAGCTCGTGCCCATCATGGTAGGCGGCATGGGGGTGGATATCTCCACCGCCGAACTGTCGCTCGAAGCGGCCCGGCTGGGCGGCGTGGGGCATATCTCCGACGCCATGGTGCCGACCGTCTCCGACCGGCGCTTCAAGACCAAGTACGTCAAGGACAAGCTCCAGCAGTACAAATTCAACGTGGCGAACTCCGACAAATCGGTCGTGCAGTTCAACATGGGCCTGCTCGCCGAGGCGACCACCCGCCATGTCAGCGCCACCATGGAAGCCAAGCGCGGCCCGGGTCTGATCTTCATCAACTGCATGGAGAAGCTGACCATGAACGCGCCCAAGGAAACCTTGCGCGTTCGCCTGCGCGCCGCCATGGACGCCGGCATCGACGGCATCACCCTGGCCGCCGGCCTGCACCTGGGCTCCTTCGCGCTGATCGAAGATCACCCACGTTTCCGCGACGTGAAGCTCGGCATCATCGTCTCTTCGCTGCGCGCGCTGCAGCTGTTTTTGAAGAAGAGCGCCCGCACCGGCCGCCTGCCCGACTACGTCGTGGTCGAAGGCCCGCTGGCCGGCGGCCACCTCGGCTTCGGCATGGACTGGGCCGAATACGACCTGGCCACCATCACCGCCGAGATCCAGGCCTGGCTCAAGGCCGAGCAGCTCGACATCCCGCTGATCCCGGCCGGCGGCATCTTCACCGGCACCGACGCGGTGAACTTCCTCGAGGCCGGCGCCGCCGCCGTGCAGGTGGCCACGCGCTTTACCGTCACCCACGAGTGCGGCCTGCCCGAAGACGTGCAGCAGCATTACTTCGCCTCGGACGAGGACGATATCGAGGTGAACCAGATTTCGCCCACCGGCTATCCGATGCGCATGCTCAAGAGCAGCCCGGCGATCGGCGACGGCATCCGCCCCAACTGCGAAGCCTACGGCTACCTGCTCGACGCCAAGGGCAACTGCCAGTACATCGACGCCTACAACCGCGAAGTGGCGCTGCACCCCGACGCCAAGCGCGTCAAGGTGATGGACAAGACCTGTCTATGCACCCACATGCGCAATTTCGAGTGCTGGACCTGTGGGCACTACACCTACCGGCTGAAGGACACCACGCGTCAGGGCGAGGATGGCCGCTTCCAGCTGCTGACCGCCGAGCATGTGTTCCACGACTACCAGTTCAGCAAGGACAACAAGATCGCCCTGCCCGAACTGGCCCCCACCGCCGCCTGATCGCTCAGGCGGTTTCCCGCTCGGGCGCCGACGCCCCGCCGGCCGGTTTGCGGTGGGGCGCGCGATAGGCCACGGCGGGCTTCATCAGGTGGCCCAGCTTGCTGGCCTTGGTGTCCAGGTAGGCGGTGTTGTGCGGGTTGCGGCCGACCTGCAGCGGTACCCGCTCGACCACCATCAAGCCATGCTTGCGCATGCTCTCGAGCTTGCGCGGGTTGTTGGTCATCAGCCGTAGCGACTTGATCCCCAGATGCGCCAGCATCGGCTGGCAGATGCCGAAGTCGCGCATGTCGGCGGGGAAGCCGAGCTGTTCGTTGGCCTCCACCGTGTCGGCGCCTTCGTCCTGCAGCTTGTAGGCGCGGATCTTGTTGAGCAGGCCGATGCCGCGGCCTTCCTGGCGCAGGTACAAAATCACCCCCCGCCCCTCGGCCACGATCTGGCGCATCGCCGCCTCGAGCTGGTAGCCGCAGTCGCAGCGCTCGCTGAACAGGCCGTCGCCGGTCAGGCACTCGGAATGGATGCGCGCCAGCACCGGCGTGCCATCGGTGATGTCACCGTGGGTGAGGGCCAGGTGCTCGATGCCGGTGGCGGTGTCCTCGAAACCATGCAGGATGAACTCGCCGAAACGGTTGGGCAGCTTGCAGGCTTCGACAAAACGAACAGTCATTCAATGCTCTCCTAGGGGCGTTTTCTTATTGTCTCGCCGCCGGGGCGGTCGAGAGTCGCGCGCGCCACGTCGCGACATGACTTACTCATGACAGTATCCGCGCCATCCCGTTCCTTCAAGCACGACGCGCCGGCAGCAGCAGGTGCAGGCCGATGGCGGCCACGCCGCACAGGCTCACGCCCTGCAGGCTGAAGCCGTCGAGGTTGACCGCCAGCCCGCCGATGCCGCACACCAGCACGGTCGATACGATCACCAGGTTGCGCGGCTCGTCCATGCTCACCCGCGCGGCAATCAGCGTCTTCAGGCCGATGCTGGCCACCGAGCCGAACAGCAGCATCATGATGCCGCCCATCACCGGGACCGGCACCGACTGCAGGATGGCGTTGAACTTGCCGAAAAAGGCCATGACGATGGCGAACACCGCCGCCCAGGTCATCACCGCCGGGTTGAAGTTGCGCGTGAGGGTCACCGCACCGGTCACTTCGGAATAGGTGGTCACCGGCGGGCCGCCGATCAGGCCGGCGAACAGCACCGCCAGGCCGTCGCCGGCGAGGGTGCGGTGCAGGCCGGGTTTTTCGGTGTAGTCCTTGCCGGTGATGCCACCGATGGCCACCACGTCGCCCACATGCTCGATCGCCGGCGCCAGCGCCACCGGCAGCATGAACAGCACCGCCGCCCACTCGAAGCTCGGCGTCACAAACGCCGGCAGGGCAAACCACGGCGCATCGGCAATCTTGCCCAGATCGACCAGCCCGAGCATCACGCTCAGCACATAGCCGACCAGCACGCCGGCCAGAATCGGCACCAGGCGCAGGAAGCCGCGCGCGAACACCGACACCGCGATGGTGGTCAGCAGGGACGCCGCCGCCACCAGCATGGCCGTGCCGTAGGGCACCAGCTCGATCTTGCCGTCACCGCTCTTGCCCATCGCCATGTTCACCGCCACCGCAGCCAGCGACAGGCCGATGATCATGATGATCGGCCCGATCACCACCGGCGGCATGAAGCGGTGCACGATCTCTGCGCCATGCTTGCGCACCAGCGCGGCAAACACGAAATACACCCCGCTGACACAGGCCAGCGCGCCCATGGTGGCCGACACGCCCCAGGTCTGCGTGGCATAGATGATCGGCGCGATGAAAGCGAAGCTGGAACCGAGGAAGATCGGCACCTGCCGCCCGGTCACCGCCTGGAACAGCAGCGTGCCCACCCCCGCGCCGAGCAGCGCCAGGCTGGGGTTGAGGCCGGTGAGCAGCGGCACCAGCACCAAGGCGCCGAAGGCCACGAACAGAATCTGCGCGCCAGCGATGGCCTGACGCCACTGCGGCTCGGCGCCCTCGATGGGAAGCTCACGCATGCGGGTTCTCCTGGACGGGGTCGAGCCCCTGTTGTGTTCTTGGATGCAGGACAGCGCCCCGGGGTTACCCGTGCTTGGTCCCGAAGATCTTGTCGCCGGCATCCCCCAGGCCGGGAATGATGTAGCCGACCTCGTTGAGGTGGCTGTCGATGCTGGCGGTGTAGATGTCCACATCCGGGTGTTGCTCGGCCATCAGCGCGATGCCCTCCGGTGCGGCGACCAGCACCAGGGCCTTGATGTGGGTGCAGCCCTTGCGCTTGAGCATGTCGACGGTGGCCGCCATCGAACCACCGGTGGCCAGCATCGGGTCGATGATGATCGCCATGCGCTCGGCCAAGTGGCCGACGAATTTCTCGAAGTAGGGCTCGGGGCGCAGCGTCTCCTCATTGCGCGCGATGCCCGCCACGCTGACCTTGGCGCTGGGGATCATGTCGAGCACGCCGTCGAGCATGCCCAGCCCGGCGCGCAGGATCGGCACCACGGTGACCTTCTTGCCCTTGATCTGCTGCACCTCGACCGGACCGGCCCAGCCGGCGATGGTCACCGTCTCGAGCGGGAAGTCCTGACAAGCCTCATAGGCCAGCAGGCGAGCGATCTCGGATGTCAGTTCGCGGAATTTCTTGGTGCTGATGTCGGCCTCGCGCATCAAGCCGATCTTGTGCTTGACGAGCGGATGGGAGATTTCGGTAATGGGCATGGCTTTCGGCAGGCGGCGCGGTCGGGCCGCCGCGGGGCGCGACGGCAAATCGCGCTAGTTTACTCTGCCGCGCGCCGTCCGTCCCGCACTTGATCCCAGCGGTGGGCGAACGGTCGTGCTTCCAATAGAATCCGGGGTTTTCTCGCGCAGCCTACCCACCATGCTCGATAAATTCTTCCAGCTTCGCGCCCACGGCACCACCGTGCGCACCGAAGTGCTGGCCGGTCTGACCACCTTCCTGACCATGGCCTACATCATCTTCGTGAACCCCGACATCCTGTCGGCCGCAGGCATGCCCAAGGACGCGGTCTTTGTCGCCACCTGTCTGGCCGCGGCGCTCGGCTCGCTGATCATGGGCCTGTGGGCCAACTACCCGATCGCGCTGGCGCCGGGCATGGGCCTGAACGCCTACTTTGCCTTTGCCGTCGTGCAGGGCATGGGCTTTACCTGGCAGGCCGCGCTGGGCGCGGTGTTCATCTCCGGCTGCCTGTTCATCCTGATCAGCCTGTTCCGCATCCGCGAATGGATCGTCAACGCCATTCCGCATTCGCTCAAGCTGTCGATCTCGGCCGGCATCGGCCTGTTCCTGGCCATCATCGGCCTCAAGAACGCCGGCATCATCACTGGCCACCCGGCCACGCTGGTCACCCTCGGCGATCTGCATGCCCCGGGCCCGATCTTTGCCGCCATCGGCTTCGTCCTCATCGCCGCGCTGGCCCACCGCAAGGTACCGGGGGCGATCATCATCGGCATCCTGGTGGTGACCGTCGCCGGCATCCTCACCGGCCAAAGCAGCTTCGGCGGCGTGTTTGCCGCACCGCCTTCGCTGGCCCCCACCTTCATGCAGATGGACATCGCCGGCGCGCTCAATGCCGGCCTGCTGACGGTGATCATGACCTTCTTCCTGGTCGAACTGTTCGACGCCTCGGGCACGCTCATCGGCGTGGCCCACCGCGCCGGCCTGCTCGACAAGGACGGCAAGCTGCCGCGTCTGTCGCGCGCCCTGCTGTCCGACTCCACCGCCATCGCCGCCGGCGCCGCGATGGGCACCTCGTCCACCACCGCCTACATCGAATCGGCCGCCGGCACTGCGGTGGGCGGGCGCACCGGGCTGACCGCCGTGGTGGTGGCACTGTGCTTCCTGGCCGCACTGGTGCTCGCGCCGCTGGCCGGCAGCGTGCCGGCCTTCGCCACCGCGCCGGCACTGATCTATGTCGCCATCCTGATGACCCGCGGCCTGGCCGAGATCGACTGGGACGACATGACCGAAACCGCCCCCGCCGTGATCACCGCCATCACCATGCCCTTCACCTTCTCGGTCGCCCACGGCATCGCCTTTGGCTTCCTCAGCTATGTGGTGATCAAGCTGCTGGCCGGCCGCGCGCGTGATCTGTCGATGGCGGTGGTGGTCATCGCCGGCGTGTTCCTCGTCAAGTTCACCTTCCTGTGAGCGAACCCATGCAAAGCGCCGCCGACCTCCTCCGCCAACGCATCCGCACCGTGCCCGACTGGCCGCAACCGGGCGTGCAATTCCGCGACATCACCCCGGTGCTGCAGGACCCGGCCAGCTTCCGCTTGCTGGTACAAACCCTGGTGGTGCGCTACATGCCGCGCCACATTGATGTAGTCGCCGGCATCGACGCGCGCGGCTTCATCCTCGGCGCAGTGGTGGCGCACGAGCTGAACGTCGGCTTCGTGCCGGTGCGCAAGAAGGGCAAGCTGCCCTTCAGCACCGTGTCGGAAGAATATGAACTCGAATACGGCTCGGCCACCGTCGAGCTGCACACCGACGCCGTCAAGGCCGGCGACCGGGTGCTGCTGATCGACGACCTGATCGCCACCGGCGGCACCATGATGGCCGCCAAGAAGCTCATTGAGCGCCTCGGCGGCGCCATCGTCGAAGGCGCGGCCATCGTCGATCTGCCCGAGCTGGGCGGGTCCGCGCTGCTGCGCGCCGCCGGCCTCCCACTGTTTACCCTGGTCGACTACGCCGGCCACTGAAGGAAACCCCATGTCTGTCGATCTGAAAGAAATCCGCCGTGCCATGGAAGAGGCCGACTGCCTCGCCGACAACGCCGCCGTCGAGGCCGCGCTGGACAAGATGGCTGCCGAAATCACCGAGCCGCTGCGCAACACCAACCCGCTGGTCTTCGTGGTCATGAACGGCGGCCTGATCCTCGCCGGCCGCCTGCTGCCGCGGCTGGGCTTCCCGCTCGAAGTCGCCTACTTGCACGCCACCCGCTATGGCCACGCCCTGCAGGGCAATCTGCTCGACTGGCGGGTGCGCCCCACCCAGGATCTGCGCGGGCGCACCGTGCTGGTACTCGATGACATCCTCGACGAAGGCCACACCCTGGCCGCCATCGTCGACCACCTCAAGGCCGAAGGCGCCGCCTCGGTGCACACCGCCGTGCTGGTGCACAAGGAGCATGACCGCAAGGCGACGCCCGGCATGCGCGCCGACGTCACCGGGCTGGACATCCCCGACCGCTTCCTGTTTGGCTGCGGCATGGACTACAAGGGCTACTGGCGCAACGCGCCGGGAATCTATGCGCTGAAGGGGCACTGAGGCTGCGGATGCGCCCTGCGACGCGTCCGTAGGGTGGGCGGCTTGCCGCCCACCAGGCGGTGCCGGTTGAGAGTAACAATGGTGGGTGGCAAGCCGCCCACCCTACGCCCCTGACACACAAGGACCAGCGGAAACGCTCGCCTTACGTAGGGCGGATAAGCCGAAGGCGCATCCGCCATCGGTCGTGATTGCGCCGAAGATCGGCGGATGCGCTGCGCTTATCCGCCCTACAAATCCCCGGCCCTACTCCCCGCGAAAATCTTCGGGGAAGAGATGGTGCCGGTGGAGCTTGTCGTAGAGCGTCTTGCGCGGGGTGTCGAGCACCTCGGCGGCGGCGCTGACGCTGCCGCGGGTCTGGCGTAGCGCGGCCTCGATCACCTGGCGCTCGAAGCCCTCGACCTGGCGGGCCAGCGAACCACCGGCAGCCTCTGCCGCCGGCCGGCGCACGGCCACGCCGAGACAGAAGCGATCAACCGCATTGCGCAGCTCACGCACGTTGCCGGGCCAGTCCTGCGCCATCCAGGCGGCCATGTCCTCTTCACGCCACATCGGTGGGTCGCAGCGATAACGCGCAGCGGCTTCACGCAGAAAATGCGCCGCCAGCACGGGGATGTCGGCCTTGCGTTCGCGCAGCGGCGGCAGCTCGAGGCCGACCACGTTGAGCCGGTAGTAGAGATCGGAGCGGAAGCGCCCGGCGTCGGACAGCGCCTTGAGGTCGGCCTTGCTGGCCGCGATCAGGCGGCAATCGACCGGGATGGCGGCATTGCTGCCGAGGCGTTCGACCACGCGCTCCTGCAGTACCCGCAGCAGCTTGACCTGCAGCACCGCCGGCATGGTCTCGATCTCGTCGAGGAACAGCGTACCGCCGCGGGCATGCTCGATCTTGCCGATGCGCCGCTTGAGCGCGCCGGTGAAGGCACCGGCCTCGTGGCCGAAGATTTCGCTCTCGAACACCGTCTCGGGCAGCGCCCCGCAGTTGATCGCCACGAACTCGCCGGACCGCCCGCTGGCGGCGTGGATGGCGCGTGCAGCCACTTCCTTGCCGGTGCCGGTTTCGCCATAGATGAGCACGTCGGCCTCGGTCGGGCCGATGGCGGCGATGGTGTGGCGCACCCGTTGCATGGGCGGCGCGTCACCGATCAGCGGCACGGCCTCGCGGGCCGACAGGCTGGCCTTGAGGCGGCGGTTTTCGATGACCAGCGCGCGGCGGTCGTGGGCGCGGCGCACCACCTCGACCAGGCGGTCGGAGGAGAAGGGCTTTTCGATGAAGTCGTAGGCGCCTTCGCGCATCGCCGCCACGGCCATGGTGATGCCGCCGTGGCCGGTGATCAGCACCACCGGAATCTCGCGGTCGATGGCCATCACCGCGCGCAACAGGGCCAGGCCGTCCATGCCCGGCAGGCGCACATCACAGACCACGGTGCCGGCAAAGTCGGGGCCGATCCGCGCCAGCGCCGGCTCGGCGGTGTCGAAGCCGCGCACCGGCAAGTCGTCCAGCTCGAGCGCCTGCTCGATGCCGAGGCGCACCTGCGGGTCATCTTCGATCACGATCACATGCGGTCGATGCTCGGCCATGCGTTTACAACTCCCCTCGCGCCAGCGGCAGGCGCAACTCGAAACACGCCCCGCCGCCATCGTCATTGGCGGCGCTCAGCGAGCCATGCAAGCTCTCGGCGATCAGCCGCGAGATCGCCAGCCCCAGACCCAGGCCCTTGCCGATCGGCTTGGTGGTGAAAAACGGTTCAAACAGATGCGGCCACACCTGCGGGTCGATGCCGCCGCCGGTGTCGCGCAGGCAGATGATGCCTTCCCCGGCCGCGATGCGGGTGTCGATCGACAGCTCGCGCGCCGCCGCACCCTCCATGGCGTCGATGGCATTGACCGCCAGATTGACGATGACCTGCTCCAGCCGGGTGATGTCGGCTTTCACCGTCAGGCCCGGCGCGCCGTGGCGCACCGTCACCGTGACGTCGGCCGCCTGGCGCTTCGACTCGACCAGCAGCAGCGCGTTGTCGATGGCGTCGGCCACATCCACCGGGGTGAGCGCATCGCCGCTCTTGCGCGAGAAGGTCTTGAGCTGCGCCACAATGCGCCCCATGCGCTGCGCCACGCGGGCGATGTGGTCGAGGTTCTCGGCGGCCGCCTCGGGCTTGTCGCGCTCGATGAAGCGGCGCGCATTATCGGCCAGCGTGGTCAGCGCGGCCAGGGGCTGGTTGAGCTCGTGGGTGACGCCGGCAGCCATCTGGCCGAGCACCGCCAGCTTACCGGCCTGCACCGCGGTGTCGCGGGTGCGGGTGAGGATTTGCTCGGCGTCCTTGAGTGAGCTGACCCGGTCTTCGAGTGTGCGGTTGGCGGTGAGCAGCTCGGCCGTGCGCTCGGCGATGCGTGCTTCGAGGTCGGCCTGCACCCGCTCGAGCGCGGCGCGGGCGGCACGGCGTTCTTCGGTGCGGCGACGGCGCATGCGCCACAGGCCGATGAGCATCAGCAGCAACAGGATCGACAGCGTCAGCGCCGCGGCCATGACGGTGGCCAGTTTCTGCGCGTCGGTCAGGTCGGAGAGGATGACCAGCCGCCAGCCATAGTCGGGCAGGTCGATGGATTCGGAGAGCAGGGGCTGGGCGCGCCCGCCGGTGTCCACGAAGGGCAGCGACGCACCCGCCAGGCTCAGCCGGCGCCCCTGCCCACCGGGCCCGAGGATGGGCTGGCCGTCGGTGGCCTGCAGCAGGGGGAGATCGGCATTGAGGTACTGGCGCGTGCGGGCCAGCGCCTCGCGGTCGGCACCGCGCAGCGGGAACAGGCTGCGGAACTTCCAGTTGGGGGTGGATGACAGCACCACCACGCCCAGCCGGTCGGCCACCAGCAGCAGGTCGCCGGAGCGGCGCCAGGCGTCCTCGAGCGCGTCGAGGCGGATCTTGACCACCGCCACGCCGGTGACCGTGCCGCCCACATACACCGGCGCGGAGAGAAAATAGCCGGCCTCCTGGGTGGTCACGCCGACGCCGAAGAAGCGTCCCGGCCGCCCGTCCATCGCGTCATGGAAGTAGGGGCGGAAACCGTAGTTGTTGCCGACGAAGGAATTGGGCTCGCGCCAGTTGCTCGAGGCCAGCACGCGGCCGCCGGCGTCGAGCAGGTAGAGCACATGGATGACCGGGTCCTGGCTGACGTCCTCGAGGTAGCGGTTGACCGCGTCGACCTGCGCCGCGTCCTGCGGGCCGGCCAGCAGGTCGCGCACCCGGCCATCGAGGCCGAGCACGGTAGGCAGCAGGCGGAACTCCTCCAGTGTCTGCGCCATGGTGCGGCGGTAGAAATCCAGCCGCAGCTGGCTGGCCTTGGCCACTTGGGCCACCTCGCGACTGAGAAAAGCCTGGTAGCTGCCCAGGCCGAGCACCACCGCCAGCAGGCCGAGCGCGAGCAGCGGCTGGAGCAGGCGGGTGACGGCACGGGTCAGGGGCATGGGGTCGCTGTCGGGGTCGGAGCGCCCTAGCTTACGGCCTGCCGTGCCGACCGCCAACATGCCCCGCCCCGGTCTCAGGCTCTCAGGCGGTGGCCAGCTTCCGCCGGCGCCACCAGGCGGTGCCGACCACCAGCGCGGCGATCAGCAGTCCGGCCTCATCGGTGATCGGCTGCGCCGTCACCAGCAGCACCGCACCCGCGCCGGCCACGAGCCGGGTCGGCCAGCCGAGCTTGGCCCCCAGGTAGCCGATGCTCGCCGCGCCCCACAGGATGATCGCCATCACCGCCTTGAAAACGACGTACAGCACGGCAAGCACGGTCCAGTCGCCCTGCAGCATCAGCTCGGGGGCATACACCGCCATGTAGGGGACGACGAAACCGGCGATCGCGATACGCAGCGCCTGCATGCCGATCTTCATGCCCGAGGTGCGGGCGATCGGCGCCGCGGCGAAGGCGGCCAGGGCCACCGGCGGCGTCAGGTCGGCCATGATGCCGAAGTAGAAGACGAACATGTGGCTGACCACCAGCGGCACGCCCAGTTCGAGCAGGGCCGGCGCGGCCAGCGACGAGGTGATGATGTAGTTGGGGATGGTCGGGATGCCCATGCCCAGCAGCAGGCAGACCAGCATGGTCAGCACCAGCGAGAGGATCAGGCTGTCCTGGCCCAGGGCAATGACGGTGTTGGCGAACATGGTCGCCGCGCCGGTCAGCGTCAGGCAGCCGATGATCACGCCCACCAGAGCGCAGGCCACGCCCACCGGCAGCGCGTGGCGCGCGCCCTCGGCCAGCGCGGTGACCGCCACTTTGAGGGTCTCGCGGCCGCCCTGGATCACGAAGCAGACCAGCACCAGCAGCGCGATGAGACCGAAAAACACACCGATGCCGAGCTTGAGGAAGCCCGAGCAGGCCAGCGCCAGCGCCACCCAGAAAACCACTCGCAGCGCGGTGCCCTTGAGGCGCAGCGCCACCGCCGTGCCGAAGATCAGCATGGCGGTCAGGGCCAGGCCGACGGTGCCGGAGAACAGCGGGGTAAAGCCGGAGAACAGCAGCCACACCAGCACGCCCAGCGGCACCAGCAGGTACCAGTCGCGCTTGAGCGCGGCGATCGGGTCCGGGCACTCGCTCTTGGGCAGGCCGACCAGGCCCTTTCGGCCGGCTTCGAGGTGCACCATCAGGAAGGCGGTGAAGAAGTACAGCGCGGCCGGAATCGCGGCGGCCAGACAGATCTCGACATAGGGCACGCCGATGGTCTCGGCCATGATGAAGGCCACCGCGCCCATCACCGGCGGCATGATCTGCCCGCCCATGGAACTGGTCGCCTCGACGCCGCCGGCAAACTCGCTGGAGTAGCCGAAGCGCTTCATCAGCGGGATGGTGAATTGGCCGGTGGTGACCACGTTGGCCACGCCCGAGCCGCTGATGGTGCCCATCAGGCCCGAGGAGACCACCGACACCTTGGCCGGCCCGCCATGGGTATGGCCGACGGTGCCGAGCGCGAAATCGGTGAACAGGCGGATCATGCCGGCCTGTTCGAGGAAGGTGCCGAACAGGATGAACAGGAAGATATAGCTCGACGACACATAGGTGGGGATGCCGTAGATCCCTTCGGTGCCGAAGCCGAGTTGGTCGATCACCTGCGACAGCGCGTAGCCGCGGTGCGCCCAGTCGCCCGGCAGGTACTGGCCGAACACGGTGTAGGCGAGGAAACCCAGACAGATGATCGGCAGGGCCACGCCCATGACGCGTCGTGCCGCCTCGAACACCATCACGATGGTCACCGCACCGATCACCAGATCGAGGTCGGTCGGATCGCCCGCGCGCTGGATCAGGTCGCCCTCGAAGACCCAGTGATAGAAGGCCATGCAGAAGCCGACCACCCCGACCAGCCACAGCAACGCTGCAACCGCATCGAAGCGCGGCCGCACGGCCGCCGCGATGCCGAAGGTCATCAGCATCAGGAAGCCCACGTGCACCGCCCGCACGATGGTGGACGACAGGGGACTGAAGGACGCGGTGATGATCTGGAAAGCCGAAAACAGGATGCCGATCAAAAACAGCATCCGCGCCTGGGGCCCCAGCGACCAGCCGTAAGACAACTGCGCTCCGGAGGCGTGTTCAGACATGGTGTGGTCTCCTCGCACCATTCGGCACGATGTGTCGTTGTTATCCGGGCGGCCGCACCGTCACGGCGCGGCCGCGGTCATGCAACTACCCGTTACTTGGTCGCCTTGTTCACTTCAGCATAGAAGCGGGCGGCACCCGGGTGCAGCGGCACCGGCAGGCCGGTCGACGCCTTCTCCAGCACGATGCCCTTGGCCGCGGAGTGCGCTGCAACCATGGCGTCCATGTTCGAGAACATCGACTTGACCATCGCGTACACGGTGTCGGCATCAACGCCTTCATGAGTCACCAGGATGTTGCGGATCGCCACGGTCGGCACGTCGGCGGTCTGGCCCTCGTAGGTGTTGGCCGGCACCACGCCCTGCTGGTAGGCCGAGTCACCGATCTTCTCCACCACCTCGGCCGGCACCGGCACCACCACGATCTTCATCGTGCTGGCCAGGTCGCGCAGCGAGGCCACGCCCAGGCCGGCGGACTGCAGGGTGGCATCGAGCTGGCGGTTCTTGATCAGCTCGACCGACTCGCCAAAGGGCAGGTATTCCACCTTCGACAGGCCTTCATAGCCGATACCGGCCGCCTTGAGCACGGCACGGGCGTTCAGCTCGGTACCGGACTTGGGCGCGCCCACGGAAACCCGCTTGCCCTTGAGGTCGGCCAGCGTCTTGATGCCCGACTCTTCGGAGGCCACGATCTGGATGTAGTTCGGGTAGATCGCCGCCACGCCGCGCAGCTTGTCCAGCTTCTGCTTGAAGCCGGCCTCCGCATCGCCCTTCCAGGCGTCGGACACCGCGTCGGCAAGGGCAAAGCCCACTTCACCCCGGCCGGCCTGCAGCAGGTTCAGGTTCTCGGCGCTGGCCTTGGTGGACTGGACGCTGACCTTGGCGTCCGGCAGCGCCTTGCCGATCTGCTGGGACAGGGCCACGCCCAGCGGATAGTAGATACCGCTGGTGCCGCCGGTGAGCACGTTGATGAACTTCTGTTCGGCCTGCACGCCGGTGGATACGATCAGGGCAGCGGCAGCGATGCCGAGGGTACGGATGACTTTCATGGTGGTCTCCTCCATGGGTGGTTATGGTGGCGGGCTAACGACGCGGCGGCGAGGAAAGGGAGGGAGACTCCACCGCCGGTCGCGCCCGACCCCGTCCTTGAATGCAAGGGCCGGGCCAGTTTGCACGCCGGCCGCCTTCGCCCGTCAAATCATTGACTTAAGCCCGTGTTCACCTCGCACGGCCAGCGGGGTTTGTGCGGATTTCCGCACACCACCCGGCCGGCGCTTGCGAAAAATCGCACAAGCCCCGGCCGGCAGTGCCGTTAAGGTCATTCATGGCTACACTAGCGTTTCACACGCGTGTTGCGTAACCGCCTTGCATGCGGAGAGAGCATGGCCCGGACCACCCCCAGTGCCCGCATCCTCATCGTCGACGACACCCCGGAGAACCTGGCGGTGCTCGGCGACGTCCTGCAGCCGGACTACACCGTGCAGGCCACCACCTCGGGCGAACGCGCCCTGGCCATCGCCGCCGCGCAGCCGGCCCCCGACCTGATCCTGCTCGACATCATGATGCCGGGCATGGACGGCTACACCGTGCTCACCCGCTTGCGCGACAACCCGCTCACCCGCGACATCCCGGTCATCTTTCTCACCGCGCTGGACGACACCCGCGACGAGGAGCACGGCCTGAGCCTGGGCGCGGCCGACTACATCGCCAAGCCGATCCGCCCGGCACTGGTGCTGGCACGGGTGCGCACCCAGCTCGACGTCAAGCGGGCGCGTGACGCGCTGCGCGACCACAACACCTTCCTCGAGGCCGAGGTGGCCCGCCGCATGGCCGACAACGAGCACATCCAGGCGGTCAGCATCCGAGCCCTGGCCCACCTGGCCGAAACCCGCGACCCGGAGACCGGCAACCACATCCTGCGCACCCAGGCCTATGTGGCGCATCTGGCCAACGCCCTGCGCGCGCATCCGCGCTTTGCACAGACGCTCACCCCGCGCTACGTCGCCTTGCTCACCCGCTCCGCTCCCCTGCACGACATCGGCAAGGTCGGCATTCCCGACCACATCCTGCTCAAGCCCGGCAAACTCGATGCCGATGAATGGGCCATCATGCAAACCCACGCCGCCCTCGGCGCGGCCGCCATCGAACGGGCCGAGGCCGACGTCCGCGAGGCCCTGCCGTTTCTCTCGCTGGCCAAGGAAATCGCCCGCCATCATCACGAGCGCTGGGACGGCACCGGCTATCCCGACGGCCTGGCCGGCGACGCCATTCCCGCCTCGGCGCGGCTGATGGCGCTGGCCGACGTCTTCGACGCGCTGATCCACGCCCGCGTCTACAAGCCCGCCCTGCCCGTCGAGACCGCCCGTGACATCATCACCGCCGGCCGGGGCAGCCACTTCGACCCGGCGGTGGTCGACTGCTTCCTGACCGACTTCCCCGCCTTCGTAGAGATTGCCAGGCGCTATCGCGATGCCGACTGACCCCCGCCCCACCGCCCCGGCACAGGGCCGCGCCCCCGGCCAGGGGCCCGTGCCCGACACCCTCGCCATCCCGGCCCACCGGCGCGGCGGGGTGTTGCGCATCGTCGCTCTCTACGCCCTCGTCGCCGGCCTGTGGATCGTGTTCTCCGACCAGGCGGTCGAGCACCTGTTTTCCGACCCGGCCCGCCTGGCCCTGGCCAACACCACCAAGGGCCTGGCCTTCGTGGTGGTCACCTCCTTGCTGCTCTACGCGCTGGTCAGCCGGCTGGTCCGCCGCATGACCGACGCCGCGCAGGCCGCCTACACCGCGCAAACCGAACGCCTGCGGGCGCTATCACTGCTCGACGCAATCGCCGAGGGCTCGAAGGATGCCATCTTTGCCAAGGACACCGAGGGCCGCTACCTGCTGTTCAACCCGGAGGCCGCACGGCTCACCGGCAAGCCGGCAGAGGCGGTCCTCGGCCATGACGACCACACCCTCTTCCCCGCCGAGCAGGCGCGCGAAGTCCAGGCCAACGACCGGCGGGTGATGGAGAACAACACCGTCGTCACTTTCACCGAGGAGCTCAGCACCGAAGACGGCGAACTCACCTTCATGGCCACCAAGGGCGCCCTGCGGGATGCCGACGGACGGGTTGTCGGCATGTTCGGCATCTCGCGCGACATCAGCCAGCTGCGCCGTGCCGAGCAAATCCTGGCCACCCAGAACCTGACGCTGGAAAAAGTGACCAGCGGCGCCCCGCTGAGCGACACGCTGGACGCCCTGGCCCGCGCCATCGAAGCCCAAGGCAAGGGCCTGCAGGCATCGATCCTGCTGCGCGATCCGGTCGACAACGTGCTGCGCCACGGCGCCGCCCCGAGCCTGCCGGCCGACTATGTCGCGCTGATCGACGGCCTGCCGGTGCAGGACAACCTGGGCGCCTGCTGCACCGCGGCGTGGCGGCGCGAGCAGGTCATCTGCGAGGACATCGCCAACGACCCACGCTGGGCATCGGTGCCGGGGATCGCCGAGCGCTTCGGGCTGCGTGCCTGCTGGTCGACCCCCATCCTCGCCGACGACGGTAGCGTGCTGGGCACCTTCGCGCTGTACTACGACCACCCCGCCTGGCCCTCCGCCTGGCACCAGGAACTGATCGACCAGGCCACCCATGTGGCCGCCCTCGCCATCGGGCGCGACCGCGCCGAAGCGCAACTGCGCAAACTCTCACTCGCCGTGGCGCAAAGCCCGGAGAGCATCGTCATCACCGATCTGGACGCCAAGGTCGAGTATGTCAACGACGCCTTCATCCAGATCAGCGGTTATTCGGCCGACGAGATCATCGGCCAGAATCCACGCATCCTGCAGTCAGGCGACACCCCGCCCGAAATCCACCGCGCCATGTGGGACACCCTCGGTCGCGGCCAGGTATGGCGTGGCGAGCTGTACAACAAACGCAAGGACGGCAGCCGGTACATCGAGCAGGCCATCATCAGCCCGATCCGCCAGGCCGACGGCCGCATCAGCCACTACCTGGCGATCAAGGAAGACATCACCGAGAAGAAGCGCGCCGCCGACGAGCTCGAACAGCACCGCCACCACCTTGAAGAACTGGTCGCCGCCCGCACCGCCGAACTGGTCGAAGCACAGCGCGAAGCCGAATCGGCCAACCGCGCCAAGAGCGCCTTCCTGGCCAACATGAGCCACGAGATCCGCACGCCGATGAATGCCATCGTCGGCTTGTCGCATCTGCTCAGCCGCGACCACCCACACCAAAACAGGCCGAGCGGCTGGCCAAGGTCGAAGTCTCGGCCCGGCACCTGCTGACCCTGCTCAACGACATCCTCGACCTGTCCAAGATCGAGGCCGGCAAGCTCGAACTCGAGGCGCTCGATTTTTCCCTCGACTCCGTGCTCGACCAGGTCCACTCACTCATTGCCACCCAGGCGCAGGCCAAGTCCCTGCGCGTGCAGGTCGACGGCATCGGCCAGGCCACCTGGGTGCGCGGCGACCCCACCCGCCTGCGCCAGGCCTTGCTCAACTACGCCGGCAATGCGGTGAAATTTACCGAGACCGGGCAGGTCACCTTGCGCGCGCGCATCCAGGCCGAAACCGACGCACATGTGACGGTCCGCTTCGAGGTCATCGACACCGGTATCGGCATCTCGGCCGAGGCCCGTCGGCACCTGTTCAGCGCCTTCGAGCAGGCCGACACCTCCACCACCCGCAAGTACGGCGGCACCGGCCTCGGGCTGGCCATCACCCGCCGGCTCGCCGAGCTGATGGATGGCGAGGTCGGCGTCGACAGCACCGCGGGCGAGGGCAGCACCTTCTGGATGTGCGTGCAGCTCAGGCGCGCACCGGCCCAGCGCAGCGCTCCGGCCCCCGACACGCCCGCCGCCCAGCCCACCAGCAGCGGCGGCACACAATCTTGCCGGCTCCTGCTGGCCGAAGACAGCGAGGTCAACCGCGAAGTGGCCGTCGCCATGCTGCACGCCAACGGTTACCGGGTCGACACCGCCGAGAACGGGCTCGAGGCCGTCGCGCTGGCGCGCGCCACGCCCTACGATCTAATTCTCATGGACATCCAGATGCCCGCAATGGACGGTCTCGACGCCACCCGCGCCATCCGCGCCCTGCCCGGCCATGCCACCACGCCCATCCTGGCGATGAGCGCCAACGTCTTCCCGCAGGACCAGGCCGCCTGCCTGCAGGCCGGCATGAATGACTTCATCCCCAAACCGGTCGAACCGGCGCAGCTCTACGACACCCTGGCCCGCTGGCTGTGCTGTCGCACCGCCCCCGACCCGGCAGTGGCCGCGCAAGTGCTCAAGGAGCTACGCCCGCTCCTGGCCACCAGCGACATGCGCGCCAACACCCTGCTGCAAACGCACGCCGCACTGATCACCAGCACCTACGGCGACGCCGGCCAGCGCTTGCTGGGGCAGGTCGGGCGCTTTGACTACCCGCTCGCCCAGGCAACCCTCGACCACCTGCTCGACAGCGACGCCTGACGGCGCCGGCCTCAGCGCGAACCGATCCCGATATTGATACCGATGCCGACCCCCGAGCCACTGCCCGCGCCAATGCCGAAGCCGCCGAAGAACATGCCGTCGCGCGGGTACTCGTAGGTGGTCGAGGTGCGCACCACCGCCTCGTCGCGGACGTGCACATTGAAGTAGGTGGCAATGCCGGGGTTGCCGCTGTTGCTGATGTTCCAGTCATAGACCGTCTCGCCCGAGAGCGCGAAGTGCGCCACGCTGCGCTGCGGGCCGAGCCGCTCGCGCACCGCCGCCAGCGTCATGCCCGGCTGGATCTGCGCCAGCCGCTCGGGGGCAAGGCCGTCCCAGGTCTCGACCACCTGGCCGGACGCGTCGAAACGCACCTGCACGAAGGTGGTGCCGAAGGGCTGGGTCGCGTACTGCCACAACTCGCCCCCGTCCGCCTGATCGACGATGCGCGTCGGCGCGCCATGCGCGGTGCGCACCTGCGCTGCAGACTGCCCCGGCACGATCGGCGCCAGCGTCGCACACGCCGTCAGCCCCAGCAGGCACATCAGCATCATCCAGCGGTACATGATCAGCGCCCCTTGTATTCGATGTCGCGGCCGGTGCGCACCACCTGGCCCTGCGGGTTGAAGTACACGTTGAAGTAGACCGGTTCGGCGCCGTTGCTGTTGTCGATCAGCCAGTCCCACACCGTCTCGTTCTTGAGCTGGAAGAACTGTGTCTTGGCCGGCTTGCCGAGCAGGCGGCGCACCTGGTCCTGGCTCAGGCCGGGCTGGACGCGTGCGAACTGCGCCGGGGTGAGCACCTGCTCGACCTTCTGCACCACGTTGTTGCCATCGACGGTGATCAGGTAGCAGGTGGTGCCCTGGGCTGCTGGGTGTATTCCCAGGTGACCGAACCGTCCGCATTGCGCCACTCGATCCCCGGCGGGCCGAGTTTGTCGCGCACCTCGAAGCCAGTGGACACCCCCGGCTTGAGGTCTTCGATGACGAACTGGTCGCAGGCACTGAGGCCAAGCAGGCCCAGCACACCGCACAGCACAGACAGCAACTTCTTCATGACACCTCCGTCGAAAATCGGCCGATCCGTGCGCCGCGCGGCCCCCGGCGCTAGAATGGCAGGGGTTTGACGCACGGTTTTCGATCCCTCGGCGGGATGTGCCCGCAAGAAACCGCACACCACGCCGGCCGGCGTTGAGGCCATTTTGACACTCGATAGCTTCCAGGAGAGCTAGCAAAATGCAAAAAACAGTACTCGCACTGGCCCTGTTCGGCCTCGGACTCGGCGTGGCCCACGCCGACGCCGTCAAGATCGGCCACGCTGGCCCGCTGACCGGCCCGATCGCCCACATCGGCAAGGACGGCGAGAACGGCGCCCGTCTGGCGGTCGAAGACGCCAACGCCGCCGGCGTCATGATCGGTGGCAAGAAAGTCACCTTCGAGCTGATGGGCGAAGACGACCAGGCCGACCCGCGCACCGCCACCACCGCGGCCCAGCGCCTGGCCGATGCCGAAGTCGTCGGCGTGGTCGGCCATGTCACCTTCGGGCGCCTCGATTCCCGCCTCGCGCGTGTATGAGCAGGCCGGCATTCCGGTCATCACGCCCTCGGCCACCAACCCCAAGCTGACCCGCCAGGGCTACAAGGTCACCTTCCGCGTCATCGCCAACGACCTGCAGCAGGGCGCCGCGATGGCCAAGTACGCCGCCGAATCGCTCAAGCTCAAGAAAATCGCCATCATCGACGACCGCACCGCCTACGGCCAGGGCCTGGCCGACGCCTTCTCCGACGCCCTCAAGGGCCACGGCGTGCAGGTGGTGGGCCGCGAGTTCACCAACGACAAGGCCACCGACTTCTCGGCCATCCTGACCAAGCTCAAGGGCGCCCAGCCCGACGCCATCTTCTACGGCGGCATGGACGCCCAGGCCGCACCGATGCTGCGCCAGATGCGCCAGCTCGGCTACACCGGCAAGTTCCTTGGCGGTGACGGCGTGTGCACCGGCGAAATGCTCAAGCTCGGCGGCGACGCCCTGAAGGAAGACACCTACTGCTCGCAGGCCGGCATCCCGATGGACAAGATGCCCAAGGGCGCCGACTTCAAGGCCCGCTTCAAGAAGCGCTTCGACACCGACGTGCAGCTCTACGCGCCCTACAGCTACGACGCCGCCATGGCGCTGATCGAAGCCATGAAGGCGGCCGGCTCCACCGAGCCGTCCAAGTACCTGCCGGCGCTGCAGAGCCTGTCGTATGAAGGCGTGACCGGCCAGATCGCCTTCGACAAGTTCGGCGACATCAAGTCCGGCGGCACCACGCTGTTCCAGTTCAAGGACGGCAAGTGGGCCACCCTGAACTGATGTCTCGGGCGTGACCGGGAAGGCCCGCCACCGGCTTGGCGGGCCTTTTCGTTTTACCGTACCGTCTCCTCGCATGCACTGACCCATGATGCAGATCCTCCTTTTCGCGGCCGGCCTGATCGCCCTCACCGTCGGCGCCGACGTGCTGGTGCGCGGCGCCTCCCGCCTCGCCCTGTCCTTCGGCCTGTCGCCGCTGGTGGTCGGCCTGACCATCGTCGCCTTCGGCACCAGCGCGCCGGAGATCGCCGTGGCCATCGACGCCGCGCTGGCCGGCCAGTCGGCGCTGACGCTCGGCAACGTGGTCGGCAGCAACATCTGCAACCTGTTGCTGATCCTCGGCATCGGCGCCCTGGTCACGCCGCTGTCGATTGCCGGCCAGGTGATCCGCCAGGAGGTGCCGGTGATGATCGGCGCCTCGGTGCTGGTCGTCGTGCTCGCCGCCAACGGCCTCATCGGCCAGGGCGAAGGGGCGCTGCTGGTGGCGCTGCTGGCGGCCTACCTGGTGTTCCTCGTGCGCCAGTCGCGCCGCGCCTCGCGCAGCGAGCAGGCCCGCTACGGCGATCTGCCCACCACCTCGACCGGCGGTCACTGGAGCCTCGACGTGCTCAAGGTCGCTGCCGGTCTCGCGCTGCTGGTGCTCGGCGCCGACTGGCTGGTCGACGCCGCCGTGTTCTTCGCCCGCTGGCTCGGCGTCGATGACCTGGTGATCGGCCTCACCGTGGTCGCCATCGGCACCTCGCTGCCCGAAATCGCCACCTCGGTGATGGCCGCCATCCGTGGCGAGCGCGACATGGCCATCGGCAATGCCGTCGGCAGCAATGTGTTCAACCTGCTCGGCTGCCTCGGCCTGGCCGGGCTGATCGCCCCGACCGGCCTGCCGGTGCCCGCCGCCGCGCTGGATTTCGACCTGTGGGTGATGCTCGCCGTGGCCGTCGCCTGCCTGCCGGTCTTCCTCGTGCGCCGCGAATCGCCCGCTGGGAGGGCGCGGTGTTCATCGCCTACTACGCCGCCTATGTCGTCTACCTGGTGCTCGACGCCACCGGCAGCGGCGCCCTGAAGACCTTCACCACCGCCATGCTCGGCTTCGTCATGCCGCTGTCCTTGGTCACGCTGATCGCGATCACCGTGCGCCAGCGCCGCAACGGCAGACCCCGTTGAGCGCTGCCGACAGGTAGACTGTCGGCGCCGCCGCTGCGGCCTGTTTTCGGAGTTGCACCATGGATGCCTTGTGGATCCTGCTGTTGTTGATTGGCATATCGAGCCTGTTTTCACTGACTGAAATGGCGCTGGCCTCGGCGCGCAAGGCGCGCCTGCACCAGATGCGCGAGGCCGGCGACACCCGCGCCGGGCTGGCCCTGGCGATCAAGGAAACCCCCAGCCACTTCCTCGCCGCCACCCAGACCGGCATCACCGCCGCCTCGCTGATGGCCGGCATCTTCGGCGAGTCGGCCATGAAGACCGGACTGGAATCGGCCGTCGTCGAGCTCACCCCCTGGGCCGCCGACTGGGCCGGGCAGATCGCCCTGGCCACCACCATCATCATCGTCACCGCGGCCTCCATCGTGTTCGGCGAGATCGTGCCCAAGCGCATCGCCATCGCCGACCCCGAGCGCGTGGCGGTGCTCACCGCGCCCTTCATGCACCTGTTCATCCGCATCATGTCGCCGGCCATCCGCTTCCTCTCCTGGTCGGCCGACCTGGTGCTGCGCGCCCTGCCCTTCCGCGCCGCGCCCGCCCTGCCCGGCGTCGAAGACATCCTCGCCTATGTGGACGAGAGCGAACGCTCCGGCGCCATCGGCCCGGAAGAGAGCCATCTGCTGGGCAATGTGTTCCGGCTCGACGACCGCCGCGTCGGCGCGGTGATGACGCGGTCGATGTCACCCTCCTCGACCTGCAGTGGCCGCGCGAAGAAAACCTGCGCTGCCTGCGCGAGAGCCATCTGTCACGCTTCCCGATCTGCAAGGGCGGCCTGCAGAACGTGATCGGGGTGGCCGAGAGCCGCGACCTGCTGCAGGCCGCGCTGAGCGGCGACATCGACTTCGGCGAAATGCCGATGACCCCGCCGCTGTTCGTGCCCAGCGTGCTGACCCTGATCGACCTGCTGCGCCAGTTCCGCGCCCACCGCAGCTCCTTCGCCTTCGTGGTCAACGAGTTCGGCCAGACCGAAGGCATCGTCACCCTCTACGACCTGCTGCAGACCGTGGTCGGCGACATGAGCCCGACCGCCGACGACCCCGACGAAGCCCTCGCCGTGCGCCGCCCCGACGGCTCCTGGCTGCTCGACGGCCTGCTGCCGCTCGACGAGATGAAGGAAAAGCTCGGCATCCGCCACCTGCCCGACGAGTCGCTCGGCAACTACCACACGGTCGGCGGCTTCGTGCTCGCCATCCTCGGCCGCATCCCGAAAAAGTCCGAGCGCTTCACCTGTGACGACTGGGACTTCGAGGTGATGGACGTGGACAAGAACCGGGTCGACCAGGTGCTGGCCTCTCGGACCGAAATCTCCGCGCCCTGAACACGACCGCACGGCCGTGATCGGCACCGCCCAAGGTGTCGAAAAACTTTACACATCATGACTGTGACGTATGCCATTGGTGGCGACGATCGCTTGCGTAACAATCATTTGCAATAAGCGGTACATGTTTTGCTTCGGGACTTCACACCCATCGACATGTGTCTCATTGGCTGACATCACCCCCGCCGGCCAGATCACAAGAACACTGAACTCGAATCCCCCGACACCGGCACCCAAGAACCGGACAGGGACCGCGGCGATGCCCGATGGCCCGACGTTCATGTCCCAGGCACCCGGACGGCACCGCCCCTGATTTCCAATTCGCGGCGGGCTGAACGCAGAACCGTTCTCTCCCGGATGCCCATGTATCCGACGCCCCCACGATGCTCTGACCGGGAGAAGTACCGTGAGCCAAGGGGCCCTGACCTATCTGCGTCGTCAATATCTTTGCGTATTGCGCCGCTGCGCCTTCCTCAATGCCTTTTCGAGCTGGCTGTTGCTCGCGGCCCCGATGGCCATGGCGGGGCAACCCGGCATCGTCACCGACGGGCGCACCGCGACCACGCTGACCCAGGCGGGGGCGGTCACCGACATCACCACCGCGACGGTCAGAGGCAACAACGCCTTCAACTCCTTCTCGCGCTTCAACATCGGCGCGGGGCAGACGGTCAATCTGCACCTGCCCCAGCAAACCGCCAACCTGCTCAACCTGGTGCGCAACGAGCGCAGCCACATTGACGGGGTGATGAACGCCTACAAAGACGGGCGCATCGGCGGCAATGTCTTCTTCTTCAACCCGCACGGCATGGTCGTGGGCGCACAAGGCCAGATCAACGTCGGCAGCCTCACCGTCGCCACACCGACGCCGGCCTACATGGAACGGCTGATCGGCCCGGGCGGGGCGATTGACGACGCGGCGGTCGACCAGGCCTTGCGCGGCGAGATTCCTTTGTCCGAGTCGGGTCTGATCACGGTCAAGGGTTCGGTCAAGGCCGCCCGTGCGGTGCAACTGGCCGCCGCCAATGTAAACATCGACGGCGGTGCCCGCATCGAAGCCGGCGCCGCAGCGCATGCCGGCTTTGGCGCCCTGGTGAACATCGACGGCCTCGAAGCCGGCGCGCAGATGCTGCAGGACGGCGACACGGTTCGCATCGTTGCGGCCGATGCCGTGAACATCGCTGGCGCGGTGTCGGCCGATGGCGCGGCGGGCGAAGCCGCGGGCCGCATCCGCATCGACGCGGGTGGCGACATCACCGTGGCCGACGGCGGCCGGGTGTCGGCCGATGGCCATGGCGCCAATTCGGACGGCGGCAAGATCCGCGTCTGGGCCGAAGATACGGCCACGCTGGCCACCGGCGGCGAGCTGTCGGCACGCGGCGGCGAAGTCTCCGGCGACGGCGGCCACATCGAATTCTCGGCCACCGAAAAAGTCCGCCTCGAAGGCGGCGCGCTCAAGGCCAACGCCACGTCCGGCCAGCGCGGCGCGGTGCTGATCGACCCCAACAACATCGAGGTGGTCTCGGCCAACCAGCACACCGACGGCGCCGACTTCACCCTCATCGCCAACGACAAGATCACCGTCGGCGACAACATCACCATCTCCACCCGCGACATCGCCAACCCCACCACCGGCAACCACGCCACCGACGCCTCGCAAGGCGACTCGGGCGATCTCACGCTACGCGCGTCCAACGTCGAGCTCAAAGCCGGCAGCCGCCTGCTCGCCCACGCCGACAACGGCAGAACCAGCGGCGACGTAAAAGTCGAAGGCCGCACCCTGGACGCCATCGGCGCCAACCGCGACGTCACCGCCAGCGTGTCGCTGACCGAAGCCACCGTCACCGGCAAGGACATCACCCTCCGCTCGTCCGCCGAGACCTCGCTGGTGAACGAGCTGCTCGAGAACAACCCGGCGCTGACCGTGGCCGACGCCCAGCGCCAGATCGACCAGGAGCTGGACGACCCGGTCGACGGCATCGGCGGCGCCTTCCTCAGCGTCACCACCAAAGCCACGGCCACCACCACCGTGCTCGGCAGCAAAGTCACCGGCAGCGGCAAGGTGACGATCAGCAGCCACGCCGGCGCGCGCTCGGGCTTCGAGAAAATCGCCACCGCCACCACCACCATCGGCGACAGCGGCGCGATCAAGAGCGAGATCCGTGGCAACACGATCGACATCACCTCGACCGCGACCACCTCGCTGTCGTACAAGATCCTCGGCACGGTCACCAAGTTGCTCGACCAGAGCTGGCTGCCCGACCCCGACGGCCCGCTGATCACCGCGCTGGACGACAACCTCTTCGACTTCAATTCCGTCCCGCTGGTGGCGCTGTCCACCGCCAAGGCCACCACCCTGATCGACGGCGCCTCGTTGATCATCGGCACCGACACGGTCACCATCGGCGCCGACGCCGACTCGGCCGCCAAGCCGACCTTCAGCAGCCCCTTCCTGTTCTCGGCGGCGTGGGGTGAATCCACCGCCGAGGCCCGCGCCCGCGTGGTCGGCACGGCCAACGTCACCGCCACCAACGCGCTGACGGTGCAGGCCCACACCAACACCGAGATCGACGTCACCGCCACGGTCAATTCGATCAACAAGCCGGTCGACGCCACCTTTGTGCGCGCTAATACCCACATCACCACCCTCGCCGAGGTCGGCGACACCACCACGACCACCGGCGGCTCGATCAGCGTCGACGCGCAGACCGAAGCCGAGATCAACGCCGCCGCCGACGCCAAGAACACCGGCGGCAGCGGCGTGGGCCTGTCGCTGGCGATCAGCGAGACCACCTCGACCACCACCGCCACGCTCGGCGGCACGGCCGAAGCCACCACTGGCGACGTCACCGTCACCGCCAACGCCGACATCGAAGAGGGCAACTCGGCCAACGCCGCCACGCTGGGCAACCCGTCGTCCATCTCGGCCAAGATCACCAACTTCAAGGCCGGCATCCAGCGCAACGTGGTCGGCGGCATTCTCACCGCCACCGGCAAGATCAACCCGACCACCGCCGACCGCCTCACCAGCTTCCTCTTCCCGGGCATCAAGGAAGGCAAGTTCAACGCCGCCGGCGCGGTGGCGTGGAGCACCGGCAACAACACCGCCACCGCCTCGATTGCCCCGCTGGCCGACGTCAAAGCCGCGGGCGGCATCTCGGTCACCGCCAAGGTCACCGACGACCCCAGCTCCAGCGCCGGCGCCAAGACCAGCTCCACCGGCTCGGCCGTGGGCGGCTCGGTGGCCTATGGCAGCTTCGTGAACACCGCCAATGCCTTCATCGGCAAGGGCGCCACGGTCGACGCCAAGGGCGCGCTGCTGGTCGACGCGCAAACCCATGTGCCCTACCCGTGGCAGATCGACTGGGAAGACCCGGACGAGATCCTGAACTTCCTGCAAGGTGGCGTGCTGGACATGTTCCTCACCACCTATTCGATCAACTCCGCCAAGGGCAAGAGCGGCATCGGCCTGGCCGTGGGCGTGAACCTGTTCGACCTCGACAACAACGCCACCGCCTATATTGATGAAGGCGCGCAGATCAACACCCGCTACACCGCCATCCCCGGCCTGGCCACGCAGTCAGTCAAGGTCAGCGCCAAGAACGACATCAGCCTCACCGGCGCGGTCGGCATCCTGTCCAAGAAATTCCTCGGCACCAGCGGCGGCAAGGCCGCGCTCGGCGGCTCGGCCGGGCTGATCAGCATCGACACCAACGCCAGCGCCACCATCCGCGGCAACGCCAAAGTGAACAGCGCCAACACGGTCGACGTGGACGCCACCAACATCCAGCGCGTGGTCACCGTCACCGAGGCCGGCGGCAGCTCCGACGCGGTCGGCGTGGAAGGGGCGGTGTCGATCAACACCCTCACCAACACCTCGACCGCCGCGATTGACGACGACGCCACGGTGGATGCCGGCGACGACATCACCGTCAACGCCAAGGGCGATCTGGAGAACATCTCCGTGGCCGGTGGCGTGGTCGCCACCAAGGGCCAGGTCGGCATCGGCTTCTCGGTGTCGGTCAACACCATCGTCTCCGACGTCGCCGCCTACATCGGCAACTTCGACCCGCTCGGCCTCGACCTCGTGCCGGCGCTGGGCAACATCAGCACCACCGGCAAGGTCAATCTGGTCGCGGCGTCTGAAGTCTCGCAAGGCGCCTACTCGGTCGCCGGCGCGCTCGCCACCAACAGCAAGGCGCAAACCGACATGCCGGCCGGCGCCAGCGACACGCAGGACGGTGCCGGCAGCGGCACGGCCAGCAAATCGGGCAAGGGCAAGTTCGGCGTGGCGGTGTCGGCCGATGTGTCGATCAACGACGTCAAGGCCAACACCGCGGCCTATATTTCTGACGGTGCCACCGTCAGCCGCGCCACCGCCGCCGACCTCGACGCCACCAACACCCTCGCCCTGTCGGCCCTCTCGGGCGCGGTCACCATCTCCACCCAGCAAAGCGGCAACGCGCTGGCCGGCTCCTACGCGCAGAACTCGCTCGCTGGCACCACCGCCGCCTATGCCGACGACGCCACACTCACGCTCAGCGGCCCGCTCACCGCCGACGCCAAGACCACCGGCACCATCGAGACGCTCTCCGCCTCGGTCGCCGGCACCAAGGGCAAGGTCGGCGTGGCCGGCTCGGTGTCGATCAACGCCATCGACAACAGCACCAAGACCTACCTCAGCAATGTGCTGCTCACCGGTGTGAGCACGGTCGGCCTCACCGCACTGGATGACTCCACCATCCGCGCCATCGCCGGCGCCATCGCCTTTGGCGGCAAGGCCGGCATCGGCCTGTCCTTCAGCTGGAACCAGCTCGACAACGACACCGAGAGCTGGATCGCCAACAGCGATGTGGACGCCACCGGGCTGGTCTCGGTCGCCGCCACCACCGACAACAGCATCGACACCATCTCGGCCGCCATCGGCGCCAGCAAAGGCCCCATGGCCGGCGCCGCGGCGGTGACCATCAACACCATCGACAACAACACCAAGACCTGGATCGCCGGCACCCGCGGCGGCGACGGCGTCGACAGCGCCGCCAACATCGCGCTGCAATCGACCGACAGCTCGCGCATCTTCGGCCTGGCCGGCGCGCTCGGCGCCACCACCGGCTCGGCCGGCGTGGGCGTGACCTTTGCCTGGAACGATGTCGACAACATTGTCGACGCCCGCCTCAAGAACAACGCCAACGCCGAATCCACGGCCGGCGACGTCACCGTCAAAGCCGATTCGAGCACCCACATCGAGGGCATCTCTGCCGCCGGCGGGGTGTCCGGCAAGGCCGGCGTGGCCGGCGCGGGCACGGTGGTGCAGGCCAAAAACACCGTCAAAGCCAGCATCGACGCCGGCTCGACGGCGATCGCCGACGGCAACATCCACGTCGGCGCCGCCGACGATGTCGACCTCTTCAGCCTCGCCGGCAACGTCGCCGGCGGCGGCAAGGCCGGCATCGGCGCCTCGGCCTCGGTGCTGATCACCGACAACACGGTTGAGGCGCGCATCGACGGCAGCGCCACCGGTCGCGGCAAGCGCGCCGCCATCGATGTACCCACCGGCGACAAGAACAGCGCCGGCGCACTGCTGACCGAATCCACCCGCGGCGTGGCGGTCACCGCCACCTCGCATGAAGACATCGAAACCATCGCCGCCGGCGGCTCGGGCGGCGGCAGCGCTGGCGTGGCCGGCTCGGCCACGGTCACCGACCTGACCGAAACCACCACCGCCGCCATCGGCAGCGGCGCGAGCATCAACCCGCTCGACGACGGCAGCAGCACGCAGGACGTCACCGTACGCGCCTCCGACGAAACCACCCTGCTCGGCGTGGCCGGCGCGGTGGCCTTTGGCGGCAGCGGCGGCGTGGGCGCGGGCGCCGACGTGGGCCTGATCGACAAGACCACCACCGCCAGCGTGGCCGGCAACGTGAAAGCCAACGACACCGTCACCGTCGAGGCGCGCAGCGAAGAGGACATCACCTCGGTCGCCGCCTCGCTGTCGGCCGGCGGCTCGGCCGGCATCGCCGGTTCGGCCTCGGTCTATGTGGTCGACGTCACCACCAAGAGCGAGATCGCCGACGGCGCCATAGTGCACAGCGATGGCAACGTCGTCGTCTCGGCCGATGACGACAACGAGATCGACATGATCGCCGGCAACGGCGCCTTCGGCGGCAGCGCCGGCGTGGGTGCGTCGGCCGCGGTCGCAGTGCTCACCAAGACCGTCACCGCGCGCGTGGGCACCGGCGCCACGGTCGATGCGCTGGGCACCAAGGCCGGCGTGACCATCGCCAACGGCAGCTTCAACGCCGCCACCTACACCGCCAACGGCACCGACGAGGGCGAGATCAGCGCCCCGGCCGGCAACAACCCCGACGGCAGCGACAGCGCCGCCCTCACCGGCCAGCGCGTCGCCAGCCGTGGCACCACCACCGGCTTCCAGGGCCTGGCGGTGACCGCCACCAACAAGGACGACGTCGAAACCATCTCCGCCACCGGTGCCGCCGCCGGCTCCGCCGCGATCACCCTGGCCGGTGATGTGAACGTGATCACCACGACCACCACCGCCGAGATCGCCAACAACGCGCAGATCAACCAGAACACCGGCGCCGCCGCCGGCCAGTCGGTGCTCGTTGGCGCCGGCAACGACCACTACCAGATGGGCATCGCCGGTTCGGCCTCGGGTGCCGGCGCGGTCGGCATCGGTGCCGCCGCCGACGTGCTGGTGGCCAAGCACACCACCACGGCCAAAGTGGGCGACTCGGCCGACATCCGTGCCCGCAAGGACGTGTCCATCGAAGCCCACGGCCAGGAAGAGATCCTCTCCATCGCCGCCGGCCTCGGCGTGGGCGGCACGGTCGGCGTGGCCGGCTCCACCTCGGTGCTGTCGCTGACCAACGTCACCAGCGCCACCACCGGCACCGGCTCGGTGGTCGATGCCGACGGCAATGTGCGCATCATCGCCACCGACGACACCGAAACCGATGTGGTCGACGGCACGCTCGCGGTCGGCCTCGGCGCGGCTGGCGTGGGCGGCGCGGTCGGCGTCACCCGTATCGAGAAAGACACCACCGCCGGTGTCGGCGTGGGCGCGACCGTCAATGCACGCGGCAACAACACCGCCAGCATGCAGGCGCTGTCGGGCAATGACCTGAGCGACCGCGACGCCATCACCGGCCTGATGGTCGAGGCCAACTCGTCCGAAGACCTGTTCTCGGTCGCGGCCAGCGGCGCGGGCGGCTTCTACGCCGGCGTATCGGGCGCGGTCACCGTCACCAGCGTCGATTCGGACACCACCGCCGTCATCGGCAACGGCGCACTCATCAACCAGGGCGTGACCAACGGCAGCAGCACCCAGGATGTGAACGTCAGCGCCAAGAACCACGCCAAACTCGACGC
The DNA here is from genome assembly GCA_041396265.1 of Rhodocyclaceae bacterium. Classification (GTDB taxonomy): domain Bacteria; phylum Pseudomonadota; class Gammaproteobacteria; order Burkholderiales; family Rhodocyclaceae; genus Nitrogeniibacter. The sequence continues at coordinate 47,206 of JAWKYX010000025.1, forward strand.
CTACACCGGCTCGCTTGCGGGCGGCGCGGTCGGCGCGGCCGGCGGCGTGGATGTGGGCACGATCAAGAACGACACCACGGCGCTGATCGACGACAACGCGCAGGTCTCGGCCAGGCGCGATGTGGACGTCAATGCGCTGACCAGCGCCGATATCGACTCGATCACCGTCAGCGCGGCCGGCGGCATCGGCGCGATCGCCGGCGGCGTCTCGGTGTACAGCGTCGGCAGCGGGCTGGACGCCGAAGGGCGCAAGCGCCTCAAGTCCGACAGCGGCGACTTTGGCGATGTGAACAGCTACGCTGACGACCAGGCCAGCGACGGCAGCATCAACAGCCTGCTCGCCGGCTCGGACGACGCACGCATTCGCGACGCCGGCACGCAGTCGCAGGCCGCGCGGGCCGGCGTCAGCATCTCGGGCGATCTGGCCGGTGCCAACACGGACGGCACCACCGCCACCATCGGCGACGCCAACATCACCACCACCACCGGCGCCATCGATGTCGATGCGCGTCAGGATGTGAACATCAAGGTGCTCGCCGGCGGCGCCTCGGTCGGCGGCGTGGGCCTCGGTGCCGGCGTCGGCGTGGTCACGGTCAATGCCGGCACGGCCGCCGATGTGGCCGCGCAGGCCATGCTCGACGCGGGCGGCGCAGTCTCGCTCACCGCCCACACCAAGACCGTCAGCGACCTCACCGGCTTTGCCGGCAGCTATGGCGGCCTCGCCATCGACGCCGCCGTGGCCATCGCCACCGACAACAGCACCACCCGCGCCGCGCTCGGCGACGGTGTGCAGATTGTCGACGCCACCGGCGTCAGCGTCTCGGCCAGCGACGATCGCAGCGCCGAGAGCCAAGCGGTCGGCGTCAGCGTGGCCGGCGGCGCCGCGGTCGGCGCCTCGGTGGCCACCGCCACCCTGGGCGGCGCCACCACCGCCAGCGGCGGCAACAACCTGCAGGTCGGCCAGTCAGTCGACGCCGTCGACAGCCTGGCGTTCAGCGCCGATTCGCGCACCACCGCCAAGGCCGAGTCGATTGCCGGCAAGGCCGGCATCGGCCTGGCCGCCAGCGGCTCGGTCGCCACCGCCAAGGCCACCCCAACGGTCAGCGCCAAAGTCGGCGACAACAGCCGCATCAAGGTCGGCGGCAGCACCGAGGTGAGCGCCATCGGCCGCAGCAGCGCCGACGCCGATGCCTACGGCGTGAACGTGTCGGGCGGCGTGGGCATCGGCGCCTCGGTGGCCACCGCCACCAGCGCGCCCGACATCGACGCCGCCATCGGCGCGGGTGCACGCATCACCGCCGACCAGCTACGCATCGCGGCCACCCAGGCGGTGCTCGGCAGCGGCACCTCGGCCTACGCCGTGGGCGCAGCCGGCGGCCTGCTGGCCGGGGTGAACGCCACCTACGCCGAGAGCAACAACGCCGGCAAGGTCGACGCAAAGCTCGGCGACAACAGCACGCTGAGCGTCGAGACCAGTGTGACCGTGCAAGCGGACAACACCACCCGCCAGCGCACCGACGTGACCGGCGTCTCCCTCGGCGCACTGGCCGCTGGCGCCACCATCGCCCATGCCAATTCGGACACCCAGACCCATGCCAGCCTCGGCGACGGCGTACAGGTCGCCAGCCTTGGCGGCCTGACCGGCCTCATCAGCGTGACCGCCACCGGCAAGGACGACAACATCGCCACCGCCATCTCCGGCAGCGGCGGCATCGTTTCCGGCTCGGCCGCCAGCGTGGGCACCAACAGCCAGAGCAAAACCAGCGCACGCACCGGCAGCGGCGATGCCACGCACAGCCTCAACGCCGCCACCTTCACCCTCAGGGCCGACCACACCAGCCAGTTCAATGGCAAGGTCGACAGTGTGTCGGCCTCGGCGGTGGGGGCCAGTGGATCGAAGGCGCGCCACACGGTGGAGAGCACGGTGGAGGCCACGGTGGCCGACGGTGGCCGCATCAAGGCCAACCATGTCGACATCGACGCCAACAACCGCGCCCACAAGTTCTGGTGGGGCGCCGGCTCGGTGGCGGCCGATGCTGCCGCCAATGCCGACACCGCGGCCTGGAACATCCAGTCCGGCTCGGGCGGGGCGCTCAACGCCGCCGCCGGCAGCAGCCACAGCACCGTCACGCTCAAGACCCTGGCCCGCATTGGGCAGAATGCCCAGGTGCACGGGCTGATGCCCGCATTGGGCGAAGGCACGTTCCGCATGGACGCCTTCAACGAGGTGATCGGCCACGACAAGTCCAAGCTCGATTCGGGCGGCCTGGTCGCCATCGCCGCGACGGAAACCCACTTCGACGCCACCGGCGACGCCACCGCCGAGTTTGGCGCCGGCGCCCAGGTGACCAGCGACACCGGCGACATCAAGGCCGGCACGCGCTCGCGGGTCGATCTCGACACGCGCTCGTCGTCCGACACCTACGGCCTGGCCGGCGCACCGATGGGCGAGGCCTGGTCGACCTGGACCAGCAACAACAAAGCCATCGTGAACACAGGCGCGCGCTTGCTGGCCGACCAGGGCGGCGTGCATCTGGGCGGCGGGCAGTCCAGCGACGGCACGCGGACCGATATTGAAGTCGATTCCGACGTGCATCTGTGGAACAAGACCGCCTTCCCGATCAACTCCGATCCGGATGCGCGCTCGCACGTGACCAGCAATGCCTCGGTGCAGCTGCTGGGCACCGCGAGCATCGAAACGGCCGGCGACATCACCTTGGCCGCCGACAAGGGCAAGATCGACGCCCACCATGTCGGCATCGGCAAGGACATCTACCGCGAAGCGGCCTCGGGCATCGTCAGCGGCATCAGCAACGCCTTTGGCGGCGACGATGTGTCCTTCGACATCGAAGGCGGCGAGACCGTGGTGGGCGGCAGCTCGACCGCACAGATCGACGGCTCGGCGCTGGCCGGCATCCACCGCTTCGAGTCGCTGACCCTAGAATACGAGCTGATCGACGCGAGCGGCAACGTGGTGGCCTCGCCGGTCACCGGCACCGATGGCCGCGTGCTGTGGCGCCTCAAGGTCAGCAAGACCGACGGCGTGAGCTACACCATCGACCCGGCCGTGGGCCTGGCTGCCAACATTCAGAAGCGCATCGACAAGCTGCGCAGCCTGATGGAGCAGTACTCGGGCGACCCGGTGGCCGTCGGCGCCTACGAGTCGGAGATCAAGTTCCTGCAGTTCAAGCTGGTTGAGCTCGGCCTCGCCAGCGGCGACCCCAACGGCACCAACTTCAACACCGGCAACTGGAACAACCCCAGCCCGAAAGAGGTGAAGCTCGAGGAGATCGCGCAGAAAGAGTCGGAGATCGACAACCTCGGCAACGACATCGTCTCCACCACCGACGGCGCCACCGCCACCACCGACGGCGCACTCACCGCGCAGACCACCCTCACCACCGACGCCGGCACCGTGGTGCTGCGCGCCGACAGCCTCAACACCAACAACGCCACCATCCGGAGCAACCTGGCCGGCATGGGCAACTTCAACGCGGCCGATACCGACTACCTCAGTCTGATCAGCCTGCAGGGTACCGCTGCCACACTGCGCGGCGACATCAACACCTTGCAGGGCCAGCTGGCCACCGACCGCACGACCCTGGCCACCAGCAACGGCACCATCGACACCCTGCTGGCCAACATCGCCGCCCGCCAGAGCCAGATCGATACCCTGCTGGCCACCAACGGGGCGCAATCGCAGATCGACGCCCTGCGCGCCCTCAACGATACCGACCGCAGCGCGGCCACCGCCGAACTGAGCACCGCCAACAGCCTGCTCACCGGCATTGCCAGCAACAGCGCACAGCTCGACCAGAAGGCCGCCTCGCTCGCCGGCACCTACACCAGCATCGACAGCCTGCAGACCACGCTGCGCAGCCGCTTCGCCAGCGGCAGCGCCGACAACAGCCGGGTGAGCACCATCACCAGCCTGCAAGGCAGCAACGCCACGCTGCGCGGCGACGTGAACACGCTGGCCGGCAGCATCAATGGCGCCGACACCACGGTGAGCGGCGCCAGCACGACGGTGTCTGGCAACCTGGGGACCGTGCAGGGCCTGGAGACCGACCTGGGCACGGCGCAGTCCGACCTCGTCGCGCTCGAAGCCCAGCTGCCCGGCCTCTCCGATCAGCCGGCCAACGGCCCGATCGCCGACTTCATGCACGTGGATGACATCACCGTGCGCCTGGGCAACATCGACGTCACCGCCGACAACCTGATCGGCGGCGGCGCGCTGCGCGCACCGGGCGATGCCAAGATCAGCATCGTCAACAACACGCCCGACTTCCTCGTGCTGGGCAAGCTCACCGTGGACAGCGACAGCGGCGGCGAAATCCGCCAGAACGGCTTCCTGATCAACGACAACAACGAGATCCGCCGCATCAACCTCAACAACCAGGCGCCCACGCTCACGCTGCAGACCAAGCACAACAACGCTGCCGGCCTGCCCGAGATCGAGGTGATCAGCAACTACGACCCGAACAGCGCGAAAAACGCCAACCTGCCTGCGCCCTCGCCCGACATCCAGCTCTCGGACGACGTGAGCAACCCGCTCGGTCTGGTGCGCGTGTATAGCCAGGCTGGCAGCATCTATGTGGATGGCGACATCCGCGCCGCGCAGGTGGACGTGCAGGCCGACAATGGCGACTTCGTGCAGAGCTTCGTCGATGGCTTCTACCATTCCTCGGGCGACCCGGCCACCAACGTGCAGGGCGGCCAGACCACCACACCGGCCGGCAATGGCATCGTCGCCAACGGCAGCGTGTTCATCAGCGCGCGCTACCTGAACATCAACGGCCTGGTGCAGAGCGGCATCGAAACCTGGAACATCACCCTGCCGACCACCCCGGTACTCACCGGCCCGGCCAATCTGTACGGGCTCAACCAGAGCACGCTCGACACCCTGGTAGAGAACTACAAGAACGGCACCGGCGCGCAGTACACCCAGCACAGCGCGCCGGGTGGCATGGTGTGGTTCAACGCCGCGCTGAACCGCATCGAGGCCGACGCCAGCTACGCCCATGCCGACATGGCCGCCAGCGGCTGGGCGCAGCGCACCAGCAGCTTTGGCGGGCTCTACCCGCTGATCTCCGACTACGGCAACATCGGCGCCAGCTACGACCCCTCGGTCAGCGGCGGGCGCTTCGTGCTCGACGGCGAAGCGGTCAAGGGCGGCTACATCCAGCTCTACGGCCAGATTCTCAACACCGCCGGCAGCGCCTCGCGCCTGAAGGTGCTCGACGGCTTCGGCCAGATCACCGTCACCAACCCCACCGACCGCGCCGTGGTGGTGAACAACCTGAGTACCGGCACCGACGCCGACGGCTCCGGCCGCGGCGTGCGCGGGGTGATCGACATCACCGACATCCAGCAGGTGAACACCACCAACGGCACCAGCGACGCCATCCACACCGTCATCACCCGCGAAAACAACACGGTCATGCTCGACCAGACCGGCCGCTGGGAAGGCAGCGTGTTCAACCCCAACTACCGCTTCACCGGGGCGGACACCGGCGCCACCGACGGGCGCAACACCACCTACGACCCGCAAAGCGGCCTGCGCTATGTGTGGACCACCGCCACCGACAAGTCGACCAACACCTACTGGGAGTTCTCGGGCACGCAGTTCCTCGGCATCTCGGCGCTGCGCACCCGGCCCTCGGGCACGGTCGAGTCCAAGCGCGGCCCCTACACCACCGGCACACGCCGGCTCGACGACGGCACCTACCTGCTCCGCGACACCAGCCTGAGCGGCACGCCGCTGAAGACCGACACCGCCACCCGCACCACCTCCGACTACTGGACCAAGACCAAGGAGTGGACCGACTGCAACTGGTGGACCATCTGCATCGCGCAGGACTACCACTCCAAGTGGACCCAGACCACCGGCACGCAGACGATCACCACCTTCTCGCTCAAGGCCGACTACCCGATCAATGTCGAGTTCTCTGGCCAGGACAGCGGCCTGGTGGCGATCAACTCGAAGAGCGACGTGGTCCTCAACGGGCTGATCAACAACCGCTTCGGCGCCACCACCATTACCGCCGGCGTCAATCCGGGCAGCAATGCCGCGCTGGTCAAGGCCGGCCAGTCCATCCTGCAAGGCAGCGACGACGCGCTGGTCACCGGACAGACGCTCAACTTTGCCGCCTCCTACAGCGTGGGCACCACCGGCAGCAACCCCAGCCCGGTCAACATCGACCTCAACGGCGGCATGCTCAACGCCGCCGTGGCCAACGGCAACCTCGCCCTGCGCCAGGCCAATGGCGACCTCGCCATCGGCATCGTCAGCGCCGGCGGCAATGCCGCCGCCGGCCTGGGCCAGCTGCTGATCGCCGCCGACGGCAACCTGAGCATGGCCGGGCCGCTCTCCAGCATCAGCGGCAACCAGATCACGCTGGTGTCCGACAACGGCAGCCTCGGCAGCGCCGCCGACCCGCTGCGCGTGCGGGCCGGCTTCACCAGCAACCTGGCCGAGCGCCGCTACTACGGCGTCACCGCCACCGCGCGCGAGAGCATCTTCCTCGACAGCGAAAGCTGGATCGGCAACCCCGCCGCCGACCTGCTGGTCTCCCGCATCACCTCCGCCACCGGCGACGTGCAGGTGCGCACGCCGGGCCGCATCATCGACAACAACCCCTTCGAAACCCGCGACGAGCGCACCTACGCGCAACTGCTCACACTGTGGGAAGAACTCTCGCTGCTCGAGAACACCACCAAGAACGCCGAAAAGCAGCAGGCCGCCATCGCGTCCTTCGAGGCCGGCGCCAGCCAGGAGTATCGAAGCTACTGGCAGATGCGCAACCAGCAGGCCGACCCGAGCAGCTTCGACGCCAACCACACGGTGACGCTGTCCACGGCCCAGGAAACGGCCATGCGCGACAGCCTGGCCCAGCAAGGCAAGACACAGACCGAGATCGATGACCTGGTTCGCGATTACAGCAAAGACCGGACGGACGAGTACCGTACGCTGCA
>JAWKYX010000026.1:0-50260 GCA_041396265.1 Rhodocyclaceae bacterium
GCCTTCATCCGCCGCACCTCGCTCGACGAGCTGCCGCAGTTCATCAACGTGCTGCAGGGGCGCATGAGCATCGTCGGCCCCCGCCCTCACGCCGTGGCTCACAACGAAACCTACCGCAAGCTGATCAAGGGCTACATGGTGCGGCACAAGGTCAAGCCGGGCATTACCGGCTGGGCGCAGGTCAACGGCTACCGCGGCGAAACCGACACCGTCGAGAAGATGGAAAAGCGCATCGAGTACGATCTGGAGTACCTGCGCAACTGGTCGCTCGGCATGGATCTGTGGATCATCGTCAAGACGGTGGTGCTGGTCTTCCGCGACCGCCATGCCTACTGAACGCTTCGCCCGAAACCTGGGCGCGATGTTCGTACTGCTCTTCGCCGGCACCACACCCGCTCACAGCGGCGACAACCCCTACCGCCTGCAAACCCCCAGCGCCGCATATCAGCTGCAACCGCGCGCCGATTGGCGCTTGCCGCAGGCCGCAGAACACAACCCTGCCACCCGCGCCCGCCCCTTTTCGGACGACATCGCCGATGCCGCCCGCGCCGCCGGCATCGAGCCCGAGCTGCTGCATGCGGTGGTCAAGATCGAGTCTGGCTACAACGCCGCCGCCATCTCACCTAAAGGCGCGCAAGGCCTCGCGCAGGTCATGCCGGCCACGGCGGCGCAGTTTCAGCGCCCCGGCGCCGCCGGCTCGCTCACCGCCGGCGCCAACTACCTGCGCCACCTGCTCGACCGCTTCGACGGCGATCTCACCCTGACGCTGGCCGCCTACAACGCCGGCCCCGGTGCCGTCGAGCGCCATGGCGGCATACCGCCCTACCCCGAAACCCAGGCCTATGTGCCGCGCGTCATGGCCGAGTACACCGCCCTGCGCGCCGAACGCCGCCGCCTGCCCACGCCATGGCAGCAGGGCAGCGCCTGGCAAGACCGCACCACAGCCCGGCCCGGCTCATAGCGCAGCGTCGATGATCGCAGGGTGTGCCACCAGCCACCCTCCGCCGACCAAACACGGCAATGGCAGGGCCCCGCCGATGGTGGGCAGCAAGCTGCCCACCCTACAAACCCGCTTGCGCCACCGACTCCCGTAGGATGGGCGGCTCGCCGCCCACCATCAACGATCGCCGCCCACCGATCACCGCAAACAACGCCTCCCACACCGACGGTGGGCAGCAAAGCTGCCCACCCTACCCGCCGCCATGCGCCGCCACTCACCGACAACCCTCCGCCGTAGGGTGGGCGGCTCGCCGCCCACCATCAACCGTGGCCTCGGGCACAAATTGCGGCAACCGCAATCAGCCCCCCCATGGCAACTTGCGCGCAAACCCGGATAATGACGGCAGCACACACAGACGCTGCAGCGCGCTGACAGATCGGTCGGCCGGTTTCCCGGCCAGCCTTCGCCAGCCGCCAGCCGCGCACCCACCGCCACGGAGAACCGGATTTTCATGTTTCATGCTTTTCGCGCCTACCGCCCGCTGATCGGCCGGATCGCGCTCGTGGCTGCGCTGCTGGTGCTGGCCCCGCTCGGCGCGCATGCCGCGGGCTTTCCGCAAGACCTCCGCAAGGCCCTGCAGGCCATCGATGTGCCGCTCGACGCAGTGGGCATCTGGGTGGCGCCGGTCGACACCGGCAAGCCCAGCCTCAGCCACAACCCCGATGTGCCGATGAACCCGGCCTCGGTCATGAAGCTGGTGACCACCTTCGCCACGCTCGACCGGCTCGGTCCGGCCTATTTCTGGACCACCCGCCTGGCTACCGACGGCGCGGTGCATGGCAACACGCTCGACGGCAACCTCTATCTGGTGGGTGGCGGCGACCCGGTGTTCACCCATGCCGACCTGTGGAAGCTGCTGCGCCAGCTGCGCACCCTGGGCATTGAGCGCATCAACGGCGACATCGTGCTCGACGACACCGCGCTGCGCCTGCCACCGCACGACCCGGAGCGCTTCGACGGCCAACCGCTGCGCCCTTACAACGCCGGCCCGAGCGGCTTGATGATCAGCTTCAACGCCTTGCGCCTGACCTTTGTGCCGGAGCCCGAGCCCGACCCGCCCGAAGCGGCCACGCAGGTCGCCTCGCTGGGCAATCCGCCGCAGGCCGCGGCCCCCGTGCACCGCCCGCCGCGGGTGCTGCTCGACCCGCCCGTGGCCGGCTTTACCCTGGAGACGGCCTTGAGTGCCGAACCCGGCCGTTGCGCGGCACGCTGGTACAAGGCGCTCGACGCACAACCGACCCGCACGCCCAGGGGCGAGGGCCTGAACGTGAGCGGCCCGTGGCGGGACGATTGCGGCATCAAGGACTGGTTCGTCTCGCCGCTGTCACCCGAGCGCTTTGCTGAAGCGGTGGTGGGCGGCCTGTGGCACGAGATGGGCGGCCGGCTGGGCGGCCGGGTGCTGCACGGGCAGCTACGCGGGCGCGCCGACACGCTCTTCGTGCACACCTCGCGCCCGCTGGCCGATGTGGTGCGCGACATGAACAAGTGGTCGAACAATGTCATCGCCCGTCAGCTGCTGGCCACGCTTGGCGCCAGCGACCGCGACGCGCCCGACATGGTGCAGGGCGGCGCCCGCCTGGCCCGCCTGCAACTGGCCGCAGCCGGGGTGGACCTGACCGGCTTCGAGATCGAGAACGGCTCGGGCCTGTCGCGCACCGCACGCATCACCGCCAAGGGCCTGGGCCAGATGCTGCAGCAAGCCTGGGAGCGGCCGTTCATGCCCGAGTTCATGAGCTCGATGGCGGTCGCCGGCATTGACGGCACCGCCCGCAAGCGCCTGCGCAACAGCGGTGCGCGCGGCACCGCGCACATCAAGACCGGCACCCTCAACGAAGTGCGCGCCATGGCCGGCTACGTAGTCGACCAGCACGGCCGCCGCCATGCCGTGGTGATGATGGTGAACCACCCCAACGCCGGCGCCAGCCATGCCGCGCAGGACGTGCTATTGGAGTGGGTGTGGGAGGGGCATTGAGCGGAGGCTCGGCGGATGCGCTTCGCTTATCCGCCCTACCGATCACCGCCCCGCATAGGGCGGATAAGCCGCAGGCGCATCCGCCGCCCCGCTCACCAATACTGCATCGCCCCCCGAAACAGGCCCGCCAGGTCGTTTTCGGTGACCGCCTTGGGTGCGTTCTTGATCAAGCGCTGCTGCGCCCAGGCGCCGGCGGCGAGCGAATCCACGTCCTCGGCCACGTAGCCCACACCACCAACACCATTGGGAATGCCGGTCGATTGCATGAGCGCGATCAGCCGCTGCGCCACGATCTCTCCGGCATCGGCGTGTGTCGCCCCCGCCACATCGGCGCCCAGCCAGCGCGCGGCGTCAAGATGGCGCTCCGGGCAGGCATCGGCGATAAAGCGGAACACCGCCGGGGCATTGACGATGACCGACATGCCGTGCGGCACCATGGGCTTGTTCTGCGGGTAGCCGTGCGGGCAGAAGGTCTTGACCTGCCCCGCCACGGCATAGGACATGCCGTGCGGCAGATGCACGCCGGCGTTGCCGAAGGCGATGCCGGCCAGGGTGGCGGCAAACATCATGCCGTCGCGCGCTTCGTGGTCGCTCGCGTCGCGCACCGCGCGCTCCAGGAACTGCCCGGTCATCTGCAAGGCCTTTTCACAGCCGATGTCGCTCCACGGGTTGGCGCCCTGGCTCATCGGCCGCAGCGAGGGCCGGTCGGCCGGCGCGCGGCGGGTGTAGGGCAAGGCGGTGAAGGATTCGAGCGCATGCGAGAGCACGTCGAAGCCTGACGCAGCCACGACCGTGGCCGGCAGCGAATAGGTGGTGGTCGGGTCGATCAGCGCCAGATTGGGGCGCAGGCGCTTGGAGACGATGCCGGTCTTCACCCGCTGCTCCACAAAATCGAAGATGGCAATGCCGGTGCACTCCGAGCCGGTGCCGCTGGTGGTCGGGCAGGCGATGTGCGGCTTGAGCGGGCCGGGTACGGCCTTGGCCTTGCCGATGGGCGCGTTCACATAGTCGATGAGCTCGGCCGGGTAGGTGCTGTAGAGATTGGCCGCCTTGCAGGTGTCGATGACCGAACCACCGCCGACCGAGACGAAGCCGTCGAACTTGCCCTCGCTGGCAAAGCGCGCGGCGGAGAGAAAGCTGCCATCGGTGGGCTCGACCTTGACCCGGTCATACACCACCACATCCACCCCGGCCGCCAGCAGCGAGCGCTTGACGATGGCGACCGGTTCGAGCGCGGCCAGGCGTTCATCGGTAAACAGCGCCACCCGGCGCATGCCGAGGCTGCGCGCATGGTCGCCCGCCTCGGTCAGGCAGCCCGCGCCGTAGGTGATGGCCGACATGTCGACGGCAAAGGCCGCATCGCCCCCCGCCTGGTGTCCGTAGTAGTGACAGCACGCCATGGATCGTCTCCTCCAGCTGATGCCGATCGAACGCCGGCCTTGGGCTTAAGGATGCGTCGGGGGGCGAGACATGGCAAGCCTTGCGGCATCGGTGCCTCTGCCTGCCCACGCAATCACCGGATTCGGTTGGGGGGGGTGCCTTCGGCGAAGGTTCGTTGGCCGGGTCTCGCCCCGGCGGGCGAATGACTTCTTTGTGGCGACAAAGAAGTCATCAAGAAAACGCCCCCGACTGTACCGCCGGCTTCGCCGGTGCCCTCGCTGCGCCCGGCGCCGGCGGGTCGTGTCGCAAACTCGCCCTACGGGCTCAGACAGGCGACACGACAATTCCCGCCGTCCCCGGGCTCCGTTCGGCGGCACAGAAGGGGAAGGGCACGCGGGCTCGGCTTTGCCCTCGCCCGCCCCGGGGGGCTTTGTAGGGCGGGTTTCAAACCCGCCATCGGTATTCGTTCGCAGGCCATTGGCGGGTTGAAACCCGCCTTACAAAACCGCCGATCGTTCCCGCTGTTGCCGGGCGAGCACCCCATCCCCCTCTGTCGTGCCGAGCGCAGCAAGTGCGGGGCGGAAAAAGCGGCTTCGCTGTTTGAGCCCGAAGGGCGAGTTTGCGAAGTCGCCCGCCCCGTGCTTGCGGAGGGAGGGAAGCCCGAAGGGCCACGACAGTGGGGTGTGCTTCTTTGCCTATCTTTCTTGCACAAGCAAGAAAGTAGGTCGCCCGCCGGGGCGAGACCCGGCCAACGTCCCTGCGATGCGCAAGCTGCACTGGAGTGCGGGCCAAAGGCCACTCGGGCGGGGCCAGAAACCCTATGCCTCCGGCACCTCGCGAATCGCCGGCAGTGCTTCCCCTTCGGGAACGAAGCGCAATGCCACCCCGTTATTGCAATACCGTTGCCCGGTCGGCGCCGGGCCATCGCCGAAGACATGCCCCTGGTGGCCGCCGCAGTGGGCGCAGTGGTATTCGGTGCGCGGCACGATGAGCTTGAAGTCGGTCTTGGTCTCGACCGCGCCGGGCAGGGATTGCCAGAAGCTGGGCCAGCCGGTGCCGCTGTCGAACTTGGTGTCCTGGGTAAACAGCGGCGTGTGGCAGGCGGCGCAGATGAAGGTGCCGGGGCGCTTTTCGTGATTCAGCGGGCTGCTGCCGGCGCGCTCGGTGCCTTCGTCGAACAGCACGTGGCATGAATCGGCGGGCAGGTCGGCTGCCCAGTCGCTGCGTTTGTTTCCGGCCATGATGCCTCCTTTGACGGCAAAGTCTGTGGTCTCCGGCAGTGGACCGCGCGCGGCGCGACAGGTTGCGTTCAGCCGGGCCGGCGGGCGGTCATGGTGTCGAGCCAGGTGGTGAGTACGGAGCGGGCGATGGGTGCCAGCTGGGGGCCATGCAGGGCGGTGGCGGTGCGCAGGGCTGGCAGGTTGATGCCCGCCTCGGCCAGCTCCAGGGCGTGGCCGATCAGCCATTGCTCGACCCGCGTGGGGTCCATTTCGAGATGGAACTGCAGGGCCAGCGCGTGGTGGCCGACCGAGAAGGCCTGGTGCGGGGTGTCGGCCGAGGCCGCCAGCCAGGTGGCGCCCTTGGGGATGTCGAAGGTGTCACCGTGCCAGTGCAGCACGGGCAGGTCGCCGACGGCGGCCAGCGGCGAGGCGCAGCCGGCTTCGGTCAGTTGCAGCGGTGCCCAGCCCAGCTCCTTGCGCTTGCCGGGATAGACCCGGGCGCCCATGGCGCTGGCCATGAGCTGGGCACCGAGGCACAGCCCGAGGGTGGGCGCGCGGGCGGCGAGGCGGTCGCGGATGGCGATGATCTCCTCGCTCAGATAGGGGTAGCGGTCGGCGTCGTAGGCGCTGATCGGGCCACCGCAAATGACCAGCAGGTCGGCCGAGCGCAGGCGCCGGGGGTGGGCGTCGACGCCGGCATCGACAGTCTCGATGGCGTACCCCCGCTGACGCAGCGGGCCCTCGAACAGCCCCAGGTCTTCAAAGGCAACATGACGCAGGACGAGGGCGCGGGGCATGGCGGTTTATCCTTTCTTGAAGCGTTGCCGGGCCGCGAGGCCGAGCAGGCCGGTGAGCATCATCAGGGCGGTGGTCGGTTCCGGGACGGCGGTGACGGGCTGGGTCAGGGCCGGGATGTTCAGCGTGGCGACGCCGGTATCGTAAACCGTGGACCATGCCAGGTTCAGGAAGGATGGGCGATAGGGGCGGCCGTTGCAACCCGGGCCGGTGAAGCCGGCCTGCTCGCAGGCGAGTTCCTGGACGATGTGGGTGCCGGTGGGGCTGATGATGGTGCTTTGCACGCCCAGCGACAGTGAGATGCCGTCGCGGCCGCTCAGGTCGTTGCCTGCCACATCGAAGAAGTAGCCGCTGGCCAGCGAGCCGCTGACGAGGTCGGCCTGCAGGCCGACCAGGCGGGAGATCGGGTCGATCTGGCCGCCGGTGACGGCGAAGCTGGCGATGCGGGTGCCGTTGTTGGCGCCATAGAAGCCGCTGGTGCTGCCGAAGTCGAACACGGCGTCGGAATACAGGTCGATCACGCCGCCGGTAAAGCCGCTGCCCAGCAGGCCGACGGCGCCGGTCACGTTGTAGCTGACGGTCAGGTCGTGGCTGGCCGATGCGCTGTTCTGGGCGATCTGGTAGGCACCGTGTTCTTCGAAGGCCAGCCCGAGGGCCGGCAGCGAGAATGCCTGCTCGATGAAGCCGGCGCCGGCGACGTTGAGCGAGGACACGAAGCTGGCATCGGACCAGCCGGTGCCGGCGGCGTTGAGGTACCAGCCGTTGCTGGCGTGGGCCGGCGGGGTGAGGGCGGCGAGGGCGGTAAGCGCAGTCAGCAGCGAGAGGCGGGTAGCGGGCATGGCGGCTCCGATGGCGAGGGATGGGAATGCCCGCCTATCGTAGCCGAAAACAGATGCCTATGGCATCTGGTCATGAGGGTGTCGTGGCGTGCGGCGGTCGAGCCAGCGGCAGGCGCCGAGCCCCGCGGTGCGGCCGGTGGCGAGGCAGGCGGTGAGCAGGTAGCCGCCGGTGGGTGCGTCCCAGTCGAGCATTTCGCCGGCGCAGAACACGCCGGGGTGGGCGGTGAGCATGAGCGCGGCGTCGAGCCCGCCGAAGCGGACGCCGCCGGCGGTGCTGATGGCTTCGTCGATGGGGCGCGGCCGGCACACACGCAGGGGCAGCGCCTTGAGCGTGGCGGCAGTGCGGGCCGGGTCGTCGAGCGCGGCGGGCGGGAGCACCTCGCGCAGCAGCCCGGCCTTGACGCCCTTGAGGCCGACGCTGCGGTGCAGGTGGTTGCTCAGCGAGCGCCGGCCACGCGGGGTGGCCAGGGCCTGGTGCAGCTGGGCTTCGCTGCGGTCGGGCAGGAGGTCGAGCGTGATATCGACCGGCCCGGCGGCCAGGGCGTTGCGCAGCGGCGCGCTGAGGGCGTAGATCAGGGGGCCTTGCAGCCCGGCCGCGGTGACCAGGCATTCGCCATGGCGTTCGTGACGGCCGCCGGCGGGATCGGTGAAGCGCAGGGTGACGGTCTTGAGTGGTTCGCCGGCGAAGCGCTCGCGAAAATGCGCGCTCCAGTCGAGTTCGAAGCCGCAGTTGCTCGGCGCCAGCGGTGCCACGTCAATGCCGGCGGCGCTGAGCGCTTCGACCCAGCGGCCATCGCTGCCCAGCCGCGCCCAGCTGCCACCGCCGAGCGCCAGCACGGTGGCGTCGGCGTGGTGGTCGAGCGGGCCGTCGGGGGTGTCGAAGGCGAGGGCGCCATCGGCCCGCCAGCCCGTCCAGCGGTGGCGGGGGTGGATGCGCACACCGGCGCCGCGTAGCCGGGCCAGCCAGGCACGCAGTAGCGGGGCGGCCTTCATGCCGGCGGGGAAGACCTTGCCGGAGCTGCCGACGAAGGTGTCGATGCCCAGCTCGGCCGCCCAGGCGCGGATGGCGTCGGCGCCGAAGTCGGCAATGAAAGGGGCGAGCGCGTCGCGGCCGGCGCTGTAGCGGTCGAGAAATGCGGCGGCGGGCTCGGCGTGGGTGATGTTCAGACCCCCGCGTCCGGCCATCAGCAGCTTGCGGCCGACCGTGGGCATGCGCTCGAAGAGGTCCACCGCGCGCCCTGCTTGCGAGAGCATGTCGGCGGCCATCAGGCCGGCCGGGCCGCCGCCGATGATGGCGACGCGTGGGGGCTCGTTGGTGGGGCGAGGGAGCAGCATGGTGACAGGGCGGCGGGAAGACACGCGGGGATGATACCCGTCCGGCTGCGCGCGGCGTCACCTGTGTTTGCATCGCCGACTTGCACGATGCTGCCATGCACCATAGGCTGAAGGCTGCGTTCGGGCTGGCGCGATGCGCGGCCCGACCCCCGACTGAATGCCTTTGAACGCACGGAGATGCCATGCTGGACAACCTGATGAACACCGAGAAAATCACCACCTATGCGACGGACTGGGGCCTGAACCTGCTCTTTGCCTTGGTCATCTTCATCGTCGGCCGCTGGGTCGTACAGGGTGTGGTGGCAGTGGTGCGGCGGGTGTTGAACCGCACCGGAATGGACGAGATGCTGTCGCATTTCGTGCTGTCGATCCTGCACGGGGTGCTGCTGCTGGTGATCGTGATCGCCGCGCTGAACCGCCTCGGCGTGGATACGACCTCGCTGGTGGCCCTGATCGGTGCGGCGGGCCTGGCAATCGGCCTGTCGCTGCAGGATTCGCTGAAGAACTTTGCCGCCGGGGTGATGCTGATCGTCTTCCGTCCGTTCAAGGCCGGCGACTTTGTCGAGGCCGGCGGCACCACCGGGGTGGTGGAGAAGATCAACATCTTCAGTTCGACCTTCCGCACCCCGGACAACCGCGAGATCATCGTGCCCAACGGGGCCATCTACGCCGATGTGATCACCAACTACTCAGCCCGTGAGACGCGGCGCATCGACCTGCTCGTCGGCATCAGCTACGACGACGATATCCGCAAGGCCAAGGCGGTGGCCGAGGCCGTGGTCAAGGCCGATCCGCGCGTGCTGGCCGATCCTGAGCCGGTGATTGCGGTGGCCGATCTGGCCGACAGCAGCGTGAACCTGCACATCCGGCCGTGGGTCAAGACGGCGGACTATTTCCTGACCATGTGCGAGCTGAAGGAGAAGATCAAGATTGCCTACGACGACAACGGCATCTCGATCCCCTACCCGCAGACCGACCTGCATGTGCACCAGGCCGCGCCCAGCGTGCTCGCCCCGGCGGCGCCGGCCGGCACCAAGCCGGCGCAGCTCGAGAGCGACTGAGTGTGGCCTCAGGCCGGGTGCGGGTAGTCCGCCACCCGGCTGTCGGGCTCGGTGATCGGCGTGCCCGCCGTCAACGACAGCGGCAGCACGCCGGCCCACACCGGCCAGTCCAGGTCTTCCGGGGCGTCCTTGACGCCGCCTGTGCGGATCTTGGCCGAGGCCTCGTCGAGGCGCAGGCGCAGCATCGTGGTGGCGTTCAATTCCTTGTCGTTTGCCGGCCGCAGCGCCGCCCAGCGCCCCGGCGCCACCTTGTCGATGAAGGCTTCCAGCGATTCGAGGAAATGCGCCGGATCGTCCACCGTCTCGAAGCGGCCGTAGGCCACCACCGAGCGGAAGTTCATCGAGTGGTGGAAGGCCGAGCGCGCCAGCACCAGGCCGTCGACGAGCGCGATGCTGACACAGGCCTCGCACTCGGTGAGCGCCTTGAGCAGGCGCGAGGCGCGCGCACCATGGATGTACAGGTACTCGCCCATGCGCCAGTGGGCGGTGGGGATCGCGTGCACCACGCCGTCGAGCGTGAAGGACACATGGCACACCCAGGCGTCGTCGATGATCGCGGCGAGGGTGTCGACATCATAGTGGCCGCGCTCGGGGTGGCGCCGTAGTCGGGTGCGGGAGCTGGGGGCGGTGGTTTGCGTCATGGCTATTGTTCCATGGGGTTGAGCAGACTGGGGTGGCAGTGCAGGTCGGATTTGACCGAGTTGGCGATAAAGCAGGCGTCATGGGCGGCGTGATGCAGGGCCGCGTGCTGCTCGGCGGTCGGCTGTTGTCCGGCGAAACGCACGGCCGGCCGGAGCGTGACGGCGGTCATCATCTGCTTGCCTTCCGGGCCGGCGGCCATCACGCCCTCGGCGGCGTCCTCGTAATGGTCGACGCACCAGCCGCCGCGCGCCGCCAGCGACAGAAACCACAGCATGTGGCAGCTCGACAGGGCGGCCACAAAGGCTTCTTCGGGGTCTACGGCCGCCGGGTCGGAGTACGGCACCGGCACCACATGCGGCGATGACGACGCCGGTAGCGTGACGCCGCCGTCGAAGCGGATCTCGTGGCGGCGGCTGTAGCGGTTGTCGGTGAAGGCCTGGTCGCCGCGGGTCCAGACGATGTGCGCGGTGTAGGTGCTCATGGCGAGGCTCCGGATCAAGGGTGTGGCCAGACTAGCGCTGCACTGGCACCATGCGAAGTGCCACGAAACAACATTTTCTTGGGGCCACGATGAAGCTCAACTGGTTGCTCGCCGCGCCGTTGCCCGAGGGCGTCCCGATGCAGCGTGTGCTCTACCAGCGCCTGCGCTCGGCGATCGTCGACGGCCGCCTGGTGGCGGGGACGCGCCTGCCGGGCAGCCGTCAGCTCGCGTCCGAACTGGGCATTGCGCGCAATACGGTGTTGTTTGCCTACGAGCAGCTTGGCGCTGAAGGCTGCCTGCTGGCTGACCGGCAGGGTACGCGGGTGGCGCCACTGGCCGTGGCGCCGGCCGAACCCAGTGCCGCGCCAGCGTGGCCACCCCTCGCGCGCCGCGCTGTACTGGCCGAGTCGCCGCTGCCCGGGGCCGCCGAGCTGGGGGCCTTTGCCCCCGGCGTGCCGGATGTGGCGAATTTTCCGTTTCGGGCCTGGCGCGGCTGCCTGGACCGCGCCTGGCGTGCCGCGCGGCCACGTCACCTGGGCTACGCGGCACCGGGCGGCGAGCCCGAACTGCGCGAGGCGCTGGCGGGCTATCTGGCCACGGTGCGCGGCTTCCGGCTGCGTCCGGAGCAGGTCATCGTGACCGCCGGCACGCAGGCCGCGCTCGACCTGTGCGCCCGCCTGCTGGCCGACAGCGGCGACACCGCCTGGGTCGAGAACCCGGGCTACCCGGCGGCGCGCACGGCGCTGGCCATGGCTGGCCTGCATCTGCATCCGGTGCCGGTCGACGGCGAGGGCCTGGCGCCGACGGCGGCCGACTGGCAGGCCCATCCGCCACGCCTGGTCATGGTTTGCCCGGCGCATCAGTATCCGTCCGGTGAGGTGCTCAGCCTGCCGCGCCGGCTGGCCCTGATCGACGGGGTCCGCCACAGCGGGGGCTGGCTGATCGAGGACGACTACGACAGCGAGTTCGCCGGCGGCGGCCCGGCGCTGCCGGCACTGTACGGCCTGCAGCCCGGTGCGCCGGTGGTATACACCGGCACTTTCAGCAAGACGCTCTATCCCGGGCTGCGCCTGGGCTATCTGGTGGTGCCCGAGGCGCTGGCGCCGGCCTTTGCCGCGGCGTCGGCCTCGCTGGCGCGGTCGGGGCAGGGCATCGACCAGGTGGCCCTGGCCGATTTCATCCGGCGCGGGCACTACACGGCGCATCTGCGACGCATGCGGCGGCTCTACCAGGCGCGGCAGCGGGCGCTGCGCGATGCGCTGGCGCGCTGGCCCGGGCCGGAGCTGGCCATCCGTGGCGGCGCGGCGGGGCTGCATCTGGTGCTGCACTTGCCCGATTCGCTGGCTGACACCGAGGTCGTGGCCGCTGCGGCCGAGCGGGGCGTGGTGGTGCGGGCGCTGAGCCGCTACACGCTGGCGCCGATGCGCTGCAACGCGCTGCTGCTGGGTTATGGGGCGGTGCCCGAGGCGCAGATGCCGGCGGCGGTGCGCCGGCTGCGCGGCGCCATGGCAGGGTGAGTCAGCCGGCGCCGTGGGCGGGCTCGCCGTCGGTGCCGAGCGTCTGCGCAATGCGCCAATGTACGCCGCTCGGATCGGTCAGTGTGAACTCGCGCATGCCCCAGGGGCGGTCGACCGGACGGCTGAGCGTGACGCCGTAGACATCGATCAGTCGCGCGTCGTGGGCGCGTTGCCACCAGGCATCGACGTCGGCGACCAGCAGGTGCAGGGTGAAGTTTTCGGCCACGATGGCCAGGTAGTCGTTTTCGAGCAGGAAGGCGGTGTTGCCGCACTGGAAGTGGGCCAGATCCGGCGAGGCCCAGATGCAGGTGAAGCCGAGATCACGGTAGAAGCGCTGCGAGCGCTTGAAGTCGCGAGCGGGAACGAAAGCTTTGATCTCCAGGGCGTCCAGATTCGGCATGCGGGTCGGCTCGGTGAGGGGCGGTGCGTCAACAGTGCCCCGCGGCGCGCGACACAGGCAAGCGGCCGATGCCGGGGTTCGTGGTGATTGTTGCACTTCGTAACCGCGATGCGAACGCGCCGGCGCTGCGTGGCAAGATAAGGGGGACATTTCGTCGTTAACGCGCATGTCGCCTGGCGCAGGTAGGATGACCGGGCCACCATGATGACACGCGCCGGCCACCTCGACGGCGCGTGGCGCGTCGATTTCGGCAAGCCGCCTCAGACAGGAGAACACAATGATGAACAAGACCCTCATGATTGCAGCCATGGCCGGTGTGCTGGCGCTGCCTGGCTGCACCACCACCGAAACCCAGAACAAGACCATTGGCGCCGTCTCCGGCGCGGTGCTCGGCGGGGTCGTTGGCAACCAGGTGGGTGGCCGGCGCAGTACGGTGGTTGGCGCAGCGCTCGGCGGCGCGTTTGGCTATCTGATCGGCTCGCAGGTCAAGGTGACCGAGCAGCCCGATGGCTCGGTGAAGCTTGATATCCCCGGTGCGGTGCTGTTCGACACCAACAGCGCGCGGGTCAATCCGTCGTTTGCGCAGACCCTGGACCAGATCGCCGGCACGCTCAACGAGCACCCCAACGCAATGGTCAACGTGGTTGGCCATACCGACAGCACCGGCTCGGCCGAGTACAACCAGCGCCTGTCGCTGGATCGGGCGACCAGCGTCACCAACTATCTGCAGGGCCGTGGTGTGGCGCCGGGCCGTCTGACGCCGACCGGCCAGGGCGAAGCCATGCCGATTGCCGACAACAGCACCGCCGAAGGGCGCGCGCAGAACCGCCGGGTGGAGATGTTCGTGCGCTGATCCTGCCACGGCATCGCGTTCCGCAACGGCGCCATCCCGCTCTGGGGGGCGCCGTTTTTCGTCGACCATGGCCGGCCCGGCGATCTGGCGTATCGTGAACGCCTCCCGTTCCCGCAATGTGCCCCATGAAGATCGATGACCCGTTTGGCCGCACGGCCCAGAAACAGGAACGCAACTATGCCTCTGTCCGCAGCACCTTGCAGGCGGCCGGAGTGACGACGCCCGCGCAGGTCGAGCAGTGCCTGCGCAGCATTACCCGCAATGCCCTGATCAGCACCGCGGTGATCGGCGCCCTGGTGGCGGCGGTGGCGCTGTTCTACCCGCAGGGCTTGTCGGTGGCGCTGGTGTGTGCCGGCGTCGGCTGGTTGTGGATCAGCGCCACGGCGGTCAATGGCCGTCGCCATGTGCAGCGCTACCGGCGGGAGATGTTCGACAAATAAACGGTGTTGGCCGCCGGGCGCGCCCGCAGCGATGCGGCCCATCGGGGCCTGCGCCGCGTTCAGTCGGCGCGTTCGAAGCGCAGGTGTATCCAGTTGGCCCGCGCCGCGACAAAGGGGCGTTGCGCTTGCTGGCAGAAAAAGGCCGCCTTGGTGCACAGCTTTTGCAGCGGTGAGCGCGGCGCCGGGCCGCCCACCGCGCGGCCGCAGTGAATGCAGGGTTCGTCCTGGCTGTAGGTGCCGTAGGGATTGCCGGCCCGGTCCATCAGCCAGGCGGACACGGCGTTGGTTCGCTCCCGCGTCTGGCCGACGAGCGAGCGCTGTGCCGGATGGAAGCCGGGAAACAGCGTGTTCAGCCGGGCATCGTCGAAGCGGTTGACATGGCCCCATGGCGGATTGTGGCCCCCGCAATGGCTGCAGGTCGTCCGCCCCACGCGGATGTCCTGATCATAGGGCACGCCGATGAGCAGATGCTTCCGGCTCACGCGGGCCAACTCGGCGCAGGCGTGAGTCAGGGCAGGCGGCGGTATGTGCTCCAACACTTCCGCGCAGAACACCAGATCGAAACAGCGGTCGGGGAACGGGAGGGCGGTGGCGTTGCCGGCGAGGCAATCGACGCCGGGATGACTGAATGCGGGTGGTGTCAGATCAAGCGCAGCGACCCGCTCGAAGCGCTCGGCCATCAAGCGCGAGAAATGGCCATCGCGTGCGCCGATATCGAGCGCTCGCCCGCCATTGGCCGGCATCAGGGCGAGGAGATCGCCGGTACGCAGGCGCTCGGCGTCACTCGCGCGGTAAGCATCGAGGTGAGTCATTTCGGTGTTCCGTATGGTGCCGGGGGCGAAAGGTCATGAATCGCCGCCAGGGGGCTCGCCGCTGGCGGGAGACAAGCCTATCGAACGCGCCGCCGCCGCGTCCAGTGCGCTGGCGGCGCGGCGCGGGGGGGGTGAGCGGTACTCACAACCGATCGCGACGCTGTGCGTCGGCGCCCCTTGCCGCGAGCGCTCATCCGAACCAGCGCGAGCATGGCGCGGGCGCCCACGAAAAGGAAAACCAGGGCGAGAAAGAGCGGATGGGTGAGGGTGTCCCAGATCAGGAACAGGAACTTCGCCAACGCATTGCGTCCGGACTCCCCGTTCCAGGGCGTGTCGCCCGGGCTGCTGGGGCCGGCAGCCCGGGCGGCCCAGCGGGATGGGCTCTGCTCGGCGGGCGGCCGGGCACTCATGAGCCGGGTGGTGGCGGTGTCATCGATGCCCAGGGTTTCGAGCAACTCACGCCCGGCCTGATTGATCTTGTCGCTGAGACTCCAGTCCAGCAAGGCGCTGACGCGGTCGCGGACACCGCGCATGCGGGCCATCAGCGCCTCGTCGTCGGAGAACCAGGCGCGGGTGCGCGGCTGATCGAAGACGAGATCATCGATGGCGTCGATCGGTTGGGCAAAGGCGATTGCCTCGGACTCGGCAGGCGTCAAGCCGTCGCGGTCGGTCGGGCTGACCAGGTCGTCGCTGTGCGCGCCGATCAATGTCGCACGGGCGACCGGGGGGCGGCGGCGTGGGTCGAACATGCGGTCTGTGCTGGCGCCTTCGGCAAACTCGCCTGCGGCGTCGGTGCTGCCCGCCTCGCTGTCGACCTCAGTGGCCGTCGGCGCACGGGCCCGGTCTGCCATGGGCATGGCGATGCCGCTGGCCGCCAGGCAGCCACACCAGAGGCCGACGACGATCTGGAGGTGAGAACAAGAAGGCAGACGCATGAATGAGCAAAAGCAAGTCGTACGCCACTTTTGCAACAAGTTGTTTTAACAATGTTTTTGTTGCTGGCGGCGGCGGTGGCAACGGCGTGGTGTCAAATTTGTTGACGCACCGACTCTGTGCCGCCGTCGGTCACCACATGCAATGAGGCGGTAAACACCACGCCATCGCCAGCGGGCAGGTTGCGGGCGGCAAGGCGGCCACCGTGAAAACCGGCGATCAGTTGCGCGACGTAGAGTCCGAGGCCGAGGTGGGGCTCGCCGGTGGCGTCGCTCCCCCGGCCGGAGACCATCGAGTCGAACAGCTTGCCTTCGAGCGCTGCTGGCAGGCAAGGGCCGAGATTGCTGACGCTGAGGTGAGCGTGGTGGCCGGAGACCGACAGGTGGAGACAGATCGCGCTGTCGGCGCGGGCGAAGTCGACGGCGTTGTCGACCAGCTTGTCGAGCATCTGGGCGGCCAGGTCGGGCGCTCCACGCACCCACACTGGCAGGTCGGGCAGGCCGGCGTCGAAGACCTGCCCGGGATGCGCCAGGCGGTAGCCCTGAACGCATTCGGCGACCACGGCGCACAGGTCGAAGCGCTCGGGATCGGTGGTAGCCAGGGCCTGCTCCATGCGTGTGGCCTCGCTCATGCGGGCGAGGATGCGGGTCAGCCGGCGCAGGCCGGCGTCCGCACGCTCGAGGTAGGTGCTGGCCGCCGGTGGCAAGGTTTCAAGCTGGAGGTTCTCGAGCGAGGAGCGCACCACGGCGACCGGCGTGCGCAACTCATGCGAGAGCCGGCTGGCGATGGTCTCGAGGTAACCGTGGTGCTGGGCCAGGCGGCCGAGCAGTGTGGAGAAACTGCGTGACAGGTCGCCGACCTCGTCGCCGGCGGTCGACGCCGAGGTCAGGCCGGTGATGCGGCCACGGGCGTCGATGGCGCTTTCGGCCTCGTCGCGAAGGGTGCGGATGCGCCACGACAGGCGCGAGGCAAAGCCCAGCACCACCCCGGCAGCGATGGCCAGGCCGGCGAAGGTGAGCCAGGCCAGGCGTTCGACCGCCTGGTCGCGCACCGCCTGGATCGCCAGCGTGCTCTCCTCGACCACCACGGCGCCCTGCACCCGGTCGGCGACCCACACCGGATGCGCCGCGGCCACGATCAGCACGTCGGTGCCGCTGACCGGGCGCAGCCACGAGGTGGTGGCGCCGAAGAGCGTGCCGGAGATGGCCTGGCCGCTCGGTGGCGGGATGTCGGCCAGCTGGGCGGCCGGGGTGTCGGGGCGCAGCCCGACGCTGCCGAGCAGGCCGTGCCAGAACGATTGCAGCGGGCCGGCGGCGGGGGTGGCCGGCGGGACCAGCGAACCAGTGTGGGTGATGACGTCGAGGTCGCGGTCGATGACCCAGATGCGCGCGGTGTTGCGTTCGAGCGCCCGCAGTATGGCGGCCACCTCGGCGGCGCCATCGACCGGGCGCGCAGGGATGACCGGGCGGGGGGGCTCGGCGGGCACTTGCTCGGGCATGCTGGCGATGGCCAGCTCCAGCACTTCTTCGCCCGGTAGCAGCGAGTCGCTCAGGCTCACGGTGCTGCTGCCCGGAGTCCGCCCGAATAGCTGGGGGCGTTCATGCAAGGCGGTGGCCACGGCGCGCGCGGTGGCGATCAGCCCCTGGCGCTGGCCGTCGAGCAGAAAGCGTTCCATTTCCTGCACATACTGGTAGCCCACCCAAGGCAGGGCGAGGAGGACCAGTGCCATCAGGGCGAGTTTGCTGCGCAGACTGAAGCGGATTGGCGTCACGGCGGCGGATGGGGCAGCATGGGGCGGATGGCGGCAGGGTACGCCGCTGGCCGACTATAGCACCGTGACGAGTGTCTCGCCGGCGCAACGTGATGTGACAAACGTAACCAATTCCTCGCGGTCTTACGCCGGGTGCATGGTAAAAAGTCACCTTGTGCCGCAACATGTTCGCGATACGGGAGCAAACAGGGATGGGGCCCCTCTATTCGATTTCTTTTTCTGGCGATGTGCTCGACGGGTTCGACCCGGCGCAGGTCAAGCAGCGCTTCGGTAAACGCTTTGGGCTCAAGTCGGCTCAGTTGGCGCAGATTTTCTCCGGTCAGGCCATCGTCCTGAAAAAAGGCCTGGCTGCGGAGCAGGCGCGCCGCTATGTGGCCGAACTGGCGGGCATGGGGCTGATGGCGCGTGCGCGGGCCTCCGCGCCCGTGGGCGCTGCGCCGGCCGACGCCAGGCCGGCGGCGGCCGACGTGGGCTACCGCATTGTGTTCAGCGGCCGGGTGATGCCCGGCTTCTCCCGCGATGCGGTGATGCGCATGTCCGGCACCCGGCTGCGCTTCACCGATCGCCAGCAAGCGGTGCTGTTTTCCGGGCAGACGGTCACCATCAAGCGGGGCCTTGGCGAGGACAAGGCGCGCAACTACATCAAGACCCTGCGCCAGATGGGCATGGATGTGTCTGCCGACCCGGCCCTGCCCGGCCCCGCCCAACTCCCCTCGGAGGCCGAGGCGCCCGATGGCGCGACCGAGGCAAGCCTGATGGAGACGCAGTTCAGCGCCTCGGTGCCCTACAACATCCAGGCGACCTTCGACGGCAGTTCGTCGCTCGACATGATCCGGGCGGGTATCGACGCCGCCGACCGGCGTGGTGACGCAGCGTTTGGCCAGTCGCGCACCGGCATGATGCAGACCATCATCAATCCCGACGCGATCCGTGAGTATGAGAAGGAGCTGGCCGAGGATCCGGCCCTTGACGCGCTGCGGGCCGCCCATGATGCCCCGGCGCCTGCGGCCAAGGCACCGGTCAGGCCGGTCGATTTCGATTTCACCGCACCGCCGCCGCGCAAGGTAACCCCGGCGGCGCCGGCGGTCGAGCCGCCACCGCGCCCGGCGCCGGTCGCAGCCCCGCCGGTCATGCCAGCGCCCTCGCCGGCACCGATGTCACACCCGCCCGAGCCGCCGCCGCCCGCCCCGGCCCGTACCAGCCGCACGGGCACGTTGATGGCGGTGCTGGTGGTCGCTGCCGCGATTGTCCTGACCCTGCTCTATCTGAACGGCGGCGTGTAACCGGCTGGTGTATTCACGCGCGCCAGCGGTAGCCGGCGCCATAGACGCTCTCGATCTGGTCGAAACCCGGGTCGACGGCGTTGAACTTCTTGCGGATGCGCTTGATGTGCGAGGTGATGGTGCCGTCGTCCACCACCAGGTGGGCGTCGGCCATGAGCTGGTCGCGGTTCTTCACATGCCCCGGGTGCCGCGCCAGGGTGTGCACCATCCAGAATTCGGTCAGCGTCAGCGCCACCGGGGTGCCTTGCCAGGTGGCGCTCAGGCGGCTGATGTCCAGTTGCAGCGGGCCGCGCGCCAGCTGCTCTTCGGTCGGCTTGGCCTCGGCCAGCACATCCACCCGTCGGAACAGCGCCGCCACGCGGGCCAGCAGGTGCGGCAGGCTGATGTCCTTGGTCAGGTAGTCGTCGGCGCCCAGGCGTAGACCCGAGACCACGTCGAAGTCGCTGTCGCGAGCGGTCAGGAAGATGATCGGCAGGCGCTGCGACAGCGCGCGCAGCTCGGCGCACAGCGTAAAGCCGCCTTCGGGCTCGTTGCCCAGGCCGATGTCGATGATCGCCAGCTCCGGCAGACGCTCGCGGAAGGCCGCCAGCGCGCTGGGCCGGTCGGCGTAGGCCGACACCGCGTAGCCCTGGCGCGCGAAGGCGTCCGAGTAGTTTTCACGGATGGCGGCTTCGTCTTCGACAATGGCGATTCGGCGTCCCATGGGGCGCTACTCTAGCACTGCCGGGCGCACGGCGGCGGCTGCCATCTTTCTGCCACATTTGATCCGCGCTTTGCCCGATTCGGTGCCCGAAGGGGCCGGTTTTCCCCGTTTCAATGGTTGTGTCGAAAAACGCCATTTGAATGGAGATCGCCATGACCCCCGCACCGCTCGCCTTTTGGGATCGTGCCCGAGAAGTCGCCGAACTGCTCGCCCGGCTGCTGTTGATGTTCATCACCGGCCTTGGCGTGAGCCTGGCGCTCGGCGCGCTGGTGTTGCTGCTGGCCGCACCGGCACAGGCCGCGACGGCCGATGACGGTGCGGTGCAGCAGGGCACTTTGCTGTTTCGCGGCGCCGATGGGGGCGATCCGCTTGCCGCGCCCCTGTTGCACACCGACGTCACCCTGCGGGTGAGCGGGCCGATCGTCCGCGCCAAAGTGGTGCAGCGCTTCCGCAACCCGGCCCATGACTGGCGCGAAGGCACCTATGTGTTCCCGCTGCCCGAGAACGCCGCGGTCGATCACATGCGTATCCAGGTCGCGGACCGGGTGATCGAGGGCGAAATCCAGGAACGCGCCCAGGCGCAGGCGACCTATGAAAAGGCCAAGGCCGAGGGCAAGGCGACGGCGCTGGTGGCGCAGGAACGGCCGAACATCTTCACCACCCGGGTCGCCAACATCGGCCCGCGTGACGAGATCCGGGTCGAGATCGAATACCAGCACACGCTCGACTACGCGGTGGCCGAGGGCGTGGGCCGCTACAGCCTGCGCTTCCCGATGGTGGTCGCGCCGCGCTACATCCCCGGGCAGGTGATCGCCGACGAGGAAAGCGGCGCCGTCGTTGGTACTGACGCGGTCCCCGATGCCGCGGCCATCCTGCCGCCGATGATGCTGCCCGACGAGGCCGGCCCGGTCATCAATCCGGTGAGCCTGAATGTCTATCTCGACGCTGGTGTGCCGATTGCCTCGGTCGACAGCCCCTTCCACCGCGTGCGTGTCGACACCCTCAAGCCCTCGGTGCGGCGCATCCGCCTGAGCGAGGGCCGCACGCCGGCCAACCGCGACTTCGTGCTCAACTGGACGCTGGCCGCCGGCAGCGCGCCGCACGCCACGCTGTTCGTCGAGCCGGGTAGGGACCGCGACCACGCGTTGCTGGTGCTGGTGCCGCCGGCACCAGGCACGGTGGGCAAGCGCCTGCCGCGCGAAGTGGTGTTCATCGTCGACACCTCGGGCTCGATGGAGGGCGCCTCGATCGTCCAGGCCCGCGAGGCGCTGGCCATGGCGCTGACCCGGCTCGACGCCGAAGACCGCTTCAACGTCATCGAATTCAACTCGACGGCGGCGGCGCTGTACACCGCGGCACAGCCGGCCAGCCGGGCCAATGTCGGCCATGCCGTACGCTGGGTGCAGCGCCTGCATGCCCGCGGCGGCACCGAGATGGCCGGCGCGCTGGATCTGGCGCTCGATGGCGGCCGCGATGCGGCGCGCGTGCGCCAGATCGTGTTCCTGACCGACGGCGCGGTCGGCAACGAGGCCCAGCTGTTCGGCATGATCGCGCAGCGCCTGGGCGACTCGCGGCTGTTTACCGTGGGCATCGGCTCGGCGCCGAACAGCCACTTCATGCGCAAGGCGGCCCAGGCCGGGCGGGGCAGCTTCACCTACATCGGCAAGGTCGAGGAGGTGCGTGCGCGCATGTCCGAGCTGTTTGCCCGGCTGGAGTCGCCGGTGGTCAAGGGGCTCACCGTCACCTGGCCGAGCGGCGCGCGTGCCGACAGCACCCCCGATCCGCTGCCCGACCTGTATCTGGGCGAGCCCGTGGTGGTGGCCGCGGCCATCGACCGTACCGTCGGTGGCGAGGTGCGCCTGAGCGGCGATTCGGGCGACATTCGGTGGACCAGCTCGCTCGCACTCGATGCGGCCAACCCTGGCGAGGGCATCGGCGTGCTGTGGGCGCGACGAAAGATCGACCACTGGATGGACACCCTGGCCGACGGCGCCGACGAGGCCGCCGTGCGCGAGAAGGTGTTGGCGCTGGCGCTCGAGTTCCGGCTGATGAGCCGATTCACAAGTTTCGTCGCGGTCGACAAGACGCCTGCCCGTTCCGCCGACGCCCGTCTCCAGTCTGGCGCGGTGCCGGCGAACTTCCCGGCCGGCTGGTCGCCGTCGGGCGTGTATGGCGAACTGCCGCAAGGCGCCACCGACACCCGCTGGCACCTGCTGCTCGGCGCCCTGGCGCTGGCCGCGTTCTTCCTCACCCGTACGCCGCGCGTACGCCAACTGACCATGAAGGGGTAAGCCATGGAAACCGTTTGCCACAACTGCCGTCACACCGAATTTCTGGGCGTTGAATGCGCCTGGCCAGCACCGGGTTGCATTGACCGCAGTACCACGCGCCGCCAGCGCTGGTTGTCCTGGGGGATCAAGGCCATCGCCATCGTCAGCCTGCTCCTTGCGGTGCTGCAATTTGGCCAGGCCGGCTACATCCAGGCCAAGGCCTGGCTGGCGCAGACGCTGATCAGCCAGGCCTGGCAGCAAACACTCGCGGGCCAGACGCAGGTCAAGCCCTGGCCGTGGGCCGACACCTGGCCGGTCGCCCGCTTGCGCGTGCCCGCTCGCGGGGTCGATCTGTATGTGCTGGCCGGCAGCCAGGGGCGCACGCTGGCCTTCGGACCGGGGCATGTCTTTGGCACGGCCGATCCCGGCGAGGCCGGCAACAGCGTGATCGGCGGGCACCGCGACACCCACTTCGCCTTCCTGCAATGGCTGCAGGCCGGAGATGCGGTGGCGGTGGAGATGCCCTCGGGCGAGGTCGCCACCTACCAGGTGACCGAGCAGCGGGTGGTCGACAAGGACGACACCGGCGTGATGACGCCGGTGTACGACGCGCCGCGACTGACGCTGGTGACCTGCTATCCCTTCGACGCGCTGCGCGCCGGTGGCCCGCTGCGCTATGTGGTGACCGCCGAGCCGGTTGCGCCGGGTACGGCAATGTAGATCGCTGCGGCGACACCAGAACGACAAAGGCGCCCGCTGGGCGCCTTTGTTCGTTGGTGCCGGGGGTGTGCCCGAATCAGGCGCCCAGTTCGTAGCGCAGCAGGCCGCGCTTGCCGGCGCCGAGCTTGAGGGCGTGCTCTTCCATCGAGGTGCCCGAGCACAGCTGCAGGGTGTACTCGCCGGCCGGCAGCGGACCGAGGGTGATGTTGCCGTGCGCGCGCGCCAGCAGGATGCGCCGGCCGGCGGCGTCGAGCACCTTCACCTGGATCGCCTTCTCGGCCGCTTCGGTGCCGGCAGTGGCCGCCGGGCGCAGCTTGAGCGGGAACAGTTCGGGGTGCGTGTCGTCGGTGTCGCTCTGCCGCGCGCTGCGCTTGGCGGCTGCGCTGCTGACCGAGGGCTTCTCGGTCATGGCCGGGGCGGGTGAGGTGGCGGCGGTGGCCGCGGTCGGCACGGCCAGCGCCATGGCGGCAGTGCCGATGATCTTGCGGACGTTGCTTTCCGATCTACGGGTCATGCTGTGCTCCAGGTCGCCGCTGGCTCTAGGTGGCCGGCGGGCGTGTCAGGGGTCGGTCGATGCTACTTTGGGGCGGAAGCAAAAACTTCAAGTCCCTCGGTCAGCACTATGGAACGCCAATGTGACCGGCATGATTCCGTCGAGTTCGCGACGGTTACAAATGTAAAGACAACAGCACAAAAGGCCGTCGGCACCCGGAGGTGCCGACGGCCTTTGCGTGCAGCGCCGGCCGGGGTCAGGCGACGGCAGCGACCGCTGCTGAGAGGATGTCCAGGCCTTCGTCGAGCGTGGCCTGCTCGATGGTGAGCGGCACCATCAGGCGCAGCACGTTGCCGTAGCTGCCGCAAGCGAGCAGCAGCAGGCCGCGGCGGAAGGCCTCGGCGATGACCGCGCGGGTCAGTTCGGCCGAGGGCTTGGCCGGATCGCCACCCTCGAAGAACTCGACCGCCACCATGGCGCCGAGGCCGCGCACGTCGCCGATGACGGCATGCTGCTTGGCGACATCGCGCAGGCGCGCCTGCATGTGGGCGCCGATCTCGGCGGCACGTGCGCACAGCCCTTCGGCCTCGACCACGTCGAGTACGGCGTTGGCGGCGGCGCAGGCGGTCGGATGACCGGCGTAGGTGCTGCCCAGGCCGCCCGGGGCGAGCGCGTCCATCACCTCGGCGCGACCGACCACCGCGGCGATCGGGAAGCCGCCGCCCAGGCCCTTGGCCAGGGTGGTGATGTCGCCGGCCACGCCGGCATGCTCCATGGCGAACAGCTTGCCGGTGCGGGCGATGCCGGTCTGGATCTCGTCGGCGATGAGCAGGATGCCGTGCGCGTCGGCCAGTGCGCGCAGGCGCTGGAGGAACTCGGGCGGCGCCGGGTAGTAGCCGCCTTCGCCCTGCACCGGTTCGACGATGATGGCGGCCACGCGGTGCGCCTCGATGTCGCACTTGAAGAGCTGGTCGATGGCCTTGAAGCTGTCGTCCACACTGACCCCGTGCAGCGCGCAGGGGTAGGGCACATGGTAGATCTCGGCCGGGAAGGGGCCGACGCCGGCCTTGTAGGGGGCGATCTTGCCGGTCAGGCCGAGGGTCAGCAGGGTGCGGCCGTGGAAGGCGCCCTGGAAGGCGATCACGCCGGGGCGACCGGTGGCGGCGCGGGCGATCTTGATGGCGTTTTCCACCGCTTCAGCGCCGGTGCTCATGAGCAGTGTCTTCTTGGCGAAGTCGCCGGGGGCTGCCGCGTTGAGGCGCTCGGCCAGGCGCAGGTAGCCGTCATAGGCGACGACCTGGAAGCAGGTGTGGTTGTACTGGTGCAGCTGGGTTTCGACGGCCTGCACCACGGCCGGGTGGCTGTGGCCGGTGTTGACCACCGCGATGCCGGCGACGAAGTCGATGTAGCGGCGGCCTTCGACGTCCCAGATTTCGGCGTTCTTGGCGCCGCTGGCGAACAGGCCGTGGGCCTGGCCGACGCCGCGCGGCAGGGCGTTCTGGCGGCGGGCGAGCAACTCGGCGTTGTTCAGGCCGGGGAGCTGGGTGTTTGCGTTCATGCGGTTCTCCGAGGTGTTGTTGTTGGCGGCGCTTATTGCACGCCGCCCATGCACAGGTATTTGATTTCGAGGTAGTCCTCGATGCCGTACTTGGAGCCTTCGCGGCCCAGGCCGGAGGACTTCATGCCGCCGAAAGGCGCCACTTCGGTGGAGATGATGCCGGTGTTGATGCCGACGATGCCGTACTCCAGCGCGCCCGACACGCGCCACACGCGGTTCATGCCCTCGGCGTAGAAGTAGGCGGCCAGGCCGAATTCGGTGTCGTTGGCCATGGCGATGGCTTCGGCCTCGTCCTTGAAGCGGAACAGCGGCGCCACCGGGCCGAAGGTTTCCTCGCGGGCGACGGCCATGGCGGGGGTCACGTCGGCCAGGATGGTCGGCTCGAAGAAGGTTCGGCCGAGCGCATGGCGCTTGCCGCCGGCGACGATGCGGGCGCCCTTGGATACGGCGTCGTTGATGTGTTCCTCGACCTTCTCGACCGCGTTCATGTCGATCAGCGGGCCCTGGCTAGTGCCGTCGTCGAGGCCGTTGCCGACCTTGAGCCCGGCCACCGCGGCGGCCAGCTTCTCGGCGAAGGCGTCGTACACGCCGTCCTGCACCAGCAGGCGGTTGGCGCACACGCAGGTCTGCCCGGTGTTGCGGTACTTGGAGGCCATGGCGCCCTGCACGGCGGCGTCGAGGTCGGCGTCGTCGAAGACGATGAAGGGGGCGTTGCCGCCCAGTTCGAGCGACAGCTTCTTGATCGTCGGCGCGCACTGGGCGGCCAGCTTGATGCCGATCTCGGTCGAGCCGGTGAAGGTCAGCTTGCGCACCGTGGGGTTGGCGGTCAGCTCGCCGCCGATGGCGGTGGCCGAGCCGGTGACCACGCTGAACACGCCTTTAGGCACGCCGGCACGCTCGGCCAGCACCGCCAGCGCGAGCGCCGAGAACGGCGTCTGGCTGGCGGGCTTGAGCACCATGGTGCAACCGGCGGCCAGGGCCGGGCCGGCCTTGCGGGTGATCATCGCGGCCGGGAAATTCCACGGCGTGATGGCGGCGCACACGCCGATCGGCTCCTTGGTGACGACGATGCGCTTGTCCGGCTGGTGGCCGGGGATCACGTCGCCGTAGATGCGCTTGCCTTCCTCGGCGAACCATTCGATGAAGGAGGCGGCGTACAGCACCTCGCCGCGCGCTTCGGTCAGCGGCTTGCCCTGCTCGGCGGTCATCAGCACGGCCAGATCGTCCTGGTTGGCGACGATCAGGTCGAACCAGCGGCGCAGCACTTTGGCGCGATCACCGGCGGTGCGCGCGCGCCAGGCCGGCCAGGCGGCGTCGGCGGCGGCGATGGCACGGCGGGTTTCGTCCGCGCCCATGCGCGGCACATGGCCGAGCGTCTCGCCGGTGGCGGGGTTGGTGACGGGCAGGGTCTCGCCGGTGTCGGCGTCACGCCAGGCGCCGTCGATGTAGGCCTGCTGGCGCAGCAGGCTGGGGTCCTTGAGTGTCAGGCTCATGTCGGTTTCCGTTGTTTGGGGTGGGGGTCAGGTGCTGCGGGCGCCGCGAATGCGCTCGTTGCGCCGTCGCAGCCATTCGAGGGTGATCAGCATCAGGGTGGACAGCACGATCAGGATGGTGGCCACGGCGGCGATGGTGGGGCTGATGTTCTCGCGGATGCCGCTGAACATCTGGCGCGGCAGCGTGGCCTGCTGCGGGCTGGCCATGAACAGGGTGACCACTACTTCGTCGAAGGAGGTGGCGAAGGCGAACAGCCCGCCGGAGATCACGCCCGGCGCCACCAGCGGCAGGGTGACGCGGAAGAAGGCGGTCACCGGGTTGGCACCGAGGCTGGCCGCGGCACGCACCATGTTGAAGTCGAAGCCCTGCAGCGTGGCGGTGACGGTGGTGATGACGAAGGGCACGCCGAGCACCGCGTGCGACAGGATCAGCCCGGTGTAGGTGCCGGTCAGCCCGAGCGGGGCGAAGAACAGGTACATGGCCACACCGACGATGACCAGCGGCACCACCATCGGCGAGATCAGCACTGCCATCAGCAGCGTCTTGCCGGGGAAGTCGCTGCGCACCAGGCCGATCGAGGCCAGGGTGCCCAGTGCCATGGCGATGATCGTGGCGGCCGGCGAGACGATCAGGCTGTTCTTGAGCGACTGCTGCCAGGCCGGCGAGGTCAGGAAGTCCTCGTACCAGCGTAGCGAGAAGCCCGACATCGGGTACATCAGGAAGCTGTCGGCATTGAAGGACAGCGGGATGATGACCAGGATCGGCAGCACCAGGAAGGCCAGCACCAGGCCGACCAGCACGCGCAGGCCGACGTGCCAGGCGCGCTCGATAGGGGAAGCGTAGGCATTCATGAGCGGACTCCTCAACGCCCGGCCGGGGCCTGGCTGGCCCCCAGCCGGCGGGCGTAGAACACGTACAGCACCAGGGTGGCGGCGAGCAGCACGGCGGACAGCGCGGCGGCCATGCCCCAGTTGATGGTCTGGTTGGTGTAGAAGGCGATGAAGTAGCTGACCATCTGCTCTTGCGGGCTGCCCAGCAGCGCGGGCGTGATGTAGTAGCCCATGCAGATGATGAACACCAGCAGCGTGCCGGCGCCGATGCCCGGCAGCGTCTGCGGGAAGTACACCTTCCAGAAGCTCTTGAACGGCGGACAGCCCAGCGACATGGCGGCGCGCATGTAGACCGGCGAGATGCCCTTCATCACCGAATACAGTGGCAGCACCATGAAGGGCAGCAGGATGTGCACCATCGCGATGTAGACGCCGAGGCGGTTGAACACCAGCTGCAGGGGTGAGTCGGTGAGGCCCAGCGCCATCAGCGCCTGATTGACCAGGCCGTCGTTCTGCAGCAGCACGATCCAGGCGGCCACGCGCACCAGCACCGAGGTCCAGAATGGCAGCAGCACGAAGATCATCAGGCTGTTGCTCTTGTCCTGCGGCAGAGTGGCCATCAGGTAGGCCACCGGGAAACCCAGCAACAGACAACACACCGCGACGATCAGGCTCATCCAGAAGGTGCGCCCGAGGATGTCGAGGTAGATGGACTCTTCCGGCGGCGTGGCGCTCAGGCTGCCGTCGGCGTCCATACTCAGGTCCAGCGCGGAGAGCATGTAGAAGGCGGTGTAGGGGGTGCCGGTGCGCTTGATGGTGTGCCAGATGTCGACGTCGCTCCAGCGCGAGTCGATGGTCATCAGCGCGCCTTGCGCATCGACCCCCTCGGGCAGCGGCATCTTGCGCGCGGTCTTCATGATCAGCGAGCGGTAGCCGGGGGTCTCGCGGTTGAGCCGCTTGGCCGCCGCGCCCAGTTCGGGTGTGCCGCGGATCGCTGTCAGCTCGCTGGCCAGCGCGGCATAGGCCTCGGCCGGCGGCAGCTCGTCGCCCGACCAGTGCTTGAGCACGGCGAGTGTTTGCGGCAGGGCGCCGTGCACTTCGGGGTTGTCGACGCTGCGTTTGAGCAGCGCAGCGATCGGCCAGATGAAGGCAATGACGAGAAACAGTGCCAGCGGCAGGATGAGGGCGCCGTACAGCAGCTTGCGTCGGCGCTCGGCGCGACGCAGCCGTTGCTTGAGGCCGACGACGGGCTCGGCCGGGGCGGCGTCAAGGGGCAGGGTGTCAGTCGACATGGGCGTTTTCCGGAGCTTGGGGCGGATCCGCCGAAAGGCAGACCCGCAGGGACAACAAACCAACAGGCCTCAGGCCGGCGGCTGGCCGGCCTGGCCGGATGGGCTCAGCGGGCGGCCCAGGCGTTGAAGCGCTGCTCCAGGTCTTCGCCGTACTCGACCCAGAACTCGGTGTTGCTCGGCAGGGCGCCCTCCAGGTTGGCCGGGGCGGTGGGCAGGTCGGCGGCCACCTTGGCGTCCATCATGCCGACCGCGCCCTTGTGCGTCGGGCCGTAGGGGATCAGCGCGGCGTACTGGCTCTGCGGCTTGGCCTGGCTGGCGAAGCGGATGAACTCGTAGGCCTCCTTGATGCGCGGTGAGCCGGTCGGGATGGCCCAGGAGTCGACGTCATAGACGCCACCGTTCCAGACGATCTTGAGGTTCTTGCCTTCAGCCTGGGCCGCGGCGATGCGCCCGTTGTAGGCCGAGCTCATGACCATGTCGCCGGAGGCGAGCATCTGCGGCGGCTGGGCACCGGCCTCCCACCACTGGATGTGCGGCTTGATTTCATCGAGCTTCTTGAAGGCGCGGTCGACACCGGCGGGGGTGGCCAGGACGGTGTACACATCGGCCGGCTTGACGCCGTCGGCGAGCAGGGCGAACTCCAGCGTGAACTTGGCGCCCTTGCGCATGCCGCGCTTGCCGGGGATGCGCTTGACGTCCCAGAAGTCGGCCCACGAGGTCGGTGCCTGCTTGAGCTTGTCGGCGTTGTAGGCCAGCACGGTGGACCACACGAAGGTGCCGATGCCGCATTCGCCCACGGCCTTGCCGATGAAATCGCCCTTGTTGCCGATCTTGCTGTAGTCGAGCTTCTCGTACAGACCTTCCTCGCAGCCGCGCGCCAGTTCGGGCGATTCGACCTCGACCACGTCCCAGGTCACGTTCTTGGTTTCGACCATGGCCTTGATCTTGGCCTGTTCGCCGTTGTATTCGCCAGCGACGACCTTGACGCCGCTGGCGGCCGAGAACGGCTCGTAGTAGGCGGCCTGTTGCGCTTTCTGGTTGGCGCCGCCGAAGGAAATCACGGTCAGGTCGGCATGGGCGGCGCTGCTCAGGACGGCGGTGCCGAGCAGGGCGAGGGTGGACGTCAGCTTCATGGAATTGTCTCCTTGGTTTTTAGGGTTTTGCGTGAGGGGTGAAGCAATCGGTCAGGCCGGCATGGGGGTGAGCGCCCGGATGTGCTCGGGGGCGATTTCCACATGCACCTGCTGTCCGGCGCCGGGGCTGCGCTCGAGCCGCGATACCGGCGTCTTGACGGTGAAGGTGGTGCTGCCGGCGACGCGCAGGCGGATGCGCAGGTGGTCACCCAGATAGATCAACTCTTCGACCTGCGCCGGCAGGCGGTTGGCGCCGTCGGCGTCGGCGACGATGCGCACCCGCTCGGGGCGGATCGACAGCATCGCGCTCTCGCCGCTGCGGCCGACGCCGCCGTTGGCCGCCTTGAGGAAGCTGCCGTCGGCCAGGCGCACGCCGCAGCTGTCGCCGTCGTCATGCTCGATGCGTCCGTCGAGCGCGTTGTTCTCGCCGATGAAACTGGCGACGAAGGCATTGGCCGGCGCGTCGTAGAGGGTGTCGGGGCAGTCGATCTGCTGAATGACGCCCTTGTCGAACACGGCGATGCGGTCCGACATGGTGAGCGCCTCGCTCTGGTCATGGGTGACGAAGACGAAGGTCACGCCGAGGCTCTGGTGGATATGCTTGATCTCCAGCTGCATGTGCTCGCGCAGCTGCTTGTCTAGCGCCCCGAGCGGCTCGTCCATCAGCACCAGCTTGGGCTCGAACACCAGCGCCCGGGCCAGGGCGATGCGCTGCTGCTGGCCGCCCGACAGCTGCTGCGGATAGCGACCGGCAAAGTCCTGCAACTGCACCATTTCCAGGGCGCGCTTGACCTTGGCATCGATCTCGGCGGCTGGCAGCTTGCGCACGGCCAGCGGAAAGCGCAGGTTCTCGCCGACGGTCATGTGCGGGAACAGGGCGTAGTTCTGGAACACCATGCCGATGCCGCGCTTGTGCGGCGGCACGGTGTCGATGCGCTGGCCGTCGAGGCGGATCTCGCCGCCGGTCGGTGTCTCGAAGCCGGCGAGCATCATCAGGCAGGTGGTTTTGCCGGAGCCTGAGGGGCCCAGCAGGGTCAGGAATTCGCCCCGGGCGACGTCAAGATTGAGATCCTTGACGATGAGGTTCTCGCCGTCATAGGTCTTCTGGACGCGGCGGAAGGTGACGATCGGGTCTGCGATGGGCTGCATGTGAGCTCCTTTGGCGCGCTGGATCGGTGCCATGTGCGGCAACTGGTGGGCCAGTGTAAGCGCATAATTGTCTCGAAACGGGAACCAATATGTCTGTGTTTGAAGGAACCAATCGGAAAGATCATGGATGCAGAACTTGTATGCGAGCTGATTGCCCAGCGGCTGTGGAGCCAGCCGGGCGCGTCCCTGCTCAAGACCCGGCTGTACCTGGTGTTGCGCCAGGCGATTCTTGATGGCGGCATCCCGACCGGCATCAAACTGCCGCCCTCGCGCATGCTCGCCGACGCCTTGTCGCTCGGCCGCAATACGGTGGTGCGTGCCTACGACCAGTTGCTGGTCGAGGGCTATCTGGAGACCCGGGTGGGTGACGGCACCTATGTGGTCGAGTCGCTCGCCGTGCCCGGCCGGAGGGCGACGGGGCCGGCGCCGCGGCCAGCCGTGGCGCCCGATCTGTTGTCGCTGCGCGGGCGCCGCATTGCCGGCATGGGCACCTCCAGCTCGGTGCAGCACGGCGCCTTCATGCCCGGCATCCCGGATACCGAGCACTTTCCCTTCGCGACCTGGCGGCGGTTGCTGTCCAAGTATGTGCGGCGCGAACAATCGCATCTGCTGCACTATGGCGTCGGCGGCTTCGGCCCCCTGCGCGCGGAGCTGGCCGACTACCTGCGTGCCACCCGCCTGATCCACTGCGAACCGCGCCAGGTGATGATTTTCAACGGCACCCACCAGGCCATCGATCTGTGCGCCCGCCTGCTGTGCGATGCCGGCGACCGGGTGTGGATGGAGGAGCCCGGCTACTGGGGGGCGCGCACCGTGCTGCAGGCGGCCGGCCTCCAGGCCGAGCCGATCGCGCTCGACGACAAGGGCATCGCCCCGACCGAGGCCGACTGGGAGAGCCCGCCGCGCCTGGTGTTCATGTCGCCCTCCAGTCAGTATCCGACCGGCATCGTGCTGTCGCTCGAGCGTCGGCTCGAACTGCTGGCCAAGGCGCGTGAGCACAACGCCTGGCTGATCGAGGACGACTACGACAACGAGTTGCGCTACCACAACCGGCCGGTGGCCTCGCTGTTCGGCCTTGATGGCGCCGAGCGGGTGATCTATCTGGGCACCTTCAGCAAGGTGATGTACCCCGGCCTGCGCCTGGCCTACCTGGTGGTGCCGCCGGCGCTGGCCGATGCCTTTGCCGCGGGCAATGCAGAGATGTACCGCGAGGGCCGGCTGACCGAGCAGGCCGCGCTGGCCGAGTTCATTGCCGAGGGGCACTTCGCCGCCCACCTCAAGCGCATGCGCGCGATCTACCGTGAGCGCCGCGACACGCTGCGCGATATCCTGCACACCCGGCTGGGCGATGCGCTGACCGCCTCGGGCGGCGATGCGGGCCTGCATCTGCTCTACTATTTCAATGCGCCCGCCGAAGACACTGCCCTGGCCGCAGCCAGCGTGGCACGTGGCGTGGTGTTCCGGCCGCTGTCGATCTACTACCTCGATCCGGCCCGTGCGCGCGCCGGCATGAACTTGGGCTATGCCTGCGTGCCACTGGCGCGGATCGGGCCGTCGGCGGATATCCTGTGCCAGGTGCTGGAGCAGGGTTTTGCCGCCGCCGACCGCAGCCGTCCGGCGGGCTGCTAGAATCGACGCCTTGACTGCTTCCCTGCAAGGACGACGCCGGCCGAGGCCGGCAGGCAACGCGATGTCTGGAACCCTGTTTATCGTCACCGCTCCCTCCGGTGCGGGCAAGACCACTCTGGTCAAGGGCCTGCTCGAACGGGACGCCTCGGTGCATCTGTCGATCTCCTACACCACCCGCATGCCGCGCGCCGGCGAAGCCGACGGACGCGAATACCATTTCGTGGATGTCGCCAAGTTCCGCGAACTGCGCGATCGCGGCGAATTCCTCGAGTGGGCGGAGGTGCATGGCAATTACTACGCGACCTCGCGTGTCTGGCTGCAGGCGCAGATCGAGGCCGGGCGCGACATGCTGCTGGAAATCGACTGGCAGGGCGCGCAGCAGGTGCGCAAGGCCTTCCCCGGGGCGGTGGGTGTTTTTGTGCTACCCCCTTCGACCGAGGAGCTCGAACGCCGCCTGCGCGGGCGGGGCACCGACAGCGAGGATGTGATCGGCCGGCGATTGCTCGCCGCGCGGGGCGAGATGCGCCATGTGGCCGAGTTCGATTACGTTATAATTAACAACGAATTGCCCGCAGCGCTGGATGATCTGGTGGCTGTCGTGCGCGCCGCCCGGCTGCGCTATGCCAACCAGCATGCGCGTCACCTGACCTATTTTGATTTCCTCGAGAAGGACTGAACGTTCATGGCCCGTATTACCGTTGAAGATTGCCTCAAGAAGATCCCGAACCGCTTCCAGCTCACGCTGGCGGCGACTTACCGCGCCCGCCAGCTGACCGCCGGCAACGAGCCGCAGATCGAGATCGACCGCGCCGACCGCGACAAGCCGACGGTGATCGCGCTGCGCGAAATTGAGGCGGGCAAGGTCGGTCTCGAAGTGCTCAACCGGGGCCAGGCGTAAGCGTGCGATGACGCACCGCGCGGTCGGCATCTGAGCTGAGCAGATCAGGTTTTTATGGATGTCGGCCGCCCGGTTCCCGCACCCTTTGGCCCCCCCGCGTCCAGCGTTCCGACGCTGGATTTCGAGCGGCTGAAGGCAAAGATCAGCACCTACCTGCGGCCTGAGGACGTCGGCCGCGTCGAGGCGGCCTACCATTTCTCGGCGGCCGCCCACACCGGGCAGTACCGCATCAGCGGCGAGCCCTACATCACGCACCCCGTCGCCGTCACCGAACTGGTGGCCGGCTGGAATCTCGACGCCCAGGCGCTGACCGCCGCCTTGCTGCACGACGTGATGGAGGACACCTCCGTCACCAAGGCCGAGATCACCGAGCGCTTCGGCCGGGTCACGGCCGAGCTGGTCGATGGCCTGTCCAAGCTCGACAAGATCGAGTTCCGTTCGCAGGAAGAAGCGCAGGCGGAGAACTTCCGCAAGATGCTGCTGGCGATGGCCACCGATCTGCGGGTCATTCTGATCAAGCTGGCCGATCGGCTGCACAACATGCGCACGCTCGACTATGTGCGCCCGGCCAAGCGTCGGCGCATCGCCAGCGAAACCCTCGAAATCTACGCGCCAATCGCCAATCGCCTGGGCCTCAATGGTCTCTACCGCGAGCTGCAGGAACTGTCGTTCATGCACAAGCACCCGCTGCGCTACCAGGTGTTGTCCAAGGCCATCAAGGCCGCGCGCGGCAACCGGCGTGAGGTGGTGGGCAAGGTGTTGACGGCGCTCGAGGCGCGCCTGCCGCAGTGGGGCATCTCGGCCGAGATCCAGGGGCGCGAGAAGCATCTGTACGGTATCTACCGCAAGATGATCGAGAAGCGCCTGTCGTTCTCGCAGGTGCTCGACATCTACGGCTTCCGTGTCATCGTGCCGGACGTGCCCTCGTGCTATCTGACCATCGGTTCGCTGCATGCGCTGTACAAGCCGGTGCCGGGCAAGTTCAAGGACTACATCGCGATCCCCAAGGCCAACGGCTATCAGTCGCTGCACACCACCTTGATCGGCCCCTACGGCACGCCGGTCGAGGTGCAGGTGCGCACCCGTGCCATGCATCATGTGGCCGAATCGGGCGTGGCCTCGCACTGGCTCTACAAGGACGACGAGTCGAGTCTGTCGGAGCTGCACCAGAAGACCCACTCCTGGCTGCAGTCGTTGATCGACCTGCAGTCGGCCTCGGCGGAGGCCACCGAGTTCCTCGAGCATGTCAAGATCGACCTCTTTCCGAGCGAGGTCTACGCCTTCACGCCGAAGGGACGCATTCTGTCCCTGCAGCGCGGCGCCACGCCGGTCGACTTCGCCTATGCGGTGCACACCGATATTGGCAATCGCTGTGTCGCCTGCCGGGTCAACGGCGATCTGGTGCCGCTGCGCACCGAGCTGCGCAACGGCGATCAGGTCGAGATCATCACCGCGGCGCATGCCAGCCCCAACCCGGCCTGGCTGAGCTATGTGCGCACCGGCAAGGCGCGGGCGCAGATCCGCCACTTCCTCAAGTCGGCCCAGCATGACGAGGCCGTGGCGCTGGGCGAGCGCCTGCTCAACCAGGCACTGCGCGAGCACGGGCTGACCCTGGGCCAGATCAGCGTTTTCGCCTGGGATCGCTTCCTCGGCGACGCCGGCGTGCGCGACCGGCGCGAGATGTTCGCCGACATCGGCCTGGGCAAGCGCCTGCCGGTGATCGTCGCGCGGCGGGTGGCCGAGGCGCAGGACCAGGAGTCCGGCCGGCCCAACGTGATCAAGCCCAAGCCGGTCGGCGCGGTGCTCATCCGCGGCAGCGAAGGCACCGCGGTGCAGCTGGCCAAGTGCTGCCATCCGATCCCGGGCGACGACATCATCGCCACCATCCGCAAGGGGCAGGGGCTGGAAGTCCACGTGGACGACTGCCCGGTGGTGGCCCGCCGGCGCGGCGACCGCGGCCGCTGGATCGACGTCGGCTGGGAACCGGCCGAAGGCCGGCTGTTTGAGGCGGCGATCCGTGTGCTGACCATCGACAACCGCGGCGTGCTGGCCAAGGTGGCGGCGGCGATTGCCGATGCCGATGCCAACATCCTGAATGTCACCATGGATGTGGAGCAGGCCCCCTACACCGCCTTGCAGTTCGTGCTTGAAGTCGAGAGCCGGGTCCATCTGGCGCGGGTCATCCGTGCCGTGCGGGTGCAGCAATCGGTGACCCGGGTGTCGCGGCTCAAGGGCGAGTTGCGACGCTGAAGCGCTGGCGCATTGGCGGCGACTTGCCTAGAATCGCGTCGCTGAGTCAGGAGAGAACGATGGCACTGTACGAATCCGAGCACACCAAGTTCATGCGCGAGTGGATGGCCGATCACCCGCAAGAGAAGAAAGAGCAGCAAGCCGGTCGCGCCCTGTGGTGGGACAAGCCGCAGGACGCCGAGGCCAGGGCGCGCAAAGAGGCGGCCAAGGTGCCGACCAAGCCCTACTACTATCAGACGGACTGATGCTCACGGTGGCATGGATCGCGGCGCCCACGCGCGCCGGCTGACGCCTTGACGCTGCCGCGCCGACTCGCGGTGGTGGATCTGGAAACGACCGGGGCCCACCCGGTGCGCGACCGGATCACCGAAATTGCCATCGTCCTGCTTGAGGACGGGCGGGAGGTCGAGCGCTGGAGCTCGCTGGTCAGGCCCGGGGTCGCCATCCCGGCCTTGATCCAGAAGTTCACCGGCATTACCGACGCCATGGTGGCCGATGCGCCGGTGTTTTCCGAACTCGCCGACACCGTACTGGCCTTGCTCGACGACGCCGTGTTCGTCGCGCACAACGCGCGTTTCGACTACGGCTTCCTCAAGACCGCCTTTGCCGCGCTGGACAAGCCCTTTGACGCTGCGGTGCTGTGCACCGTCAAGCTCTCCCGCGCGCTCTATCCCGAGCACCATCGCCACGGGCTTGACGCCCTCATCGAGCGCCACGATCTGCAGTGCTCGGCCCGCCACCGCGCCATGGGTGACGCCGAAGCGCTGAGCCAGTTCCTCGCTCGGATCCGTGATGCCTTCCCCGCCGACACGCTCGAGAACGCCGTCGCGCGCGCCATGAAGCAGCCCGCTCGCCCGCCGGGTTTGCCGGAGGGCGTGCTCGAAGGCATCCCGGACAGCCCCGGCGTGTACTTCTTTTATGGCGAAAACGACCTTCCGCTCTATATCGGCAAGAGCAAACGGATGCGCACCCGCGTGATGTCGCATTTTGCGGCGACCCGTCTCAGCGGCAAAGAGGCCGACATGGCGCGCCAGGTGCGGCGGGTCGAGTGGGAGCAGACCGCCGGCGAACTGGGGGCGCTCCTGCTCGAAGCCTGCCTGGTCAAGCACGACACGCCGCTGCACAACCGGCAGTTGCGCAAGAACGACGAGGTCTTCGGTTTGCGCCTGCTGCCAAGCAACAAGCGAAAGGCCACGGTGCTCGAGCGTGTGCCGCTGACCGAGGGCGATCCACGTGGCTGGGCGGATGTGCACGGCGCCTTCCGCACGCGCAAGGAGGCGGACAACCTGCTGCGCGAGCTGGCCTATCTCTACCAGTTGTGTCCGCGACGGCTCGGGCTCGACAGTGGCCGCAGCGGCGCCTGCATGGCCCACCAGATGAAGCGCTGTGCCGGGGTGTGCGCGGGCAAGGAAACCCCGGCCGAGCACGATGCGCGCCTGGCCGGCGCGCTGGCTGGCAAGGGGCTCAAACCCTGGCCGTGGTCGGGGCCGGTGCTGGTCAGTGAGCACGATCCGGCGACCGGGCTCGCCGCCTTTCACCTGCTCGACGCGTGGTGCTACCTGGCCACCGAAGACACCGCCGAGGCGGCCCGCGCCCGGTGCGATACGGCAACCTACGCCTTTGACCTGGATATCTACCGGCTGCTGTTGCGCTGGTTCGACGCGCCGGTGCACCGCCAGGCCGTGTGCCTCGCCGCTGACTGACGTACTCGTCAGTCAGCGCTTTCCCGGTCTAGTTTGATCGCAATCAAGTCGAACGCCTGTTTGCAGGTGTCCAATAAGAACCCACACGGTTTTTAGGGACTTTAAGTCCGATGGATGTCGCCCGTCGCGGATTTCTCCGCGGCCGTTTCCGCCAAGTCGCTGCTGAGCCTCGCCCCCCTTGGGCGCTGGCGGAGGCAGATTTCATCCAGCAGTGTTCGCGCTGCGATGATTGCGTGGCCGCCTGCCCGACCCGGGTCGTGCGTGTGGGTGACGGCGGCTATCCGACGATCGATTTTTCCCTTG
The DNA here is from genome assembly GCA_041396265.1 of Rhodocyclaceae bacterium. GTDB lineage: Bacteria > Pseudomonadota > Gammaproteobacteria > Burkholderiales > Rhodocyclaceae > Nitrogeniibacter. Next base: position 37,160 of record JAWKYX010000026.1, read on the forward strand.
GCGAGTGCACCTTTTGCGGCGATTGCGCTGCGGCCTGCGAAACCGGCGCGATCCGGCGAGATGCAGGCACCCCGGCGTGGGCCATGCGGGCGCATCTGGGCGACGCCTGTGTGGCTCGCAAGGGGGTCGAATGCCGGATCTGTGGCGAAAACTGCGAAACCGGCGCCATTCGTTTTCGGCCAGTGTTAGGCGGCATCTCCCGGCCGGAGATGAATGCAGACGCATGTACTGGTTGTGGCGCCTGTGTGGCGCCGTGTCCTGTCGGCGCCATTGCCGTCAGCAACCCGATGGAGAGTCAAAGATGAAAATCGCAAGTCTTGTGGTTCGGGTCGCCCCCGAACACATCCGGGCGCTGACCGAGGCGCTACTTGAAATCCCTGGTGTCGAGGTGCATGGCGCGTCGCCAGAGCAGGGTCGCCTGATCGTGACCGTGGAAGATGGCGAGGGCTACTCGACGATGGATTCCATTCTGGCGGTCAACCTGAACAAGATGGTGCTCGGGGTGACGATGGCATATGAATATACCGATGAAGGTCTCGAATTGCAGGAACAGGAGGCGTGAAATGACTATGGATCGACGTGGTTTCATCAAGGCCAATGCCGTTGCGGCGGCTGCGGCAACAGCGGGGATCAGCCTGCCTGTGACGGCACAGGCGGCAGACGCGACAGCAACCGACGTGCGCTGGGACAAGGCCGCCTGCCGCTTCTGCGGCACCGGCTGTTCGGTGCTGGTGGGCGTGCAGAAGGGGCGCGTGGTGGCCACCCAGGGCGACCCGGACGCACCGGTCAACCGGGGCCTGAACTGCATCAAGGGCTACTTCCTGTCCAAGATCATGTATGGCGAGGATCGCCTGACCAAACCGCTGTTGCGCATGAAGAACGGCAAGTTCGACAAGAACGGCGAATTCACGCCGATCTCGTGGGACCAGGCCTTCGACATCATGGCCGATAAGTGGAAGTCGGCCATTGCCAGCGACCTGAAAGCCAATGCCGGCAAGCCCGCGGACCAGATCACCTCCAGCATCGCCATGTTCGGCTCCGGCCAGTGGACGGTGTGGGAAGGCTATGCTGCCGCCAAGCTGTGGAAGGCTGGCTTCCGCTCCAACAACATCGACCCGAACGCGCGTCACTGCATGGCCTCGGCCGTGGCCGGCTTCATCCGCACCTTCGGCATCGACGAGCCGATGGGCTGCTATGACGACATCGAGAACGCCGACGCCTTCGTGCTGTGGGGTTCGAACATGGCCGAGATGCACCCGATCCTGTGGTCGCGCCTGACCGACCGGCGCCTGACTCACAAGGGCTGCGAGGTGCATGTGCTGTCGACCTTCGAGCACCGCTCTTTCGAGCTGGCCGACAACGGCATGATCTTCACGCCGCAGACCGATCTGGCGATCCTCAACTACATTGCCAACTACATCATCCAGAACAAGGCGGTGAATCTGGAGTTCGTGCAGAAGCACGTCAACTTCAAGAAGGGCAATGACGACATCGGCTATGGCCTGCGTCCGACCGATGACCGCGAGAAGAACGCCAAGAACGCCACCAAGGCAGGCGGTGCGGCGCCGATGAGCTTCGAAGAGTATGCGGCCTTTGTGGCCGAGTACACGCTGGAGAAGACCGCCAAGCTGTCCGGTGTGCCGGCCGAGCGCCTCGAAAAACTCGCTCAGCTGTATGCCGACCCGAGCAAGAAGATCGTGTCGTTCTGGACCATGGGTTTCAACCAGCATACCCGTGGGACCTGGGCGAACAACATGATCTACAACATCCACCTGCTGACTGGCAAGATCTCCACGCCGGGGTCGGGGCCGTTCTCGCTCACCGGCCAGCCGTCCGCGTGTGGCACGGCGCGCGAAGTGGGCACCTTCGCCCACCGTCTGCCGGCCGATCTGGTGGTGATGAATCCGGCGCACCGCGCCACGTCTGAAAAGATCTGGAAACTGCCCGAGGGCTTCCTCAACGGCAAGATCGGTTTCCACGCCGTGCTCCAGAGCCGCATGCTGAAAGACGGCAAGATCAGCTGCTACTGGACCTCGACCACCAACAACATGCAGGCCGGTCCGAACATCAACGACGAGATCTACCCCGGCTGGCGCAACGACAAGGCCTTCGTGGTGGTGTCCGATTGCTACCCGACCGTCTCCGCCCTGTCCGCCGACCTGATCCTGCCGACCGCCATGTGGACCGAGAAGGAAGGTGCCTACGGCAACGCCGAGCGCCGCACCCAGTTTTGGCGCCAGCAGGTGGCGCCCCCGGGCGAGGCCAAGTCCGATCTGTGGCAGTACATCGAGTTCTCCAAGCGCTTCAAGGTTGAGGAAGTGTGGCCGGCCGAGATGATCGCCAAGATGCCGGAGTACAAGGGCAAGACCCTGTACGACGTGCTCTACGCCAACGGCCAGGTCAACAAGTATCCGATGTCGGACATCGGCAAGGCCAACGACCACGCCTGGAAGGGTTACATGAACGACGAGTCCAAGGAATTGGGCTACTACCTGCAGAAGGGCCTGTTCGAAGAATATGCCGCCTTCGGCCGTGGCCACGGGCACGACCTGGCCGACTTCGACGCCTACCACAAGGCCCGCGGCCTGCGCTGGCCGGTGGTCGATGGCAAGGAGACGCTGTGGCGCTTCCGCGAGGGCTACGACCCGTATGTCGAGAAGGGCTCCGACATCCAGTTCTACGGCCACAAGGACAAGCGCGCCGTGGTCTTTGCGCTGCCCTACGAAAATCCGCCCGAAATGCCGGACGCCGAGTACGACATGTGGTTGTGCACCGGCCGTGTGCTGGAGCACTGGCATACCGGCTCGATGACCCGCCGGGTGCCCGAGTTGCACCGTTCGGTGCCGGAGGCGCAAGTCTTCATGCACCCGGACGACGCGGCGCGGCGCGGCCTGCAGCGCGGCATGAACGTGAAGGTGAGCTCGCGCCGCGGTGACATGGTGGCCCAGCTCGAGACCCGTGGCCGCAACAAGCCGCCGGTCGGCCTGATCTTCGTGCCCTTCTTCGACGAAGGTCGTCTGGTGAACAAGCTGACGCTCGACGCGACTTGCCCGATCTCGAAAGAGACCGACTTCAAGAAGTGCGCCGTCAAGGTCACCAAGGCCTGATATCACGACACGCTGGGAGATGAGGGTCGCCGACTGCGGGGCAGCGTCAAGCCCCGCGGCGGACCTCGCACACCATGAGCACGCAAACCAACCGCCCCTCCGCTGACGGCAAATCCGGCCAGGCACGTCGCCGCTTCCTCAAGGAAATGGCTGGCGCGGCGGGCGGTGCCTGCATGCTGGCGCTGGGGGTCGGCCTGTATGGCGCCGAAGCGTCGGCGCGCCCGGCCGAGGCCATCCGGCCGCCCGGTGCGCTGCCCGAGCAGGATTTCCTGGCCGCCTGTGTGCGTTGTGGCCTGTGTGTGCGCGACTGCCCCTTCGACACCCTGAAGCTGTCGGAATTGGGAGATAACGTGGCCACCGGCACGCCCTTCTTCGAGGGGCGCAAGGTGCCCTGCGAAATGTGTGACGACATCCCCTGCGTCAAGGCCTGCCCGACCGGTGCGCTCGACCGTGAGCTGACCGACATCGGCAAGGCGCGCATGGGGCTGGCCGTGCTCATCGACCAGGAAACCTGCCTCAACTTCCTCGGCCTGCGCTGCGATGTGTGCTACCGCGTGTGTCCGGTCATCGACAAGGCCATCACGCTGGAGCTGGTGCACAACCCGCGCTCCGACCGCCATGCCATGTTGCTGCCGACGGTGCATTCGGATCATTGCACTGGCTGCGGCAAGTGCGAGCATGCCTGTGTCCTGCCCGAGGCGGCGATCAAGGTGTTGCCGCACCGGCTGGCGCAGGGCAAGTCGGCCGAGCACTACCGCAAGGGCTGGGTGGAGCGGGAGGCCGCTGGCGGCTCGCTGATCGGCGAGCAGCAGCAGTTGCCGATGCGTGGGCTGGAAGATCGCAAGTATGGCGACACGCGGGTTGCCCCCGGCTATGTGCCGCCGGCGGCGCAGCCAGCCAGGCCCGGCGGCATTGACTCGGGGTGGAAGCCATGAGCGCGGCCAGTCAAACCGGTACCAATGTGCCGCCCGTCTCGGGGCGCAGCGCGGTGATGATGCGTCCCGGCGCAGAGGCGGTCATCGAGAAGGGTTGGGTCAGGGCGCACAAATGGCTGCTGCTGCGCCGGCTGACGCAGCTGGGCATCCTGGCGCTGTTCATGCTCGGGCCGTGGTTCGGGCTGTGGATCGTCAAGGGCAACCTGTCGTCGAGCCTGACACTGGGGGTGCTGCCGCTGACCGATCCCTACCTGCTGCTGCAATCGGTGGCGGCCGGGCAGGTGCCGTACAGGGAGGCCTTGCTCGGTGGGGGCATCGTGGCGGCGTTCTACCTGTTGTTCGGCGGACGCTTGTTTTGCTCTTGGGTATGCCCGGTCAACATGGTGACCGATGCCGCGGCGTGGTTGCGCCGGCGCCTCGGCCTCAAGGGCGGCAAGGTGCCGAGCGAGTACACACGCTACTGGCTGCTCGGCTTCACCGTGCTGGCCTCGGCGCTCACCGGGGCCATGGCCTGGGAGTGGGTGAACCCGGTGTCGATGCTGCATCGCGGACTGATCTTCGGATTCGGCCTGTCCTGGGGCATCGTGCTTGGCGTGTTTCTCTACGATCTGCTGATCGCCAGCCGCGGCTGGTGCGGCCATGTGTGCCCGATGGGGGCGTTCTACGGCGTACTGAACAAGACGGCGTTGATCCGGGTCACGGCAGACCGGCGTTCGCGCTGCGACGATTGCATGGACTGTTTTGCGGTGTGTCCGGAGCCGCAGGTGATCCGGCCGGCATTGAAGGCGGTGGCGCAGGACCACCCATTGATTCTTGACCAAGACTGTACCAGCTGTGGGCGTTGCATCGACGTTTGCAGCAAGGATGTATTCAGATTGACCACCCGATTCGATAGGAGCGAGTCATGAAAAACAAGACCCGTAATCTCGTAGTCGCCTTGCTGGCAACCATGAGCCTGGGCATTTCTCTCGGCGTTCAGGCCGCTGACGGCGTCCAGTCCCTGCGGGGGCGGGATGTGGCGGATCCGGAGCTGCCGCCGGGCGGCTATGTCGTGGAGAAGGACCATGCGCCGATCCCGCGCGATTATGTGCAGCAGCCGCCGCTGATCCCGCACAAGATCGATGGCTACACGGTGACCACCAACTTCAACAAGTGCATGGACTGTCACTCCTGGACCCGCTACCGCGAGACCGGGGCGACCAAGGTCAGCCTGACGCACTTCAAGGATCGCGACGGCAAGGAGTTGTCGAACATCTCGCCGCGGCGCTACTTCTGCAACCAGTGCCATGTGCCGCAGACCGATGCCCCGGAGTTGGTCGAGAACACCTTCAAGAAAGCCGAAGGCTTGCGCTAACCGTCGCGTCAAAGGAGTAAGACATGAGCTACGACAATAACAAGGGCGGTCTGTGGGGACGCCTGCGCGGGGCCGGGCTCGGGCTGGTGTTGCTGGTGTTTGTGGCGGGCATCCTGTTCTGGGGCGGCTTCAACACCGCCATGGAATGGACCAACCGCGAGGCGTTCTGCATCTCCTGCCACGAGATGGAGGCCAACGTCTATCAGGAATATCGCAACACCATCCACTACGCCAACCGCAGTGGTGTGCGTGCGACCTGCCCCGATTGCCATGTGCCGAAAGACTGGACGCACAAGATCATCCGCAAGATCCAGGCCTCGAAGGAGCTCTGGCATCATTTCCTGGGCACGGTGGACACGCCCGAGAAATTCAACGCCAAGCGCCTGCAACTGGCACAGAACGAGTGGAACCGGATGAAGGCCACGGACTCGCGTGAATGCCGCAACTGCCACAACTTCGAGTACTTCGACTACTCGATCCAGGGGCGGCGCTCGACCCGCATGCACCAGGACGGCTTCGCCGAGGGCAAGACCTGCATCGATTGCCACAAGGGGATCGCACACTCCCTGCCGGCCGTGGATCAGGACATCGGTGCCGAGAAAGGTGGTGCGGCACCGGAAGTGTTCCATCCGAAGGAAGAGCAGCCGGCGGGCGGTCAGTCCTGACCCTGTCGGAGCAGTACGAATCGGGCAGAAGGGCCGCGCGAGCGGCCCTTTTTTTGGCCGGATTCATTTGATTTCACACATATCCTTTTACGCAGCAATGTGATTGAATCGCGGCCATGCTGGAAGTCACCGAACTCGCCTGTTTGCGCGGCGATCGCTTGTTGTTTGCCAATGTGGCCCTGACCGTCCGACCCGGCGAGCTGGTGCGCATTGCCGGCCCCAACGGGGTTGGCAAGACGAGCCTGCTGCGCCTGCTGTGCGGCCTGGCCCTGCCCGAGCACGGACAGGTGTGCTGGCAGGGCGTGCCACTCGAGCAGGGCCGCGAGGCCTTCCATCGCGACGCGCTCTATCTCGGCCACGCCGCCGCCCTCAACGACTTGCTGACGCCGCAGGAGAACCTGCGCTTCGCCGCCGCCTGCCACGGGCTGGGCGTCGATGCCGGCGCCTGTGAGCTGGCGCTCGAACGCATCGGCCTCGGTCCGCAGCGCGAACTGCCGGCCAAGGTGCTGTCGCAGGGGCAGCGCCGGCGTGTCGGGCTGGCCCGGCTGTACCTGTCCGAGAACGTCCCGCTGTGGATCCTCGACGAACCCTTCACGGCGCTGGACGTGGCCGCCGTGCGCGACCTGGCCGACTGGCTCGACCGGCATTGCGCACGCGGCGGCATGGTCGTCATGACCACCCACCAGGACGTGCCCTTCGCCACCCCGATGCGCACCTTCGATCTGGCGGAGTCGGCATGCTGAGCGTCTTCCTCGAAGTCCTGCGCCGCGACCTGCTGCTGGCCTGGCGCAACCGCGCCGATGTGCTGGTCACGCTCGCCTTCTTCACCATCGTCGCCTGCCTGTTCCCGTTCGGCGTCGGCGCCGAACCCAACCTGCTGCGTACCATCGCGCCCGGCGTGCTGTGGGTTGCCGCCTTGCTGGCCACCTTGCTGTCCTTGCATCGGGTGTTTTCGCAGGACCACTCGGACGGGGTGCTCGAACAACTGCTGCTCTCGCCCGAGCCGACCGTGCTGTGGGTGCTGGCCAAGATCCTGGCGCACTGGCTGACCACTGCGGTGCCGCTGATTGTCGCCGCGCCGGCGCTCGCTTTGCTGTTTGACATGACGCAAAGCGCCACCGGGGTGCTGATCCTATCCTTGCTGCTCGGTACCCCGATCCTGTCGCTGTTGGGCGGGGTGGGCGCGGCGCTGACCCTGGGCCTGCGCGGCGGCGGCATGTTGCTGGCCCTGCTGGTGCTCCCGCTGTTCGTGCCGATCCTGATCTTCGGTGCCGGCGCGGTGGATGCCTATCTCGCCGGTACCGGCGCCACGGCCCATCTGATGCTGCTGGGTGGCGGTTCCCTTGGGGCGCTGGCGCTGGCGCCGTGGGCGTGTGCCGCCGCCTTGCGAATCGCGGTAGAGTAAGGCCCCGAAAAAACAAGCGGTTGCCCGTGCGGCCGCTGATACTGACCTCTGAAGGCCATGGAATCCGGACAACGCTTCAGCCTCTTTCGTTACGCCGCACCGCACCTGTTCTATCCACTGGCGGGGCGCCTGGCGCCCTGGTTTGCCGCGGCGGCCGTGATCCTGACCCTGGTCGGTCTGTATCTGGGCTTCTTCGTGGCGCCGACCGATGCCGTGCAGGGCGAGGTCTATCGCGTCATCTTCATCCATGTGCCGGCGGCCTGGATGTCGATGTTCATCTACCTGATCATGGCCTTCTGGTCGGCGGTCGGGGTGGTGTTCAAGACCCGCCTGTCGGCGATGATGGCCCAGGCGCTGGCGCCCACCGGCGCGATGTTCTGTTTCGTCGCATTGTGGACCGGCGCCCTGTGGGGCCGGCCGACCTGGGGCGCCTACTGGGTGTGGGACGCGCGGCTGACCTCGCAGTTGCTGCTGCTGTTCCTGTATTTCGGCTTCATCGCACTGACCCGCGCGATCGAAGACCCGCGTCGCGCCGATCGCGCCGGCGCCATCCTGGCATTGGTCGGCGCGGTCAACGTGCCGATCATCTATTTCTCGGTGAAATGGTGGAACACCCTGCACCAGGGCGCCTCGGTCAGCCTGACCAAGGCACCGAGCATGGCCACCACCATGCTCATGGCCATGCTGGTGATGGCGCTGGCTTCGTGGGCCTACACCATCGCGGTGGTGCTGTGGCGGGTGCGGCCGCTGATTCTCGAGCGTGAGCGCCACACCGAGTGGGTCGGTGAGGTGCTGGAAACGGCGGAGGCGCGGGCATGAACTGGCAATCGTGGTCGGACTTCTGGTCCATGGGCGGCGCAGCATTCTTCGTCTGGGGTTCCTATGGCGTCACATTTGCCTTGATTGCGCTGGAACTTGTGGTGGTGTTGCGCCGTCGGAAGCAGGTGGTACATCGGTTGCAGCGGCTGCGCCAGGCCTTGAAGGCCAGCGCGCGGCGCAAGGAGATTGAACAATGAAAGCCAGACAGAAACGTCTGATCCTCGTGGTGGCAGGCGTGGCCCTGCTCGGTGGCGCCGTGGCGCTGGTGCTCTCGGCCTTCCAGCAGAACCTGGTGTTCTTCCATACGCCCACCGAAGTGGCCGAGGGCAAGGCGCCGACCGGCCGCACCTTCCGCATCGGCGGCATGGTCGAGGACGGCTCGATCAAGCGCGACGCCGACGGCATCACCGTGCGCTTCGCCATCACCGACACCGCCAAGTCGATCCCGGTGGCCTACAAGGGGCCACTGCCCGACCTGTTCAAGGAAGGCAAGGGGGCCGTGGTGCAGGGCGCGCTCGGCGCCGATGGCCAGTTCGCGGCCACCGAGGTGCTGGCCAAGCATGACGAGAACTACATGCCGCCCGAAGCCCAGGACGCCATCGACCAGGCGCACAAGACTGCGGCAACGGTGGCGCAATGATCCCCGAACTCGGACACTTCGCCCTCATCCTCGCCTTCCTGGTCGCCCTGATCCAGGGGGTGGTGCCGCTGGTCGGCGCCCACCAGTACCGCACACCGCTGATCGCCGTGGCCCGGCCGGCGGCGCTGGCGCAATTCGCCTTCATGGCGCTGTCCTTCGCCTGTCTGACCTGGGCTTTCGTGGCCAACGACTTCTCGGTCGAGTATGTCGCGCAGCATTCCAACACCAAGCTGCCGATCTACTACCGTATCACCGGCGTGTGGGGCAGCCATGAAGGCTCCTTGCTGCTGTGGGGCCTGATCCTGTCGGGCTGGACGCTTGCCGTGGCCGCCTTTTCGCGCACCCTGCCCGATATCTTCGTGGCTCGTGTGCTCGGCGTGCTCGGCCTGGTCAGCGGCGGATTCATGTCCTTCATCCTGTTTACCTCCAACCCCTTCACCCGCCTGTTGCCGGCGGTGGCCGAGGGGCAGGACCTGAACCCGCTGCTACAAGACCCGGGCATGATCATCCACCCGCCGCTGCTCTACATGGGCTATGTGGGTTTCTCGGTGGCCTTTGCCTTTGCCATCGCGGCGCTGATCTCCGGCCGGCTCGACGCCGCCTGGGCGCGCTGGTCGCGGCCCTGGACGAGCGTGGCGTGGGTGTTCCTGACACTGGGCATCGCGGTCGGGTCCGGCTGGGCGTATTACGAACTGGGCTGGGGCGGCTGGTGGTTCTGGGATCCGGTCGAGAACGCCTCCTTCATGCCCTGGCTGGTTGGCACGGCGCTGATCCACTCGCTGGCGGTGACCGAAAAGCGCGGGGCCTTCCGCAGCTGGACGGTGTTGCTGGCCATCGCCGCCTTTTCGCTGTCGCTGCTCGGCACCTTCCTGGTGCGCTCCGGTGTGCTCACCTCGGTGCACGCCTTCGCCACCGATCCGCGCCGCGGCATGTACATCCTCGGCCTGCTGGTGCTGGTGATCGGCATCTCGCTGATGCTCTTTGCCTGGCGCGCGCCGCGGCTGGCCGGTGGCGGCAAGTTTGCCCTGGTGTCGCGCGAGTCGGTTCTGCTGGCCAACAACGTGCTGCTGTCGGTGGTGGCCACCTCGGTGCTGCTCGGCACGCTGTACCCCTTGTTCCTCGACGCGCTCAATCTCGGCAAGATCTCGGTCGGCCCGCCGTACTTCGAGTCGGTGTTCCTGCCGCTGATGGTGCCGGTGGTGGTGCTCATGGCCCTCGGTCCGCTGCTGCGCTGGAAAGGGCATGACGTCGCCGCCATCACCGCCAAGCTGGCCCCGTGGCTGATCGGCAGCGTGGCGCTCGGCGTGGCCGGGGCCTGGCTGGCCGGCGTGATGAGCTGGCGCATGATCGTCGGCATGACGCTGGCCGCCTGGGTGCTGATCGTCAATGCCGTGTTGCTGATCGAGCGCCTGCGCGAGCGCCCGGGTGCCGCCGCCGGCGCCCGCCTGCGCGGCATCACGCGGGCCTGGTGGGGCATGTGGATCGCGCACGTCGGCATCGGCGTGTTCATCATCGGCGTCGCAATGGTCAACGGCACGCAGTCCAACATCGACGTGAAGATGCGGGTGGGCGACACCGCCACGCTGGCCGGCTACGATTTCGAGCTCACCGCCATCACCGATGCCCCTGGGCCGAACTACGCGGCCGCGCAGGGCACCTTGAATGTCACCCGCGACGGCAAGCCGGTGGCCGAGCTCACGCCCGAGAAGCGCATCTATCTCGCACGCCAGATGCCGATGACCGAAGCGTCGCTGGACATCGGCCTGTTCGGCGACATCTATGCCTCGATGGGCGAGCAGATCGACGACACCACGTGGATCGTGCGCCTCTACTACAAACCGTTTATCAGCTGGATCTGGTTCGGCTGCCTGTTGATGGCCTTTGGCGGCGGACTGGCCGCGGCTGACCGGCGCTATCGCCGGCTGGCGGCCCGCACGGCGCCGGATGCCGGCGCCCGCCAAACTGCCTGAAGAGTCTCATGAAAGCCAAGTTTCTCGTACCGCTGTTCCTGTTCCTGCTGCTGGTCGGCTTCCTCGGTTTCGGCCTCAGCCTCAATCCGCGTGAAGTGCCGTCGCCGCTGATCGACAAGCCTGCGCCTGATTTCACCTTGGCGCGGCTCGACAACCCCGAGCAAACGCTCGGTCTGGCCGACATGCGCGGCCAGGTGTGGCTGCTCAACGTGTGGGCCTCCTGGTGCGTGGCCTGCCGCCAGGAGCACCCGGTGCTGGTGGCCTTGTCCAAGCGCAAGGAAGTGCCCATCGTCGGGCTCAACTACAAGGAAGTGCGCGGCGACGGCACCATCGACATGCGCAAGGTGGCCGAGCAGAACGAGTTGCCGATGGCCATCGATCGCGCCCGCGACTGGCTGCACAGCCATGGCGACCCCTACGATGTGAGCATCCTCGACATCAACGGCCGCGTCGGCATCGACTTCGGTGTGTACGGCGTGCCGGAGACCTTCCTCATCGACAAGAAAGGCGTGATCCGCTACAAGCACATCGGGCCGATCACGCCCGACGCGCTGCGCGACACCATCCTGCCCAAAGTGGCCGCCCTCAAGGCGGAATCCTGATCATGCGACGTTTCCTCCTGGCCTGCGGGCTGATGCTGCTCGCCCTCACCGGGCACGCCCAGACGGCGGCACCGGTGGCGGCCGACCCGGTACTCGAAGAGCGGGTGATGGCCCTGTCCCACAAGTTGCGCTGCCTGGTGTGCCAGAACCAGTCGATCGCCGAGTCCGACGCCGATCTGGCGGTGGACCTTCGCGGCCAGGTGCGGGAGCAGCTCAGCGCCGGCAAGAGCGAAGACGAAATTGCCGACTACATGGTGGCCCGCTATGGCGACTTCGTGCTCTACGAGCCGCCCATGCGTGCCAGCACCCTGCTGCTGTGGCTCGGCCCGATCGTGCTGGCGGTGGTGGGCATCGGCGTGCTGATGGTGCGCCTGGCGCGACGCAACAAGGAAAGCGCACCCGCGCTGGACGACGCACAACGGGCACGGGCGCGTGCCCTGCTTGAAGAAGACGACAACAACGGAACACAGGCATGAGTAGCTTCATCGTATTTGCCGGGCTGCTCGTGGTGGGCGCCCTGTTGATGGTTGTGGTGCCACTGTTCCGCAAGGTCTCGAGCGCGCAGTCAAACGACGACGCCAACGCCCTGCAGGCCCGGACGGCCCTGTCGGTGCTGCGCGAGCAGCTGGCCGAGCTGGACGCCGATGTGGCCGCCGGCGACATGTCGCAGGCCGACTACCAGCGCACCCGCGAAGAACTCGAGCGCCGGGCGCTCGATGAAGGCGAAACCCGGTCAGGCACCCTGAGCGCCAAGCCGGCGCGTGCCTGGGGCATTGCCACGGCGTTGCTGCTGCCGGTGCTCGCGGCGGTCATCTATGTCGAGATCGGCACGCCGGAAGGACTCGACCCGACCCAGGCGGGCGGCGCCGACACTCACGAGGTGACTCAGGCGCAGGTCGAGGAGATGGTGGCGACCCTGGCCGAGCGCCTCAAGCAGGACCCGGAGAACGCCGAGGGTTGGTTCATGCTGGCCCGTTCCTACAACGCCATGGGGCGCTTTGCCGAGGCCGCCGCCGCCTACGGTGAGCTGGCCAAGCGCATGCCGGAAGAACCGCAGGTCTATGCCGACTGGGCCGATGCGCTGGCGGCGGCCAACAACCGCTCGCTGGCCGGCGAGCCGGCGCGCCTGATTGAAAAGGCGCTGTCGCTCGACCCGGACAACATCAAGGCGCTGGCCCTGTCGGGCAGCGCAGCCTTCCAGGCGTCGGACTTCGCCAAGGCGGCGGCCCAGTGGGAGCGCATGCTTACCCAGCTGCCGGCGGACAGCGAACTGGCCGCCTCGATCCGCCAGGGCATTGCCGAGGCGAGGCAGCAGGCCGGCATGGCCCCGATGGTCGAGGCACCGGCGCCCGCGCCCGCGGCGGCCGGCGCCGGCATCACACTGCGTGGTACGGTGGCGCTGGCCCCGGCCATGGCCGACAAGGCCAGCCCGACAGACGTGGTGTTCATCTATGTGCGGCCGGAGGGCGGCGGCATGCCCTTCGCCATCGTGCGCAAGACGGTGGCCGACCTGCCGGTAGACTTCGATTTTGCCGGCGTGCCGTCGATGGCGGGCAACCGACCGATCCCTGCCAAGGTGGAGATCGGTGCGCGCATCTCGAAAA
>JAWKYX010000027.1:0-49149 GCA_041396265.1 Rhodocyclaceae bacterium
CGGTCAATTCGGCATCCCGGCGCTCAAGCGCCGACACCATATCCTGCAGCTGTTCGTTGAACTGCCGCGACTGCTCGGCCGAGGCGACCCGCTCGGAGATATCGCGCATTACCCCGACGAACAGGGTCCGCTGCGTCAGCGGCAGTTCAGACACCGTCAGCTCGACCGGAAAGCGACTGCCATTCTTCCGCAGCCCCTCCACCGTGCGGTTGAAACCGATGGTGTGCCTGTGGCCGGTACGACGAAAATCGGCCAGGTAGCCATCATGGTGGCTGCGGAAGGGTTCGGGCATGAGCATGCTCACGTTCTGCCCCACCAGCGCCTCCGGGGACCAGCCGAAGATGCTGGCGACGGCCGGGTTGACCGAATCGATGGTGCCGTACTCGTCGATGATCACGATGCCGTCGAGCACCGCCTGGAATACGCCGCTCATCCGCGCCTCGCTCTGCCGCAAGGTGGCCTCGACGCGACGCCGCTCTTCCACCTCGCGCCGCAACTGCGCGGTGCCGTCGCCAATGAGCCGCGCCACCTCGACACGCTGGCCGCTCACGGTCAGCAAGAAGCCGTGCAGCAACGCAAAGAACACCGCACTGCCGACCAAGGCAATCCACAGCAAGGGCACGCCGCCGGCGAGGGTAAAGAGCGGATCCTCCACCAGCCGCAGCTGCCACATCCGGTCACCGACCGACACGGTTTCGGACATCGCCATGCCATTGCCGACCGGCACATCATGCGCGGGATACAGGCGCGCTTCGCCGTCGGTGATATCGACCAGCGACAGGCGCACTCCCGCCAGGTCGAACTCGGCCACCACCGAGGCCATCATCGGCGCCACCCGCAACACGCCAACCGTGAGCCCGCCGAGCGACGATTCTGCCGCGTCGGGCGCGCCACGATAGATCGGCGATACCACCAGCACCGCTGGGTCGGCTTGTGCCTGGTCGGGCGGTGCGGCGAGGAAGGACACCGCGCTGACCGAACGCAATCCGCTGTCGAGCACCCGCTCGATGGTGCGCATCCACTCATCGCTCGCCGCCAGATCGACACCCAGGCGCAACGGGCTCGCTTGCCGTGGCACCGAAAAAAAGACCGGGTAATGAATGTCGCGCAGCCGGGCCGGCACCAGCTGCCCGCCGCCATCGAACTCCCGAAACGCGAACCCGTCGATACCGTCCGCGCGCGCGCGGGCCTCATACGCTGCACGCTCCTGGGCCTGCACCTGAGGCACCCACTGCAAGGCGGCCAACCCGGGGGCCCGGGCCAGCAGAATCTCGGTCTGGTGACGAAACGCACGGCGCGATGGCGCCAGGGTGCTCTCCAGGAAGCGATCGGCCGCATCAACGGCAACCATCATCGCGCTCACCCGGTCTTCGAAACGGTGACTGACGGCCGAGGCCAGGGCCTCGAAACGGGCCGCATGACGCTCCTGCTCGACATCCGCAGCAATGCGAAAAAGCCCGAGCACCGCCAGCAGCACCGCACCCGCTGGCACAGCCAGCGTGCTGAGCCGCGCGCGCCACAACGGCACGCGCCACCACCACAGCGTCAGCAGCACCGGCATCACTGCGATCACCGCCACCAGCTGCGACAACCAGCCGGCCAGAAATACGTCACCGGGTTGCTCGATGGCGCCGATCGTACTGAAGGATCTCACCCCAAGGCGCGCCAGGGCCCACAGCACCGCCGGCAGCGCGCCGGCAAACACAAACAGCCGCAAGGCATCGAGCACATGCGTCAGCTGCCGCCACCCGGGCACATAGCGCCGGGTGAGTACCGCGCCCACGCCCGCCTGGACCACCGCAGCCACCGCCATCACGATCGCACCGACAACGGCCTGCTGGCGCGGCATGGACAGCAGCAACGGATCGCTGATCATGCCAAAGACCAAGGCACCGATACCGATGCCGACCACCGCCCAGCGGCCACACGCCAGCCAGGCGAGCAACGCCACCGCCGCCGGCAGCGCGATGGCCAGCTCACCGGGCACAGGGCCCGGCAGTAGACTCGCCACGACACCGGCCACCGCATAGACCATGGCCAACACTGGCTGTCGAACCCACTGAGACTCGATCACTGACCCTCCCCGGCAGTGCGCTCCCGGGTCGATTCTATAGCGAAACCGCAGCGAATCCGCATTGCGTCACTGGCCAGAGTGTCATCACGCTACGGCACGAAGGGAATGTCGATCTCGTCGCTGCGGCGCGCCCCGCTGGTCATCGCCCGGCACAGGGCGAGAAATTCGCGCATGCCGGCGCTCTGGTATTTCTGCCGGTGCCACACGAACTGGAAGCTGCGTTGCAGGTCCAGCCCCGGCACGGCCAGTGGCACCAGGCTGCCGCGGCGAAACGCGTCACGCAGCGCCAGGCGCGACAGGCAACCCACGCCGAGTCCGAACTCCACCGCCCGCTTGATCGCCTCGGTGTGCTCCAGCGACAGACGGACCCGGGGCGAGTACGGCACCCGGCGGAAGGCCTGCTCAAAGGTCGCCCGCGTGCCGCTGCCGGCCTCGCGCACGATCCACTCAACACCGCGAAGATCATCCAGCGACAGCGCCTCTCGCGCCGCCAACGGGTGCGTCGGCGCGCAAAACACCGCCAGTTCATCCGCCACCCAGGTTTCGACCTCAAGATCCGGATGGCTGCACGTGCCCTCGATCAAGCCCAGATCGAGTTCAAACGCGGCCAGTCGCTCGATGATCGAGGCCGTGTTGTGTACTTTCAGATCCACCCGGCTGTCCGGGTGGTTCTGTAAGAAACGCGCCACCAGCAGCGTCGCAAGATAGTTCCCGATGGTCAGCGTCGCCCCGATGCGCAGCCGCCCGTAACCCTGCCGCCCTGCCAGCACATCTTCAATCGCCTGGCTGCGATCGAGCAGATCGGCCACTTGTGGCACCAACTGCTCACCCATCGTGTTCAGCCGCAACACCCGGCCGACGCGGTCGAACAGCAAGGTATCGAACTGCCGTTCCAGCTCACCGAGCGCCGAACTGACCGCCGACTGCGACATCGACAGCCGCTCGGCCGCGCGCGACACGCTGTCGGCCCGGGCCACCTCGAGGAACACCTGCAACTGACGGAGGGTGATTTTCATATCGACTCAATCGAACATATCTATCCAAATTATTCGCTTTATCGAACATAAACACCACCGTAAAGTCACATCAACCCAACCTGTCTGGAGCACGAGCATGAGCAACCTGGCCACCGAACGCGTCCTCAGCGTCCATCACTGGAACGAGAACCTGTTCAGCTTCCGCACCACCCGCGACCGCGGCCTGCGTTTCGAGAACGGCCAGTTCGTCATGATCGGCCTCGAGACCGAGTCACGCCCGCTGATCCGCGCCTACAGTATCGCCAGCCCCAACTACGAAGAACACCTCGAGTTCTTCAGCATCAAGGTGCCCGATGGCCCGCTCACCTCGCGCCTGCAACACCTGCAGCCGGGCGACCCCATCGTGGTCAGCCGCAAGCCCACCGGCACCCTGGTGCTGCGCGACCTGCGCCCGGGGCGCAACCTGTACCTGCTCTCCACCGGCACCGGCCTGGCGCCGTTCATGAGCGTGATCCAGGACCCGGAAACCTACGAGCGCTTCGAGAAAGTGGTGCTACTGCACGGCGTGCGCTGGACCTCGGAACTGGCCTACAGCGAGTTCATCGAAAAGACCCTGCCGACCAACGAGTTCATCGGCGACGCGGTGCGCGAGCAGCTGGTGTACTACCCCACCGTCACCCGCGAGGCTTTCCGCAACAACGGCCGCATCACCGAGGTGATCCCCTCCGGCAAGCTCTTCGCCGACACAGGCCTGCCGGTCATCGACCCCGCGCTCGACCGCGCCATGATCTGCGGCAGCCCCGCCATGCTCGACGACTGCAGCAAGATGCTCGACGACCTGGGCTTCAAGATCTCGCCACGCACCGGCGAGACCGGCGACTACGTGATTGAACGGGCGTTCGTGGAGAAGTGATCGCGCCTGACGCGTAGCCCGGATAGAGCGCAACAAAATCCGGGAGCGGAGCCCCATTCAAGCACCGCCCCCGGATTCCGGCCTTGCAGGCCTGCATCCGGGCTACCGCCTACCGCCCCCTTTGTTTCGCCCCCACCGTTGCGATCAGATGCAACAAGCCGGGCGCCACATTCCATTGGTGGCCATCATCGGTCACGATGCTGACCGTTTTCTTGTTCAAGCGCAGGACGAACTCTCCAGCTCCCTGACCATCCGGCGCTTGAAACCCTACGCGGTCCCCCACCGTAAAGCTGCCCATCAGCATCGTGCTTTTCGCCTGCGAAATGAGCTTCAGGCGCCTGACGATCAAGCGGTTGAGGAACAGCAGATCGTCCTCATTGAGCCGTTTGATCGTCTGATGGCCGACACCCGGTCGACGATTTTCACACTACCGGGCTTCATGGCCGAGTCGATGCCTTCATCTGTTTGATCGAGCATGCCAGTACCTTCTCGGCAAAACCGATCATGTCATCGAGATAGACGCGCCACTCGCGCGCAGGCGCCTCAGACATCGACACATTCCTTTTCCACGTAGGGTCTCAGCGCCTCCGGCAGCGCCGTCTCGGTGGCAAGATCGACCGGCAGGCCCAGCAGATCTTCAAGATAAAACTGGACGCCGAAATAGCGCTTCGACGTTGCCGGCCCGTCGAAGGCCACCAGCACATCGACGTCGCTGCGCTCGGTCGTCGTGTCCCGCACCGTCGGACCGAACAGGCACAGCCGCGTCACACCGAACTGCCGCGCCAAATCAGGCTTGCTGCTCTCCAGCAGCGCGATGGCGCGTTGTCTGTCCACGGCCTGATTTCCACACGTTGTCGTCAAACCGAGTATGCACACATCTGACGGCCTGCTCCAAGCACAACGCCCGGTTCAAGACGCCCGACGGCGATTCTCTATGTTGCATGGCAAACGCCCTTTCGTCCGCGCAGGAACACCATCGGAAGGCCGGCGAGCAGCATCAAGGCAGCGGCAGGCTCCGGCACCGGACTCAGCAAGAAAGCGTGCATTACGCCATTGCGTATGCCATTGGCGGCAATCTGGCCATGCGCGTTGATCGCTACCGCTTCGGTCAGCACCCAGCCGTCGAGCCCTTCACTCACAGCGGTCAGTTCGACAAAGCTTCCATCCCTGACACGCATTGCGGCGCCAATGCCATCCAGCACACCTACGATGTTGCCCGCGTTATCGAGATCGGCCGGAGAAAACGCGGCGTCGCTGGCGGCCAGAAAGGTGACTTCCTGACTGTCCAGAGAAAGCCGCCGAACGGGATTTAGCCCAAGACGGCACCGGCATCATTGATCGCGGTTGCCGCAGAAGTTCGGTTCTCGGGCAAAGTCACATTCGTCCAGCACCCGTATATGGTGCCGGGAGAACTGGGGCATCCTGTCGAATTCCCCAACGACGAGGCATTGTTGCCATCAGGCAGCACTGAACCTCAATGCTCGACCCATCCGCTGCCCAGAGCGTGGCGGCGGCGTCGCTTTACCCCGACAGCCATCCCCGGCTCGGTTGATGTCGCTCGCGTATTCTGGCAACACGCCGTATTCGATAAAGCGCACGCTGACTTGGCTGTTCGACTCACTCAGCGGCACGAATGGCACCACACCCGATGCCGCGG
Organism: Rhodocyclaceae bacterium; assembly: GCA_041396265.1. Classification (GTDB taxonomy): domain Bacteria; phylum Pseudomonadota; class Gammaproteobacteria; order Burkholderiales; family Rhodocyclaceae; genus Nitrogeniibacter. The sequence goes on from JAWKYX010000027.1 coordinate 5,622, forward strand.
TCCAGCTGATCGCTTGTGATTCGAACTCGTTCCCTGCACCGCCCACCGCAGCTCCGTCCGAAGCCGCATTCACCTGGAAATCGACGACTCGTGTGCGGGCCGACAACTCGGGCGAGCCCGCGAGAACGGGGGTAACCGAGTCAACCGAAGGGTAGTCCGGTGTAAAGGGAATTGGCTGGAGGCCCCGCGCCTTTGCCTCCACATAGATCGTTCCTGCTTCGTCAATTGCCCTCGCGGAACCCGCGATCCGGCTCTCGACGGTCCAGGGCTGCAGCGACTGCTCGCCGGCATCGTGAACACGCCCACGATAGACGGTCACCGGCCCGACCTCGAGCATCGGAGACGCCGCTGACGCAACGAATCCCCGAACCCCTTCCCAGGCCGCGAAATTGGCAAGCGGAGCACCGATCGCGGCTGCGGTCGCGGCATCCGGCGCCCAACCCATTGCCGATTCGCCAACCACCTGCCCGAGATCATTCAGGTCATAAACTCGGCTGTAGTCCGATCCGCCCGCCAGGTCGCCCAGATTGATGGCACGATATTGCGTCGCTGCGCCCGCTCCCGCCGACGCGACCAACGTGATCAGTACGGCAAGAGCCGCTGCAGATGCTTTCATTTGAGTATCCTCCAGTAACTCTCGGCATACTGTATGGATAGTCAAAATTCATCAATGCACCGTTCGGACCACGCATTGCCTTCAGATCGACACACGGATTGCATCGCCGCGCAGCCCAGATCGCCCCTCCACCTCGGCTCCCCCGAACACTGAGCATTGCCCCCGGATTCCGGCCTTGCAGGCCTGCATCCGGGCTACGCGTGGGGCTACCAAACCTGTCAGGCGACGGCGCTGCGAAGAACCGCCACTAACCGGCCTCTCCGTCCCGCGACGAGCACCTGGAGACGTAGGCGAACCGCCAGATCGATCGTCCGGCGATCACGGTGGTGGCGACAACGGCCAGCGTGACACCAATGAGATGGCCATAGGCTGACGCACCGTGGAAGGTGATGTCGTGGCGCCCGTCAGTGACGCGATCAAGCAGAAAATACTCGCGCCACCACTGTATCGCCACAAGCCAAGATGCGAGCATCAGAAGTAGTTGCGGCACACACTGCTTGATAAACCTACGCACGCCTTCGGGTACTTGCCGAGCACGCCGTTTGAAAAACCCGCTAACACGTTCGACGCGTCTTGTACGCTGCAAGCCTTCACGCCGCCGTCGCTCGCACGGCCCACACAATCCACCTGTACGCACAAGCGTCGACGGAAGTACCAGCCGGCCACAAGCGCGACACGGAACGCGCTCCGTCACGCTCACCCCAGCCCCGACACCCGCGAAATCGCCTCCTCCACCCGATCCACGGCAATCACCTCGATCCCCTTCACGCCGCCTTTCGGCGCATTGGCTTTGGGCACCACGGCATGAGTGAAGCCGAGTTTGGCGGCTTCCTTGAGGCGCTCTTGCCCACGTGGCGCGGGGCGGATTTCGCCGGCGAGGCCGACTTCGCCAAAGACGGCGAGTTGCGCGGGTAGCGGTTTGTTCTTGAGCGAGGAAACGATGGCCAGCAGCACGGCGAGGTCGGCGGCCGGTTCGGTGATCTTGACGCCGCCGACGGCGTTGACGAAGACGTCCTGGTCGGCGCACTGGATGCCGGCATGACGATGGGCGACCGCCAGCAGCATGGCGAGGCGGTTTTGCTCCAGGCCGACGCTGAGGCGCCGCGGGCTGGGGGCGTGGCTGTTGTCGACCAGAGCTTGCACTTCGACCAGCAGCGGGCGGGTGCCCTCCTGGGTGACCAGCACGCAGGCGCCGGGGACGGGCTGGCTGTGCTGCGACAGGAAAATCGCCGAGGGGTTGGAGACCGGGCGCAGGCCGCGGTCGGTCATGGCGAACACGCCGAGTTCGTTCACCGCGCCAAAGCGGTTCTTGAAGGCGCGCACCAGGCGGAAGCTAGAGTGGGTGTCGCCTTCGAAATAGAGCACGGTGTCGACCATGTGTTCGAGCACGCGCGGGCCGGCGAGGCTGCCGTCCTTGGTGACATGGCCGACAAGAATGAGGCTGGTGCCGCTCTGTTTGGCGAAGCGCGTCAGCTGGGCGGCGCATTCACGCACCTGGGTGACCGAGCCGGGGGCCGAGCTGTAGGCGTCGGAATACAGGGTCTGGATGGAGTCGATGACGGCGATGCGCGGCCGGGCGGCGCCGAGCGTGCCGAGGATGGCCTCGAGGCCGATCTCGGGCAGCAATTGCAGGCCCTCGGTGGGCAATTGCAGACGCTGGGCGCGCAGGGCCACCTGGTCGGCCGACTCTTCGCCGCTCACGTAAACCACCTTGTGATGCGGCGCGAGCACGGCCAGCGCCTGCAGCAGCAGCGTGGACTTGCCAATGCCGGGGTCGCCGCCGATCAGCACCACGCCGCCGGCCACCAGCCCGCCGCCGAGCACGCGGTCGAACTCGCCGATGCCGGTGGGGATGCGCGGCTCTTCGCGCGGTTCGATCTCGGACAATGCGCGCAGGCCGCTGGTGGTGCCGGCCAGTGCGGCGAACCGGTTGGGGCCGCTGCTCGACTCGGCCACCGTCTCGACAATGGTGTTCCATTGCTGGCACTGCGGGCACTGGCCCTGCCAGCGCGGCGTGGTGGCGCCGCATTCGTTACAGACGAAGATGCTGCGCTGCTTTGCTTTGGTGGCCATGATCAGCGTTGGGCGCCGGCGGCGAGTTGTTCGACGGCGAATTCGGCAAAGGTGGTGATCAGCCGCGAGCGGAACTTGTCTTTGGGGAAGATCACTTCCAGCGGCGTGTAGAGCTTGGGCAGCAAGGGCACGGCGGCGATCCGCCCCTCGCCGATATCGCGCTGGATGGCGGCATGCGAGGCAATGCCGAAACCGAAGCCCTCGCTGGCCAGTTGCTTGACGGCCGCCAGCGAGCCGAGCTCGGCGGCAATGGTCACCTCTTCCATGCCGATGCCGGCGGCGGCGAAATACTGGTCGGCCAGATCGCGGATGGCGTTGCCCGGCTCGCGGGTGATGAATGGATGCGGCAGCAACTCGGCGGCGGTCAGTGTCTCGGCGCGGGCCAGCGGGTGGCGCGGGCTGCAGATCACCATCAACTCGTCCTGCGCGGCGCCACGGCGCTCGAGCGAGGGGTCGTCGGTGACGATCTCGATCAGGCCGAGGTCGAGGTCGCGGTTGGCCACGCGGCCGGCCACCAGGCTGGAGTTGCCCACGCTGACCCGCGGGATCACGCGCGGGTACTGCCGCTTGAAGCCTTCGAGGATCTTCGGCAGCCAGTAGGCGGCGATGGTGGTGCTGGTGCCGATATTGAGCGTACCGGAGAGCTCATCGGTCAGCTCCGACACCCGCGCTTCCATTTCCTCGTTGAGCGCGAGGATCTTTTCGGCGTAGTTGTGCACGATTTCGCCGGCCGGCGTCAGCGTGGCGTAGCCGTGGCCGCGCTCGAGCAGGCGGGTGTTGAAGTGCTCCTCCAGCTGCTTGATCTGGAAGGTTACCGCGGGCTGGGTCATGAACAGGCGCTCGGCGGCCCGGGTGAAGGAGCCGTATTTCACAACGGCATTGAAGACTTGTAGACGACGGTCGGCCATGATTCGATAAAGCGGATTTATTCTTGGGTGCATTTCACCACAGATCGCGCGCCAGCGCGCTGGCGTGTATCAATCGTCACGGCCTTGATCTGGCCCAGACACTTCGTCACGTCCTTCGTGGTATAAACCGGCCTTCGTCCACCCTGCGCCCCGCCACTGACCAACGATGAACCGCGGCTTCTACATCATCATGGCGGCACAGTTTTTTTCGGCGCTGGCCGACAATGCGCTGCTCATCGCCTCCATTGCCCTGCTGCGCGACATGCAGGCGCCGCAGGAATACGAGCCGCTGCTCAAGCTGTTCTTCACCGTCTCCTACGTCGCGCTGGCCGCGTTCGTGGGCGCCTTTGCCGACTCGATGCCAAAGTGGCGGGTGATGCTGATCAGCAACACCATCAAGATTGGCGGCTGCGCAATGATGGTGCTCGGCGCCCACCCGCTGTTTGCCTACGCCGTGGTCGGCCTCGGCGCGGCGGCCTACTCGCCGGCCAAGTACGGCATCCTCACCGAATACCTGCCGCACCGACTGCTGGTGGTGGCCAATGGCTGGATCGAGGGCCTGACCGTGGGCGCCATCATCCTCGGCACCGTAATCGGCGGCGCGCTGATCCGCGACGACGTGAGCCACTTCCTGCAGGGCCTGCCGCTGCCGTTTGGCCACGAGCCCTACCAGATGGCCTTGCTGATCATCGGCCTGCTCTACGTGGTCGCTGCCATCTTCAACATGTTCGTCCCCGACACCGGGGTCGACCACAAGGTGCTCAAGAAGAACCCGCTGTACCTGCTGCACGACTTCAACCACTGTCTCAAGCTGTTGTGGCGCGACAAGCTCGGGCAGATCTCGCTGGCCGTGACGACGTTGTTCTGGGGCGCAGGCGCAACGCTGCAGTTCATCGTTTACAAATGGGCCGAACACGCGCTGGGCATGGACCTGTCGAGCGCCACCATGTTGCAGGGCGTGGTGGCCATCGGCGTGGCGGTCGGCGCGGTGCTGGCGGCGCGTTACGTCACGCTGCGCAAGTCGGTGCGGGTGATCCCGATGGGCATCGGCATGGGCTTGATGGTGCTGGTGATGACCCTGGTGACCAACGAGACCATCGCCATCTTCCTGCTCATCCTGGTGGGCGGCCTGGCCGGCTTCTTCGTGGTGCCGATGAACGCCCTGCTCCAGCATCGCGGCCACATCCTGATGGGTGCCGGTCACTCGATCGCGGTGCAGAACTTCAACGAGAACCTGTCGATCCTAGTCATGACCGGCATCTACGCGCTGCTGATCATGTGGGGTGTGTCGATCAACACGGTGATCATCCTATTCGGCCTGTTCGTGGCCGGCACCATGTACCTGGTGCAGAAAGCCCACCACGCCAACCAGCGCGTGTCGGACGACGTGGCACACCTCGACGATTCACCGATGCACTGACGGCGGGCATGGCCCGCGGCGTGCCGCGCGGCGCTACATGATCACCGGCCGGTTCGGCAGCTCGTTCGGGTTGTCATCGGCCTTCGGGTAGTGCGTGGCGATCAGCGTTCCGATCTCGGCCACCGCCGCCGCGCAGCCGCCGGCATAGTCCCCGGCACGAAAGCTTGCCTCCAGCGCACGGCAGATGGCCTGCCAGCGCTCGGCTGGCACATGCCGGGCAATGCCCCGGTCAGCCACGATCTCCACTGCATGGTCGGCGTACTGGATATACACCAGCACCCCGGTGTTCTCTTCGGTATCCCAGATGCCGAGCGACGCAAAGGCATCGAGCGCCCGCTGACGCGGCGTCACCTCCTGCCACAAGGCCGCCAGGCCGAGCCCGCCCTCGATCGCCAGCCCGATCTCGCCGCGATGGCCGGATTCGGAGTCGCGGATCGCCGCTTCGATGTCGGCCAGCATCGCTTCAGGAAAACGCCGCTTCACCCGCCAGGCGGGAATCAACAGATGGCGCAGGATACGTTTGACGTTCATCACCACCGCCCCGAGGCGCCGCCGCCGCTGAAACCGCCGCCACCGCCACTGAAACCGCCACCGGACGACCAGCCGCCGCCGCGGCTGCCAAAGCCGCCGCCGTGACCGGTGCCGGTGGTCCACGGCCCGCCGCCGCGGCCGCTGCCAACCACCAGGACCGCCAGCGCCGCAACCACCGCGCCGATGCCGGCCAGGCTCAGTGCGCTCGTGCTCAGGAACCACCACAGTCCGCCCGCCGCCGCACCCACCCCCGAGGCCAGCAGCCGGCCAAAGATGGCGCGCAGGATGGGGGCGGCAAAAAAGGCGATGAAGACGGTCTGGACCAGCAGGTCGAACACCGTGTCGGCCGAAGCCTGGCGCGCGCGCTGCACCGGCGCGGGCAGCGGTTCGCCGTCGATCCGCGCGATGATCGCGCCAACACCGGCATTGAGCCCGTCGGCAAAGCGCCCCTCGCGGAAATGCGGGGTAATCTGTTCGGCGATGATGCGCTTGGCGATGGCGTCGGGGATCGCCCCTTCGAGCCCGCGCCCGACCTCGATGCGCAGGGTGCGATCCGCCGTGGCCACCAGCAGCAGCACGCCGTCGTCGACACCCTTGCGGCCCAGTTGCCAGGCGTCGACCACGCGAATGCTGTATTGCTCGATGGCCTCGGGCTCGGTGGTCGGCACGATCAGCAGCGCAATCTGGCTGCCCTTGCGCTGCTCGACCGCCGCCAGGCGCTGCGCGATGGCGGCCTGCTCGTCAGGGCTGAGCGTGCCGGTCAGGTCGGTAACACGCGCTTCGAGCGTCGGCAGCGCCTGCAGCGGCGCGGCCAGCGCCAGGCGCGGCAACACGGCCAGCCACGCCAGGCACAGCCACAGCGCGAGCGCCGCGCGAGCGCCTGCCCGTCGGTGCATCAGGACTTGCCGCTACCGAACTGGACGGCCGGCGGCTGGCTGATGGCCTCGGGGTTTTCCACCGTGAAGCTGGCCTTGGGCGAGTAGCCCATGACCATGGCGGTAAGGTTGTTCGGGAAGGTGCGCACCGAAATATTGTAGGTCTGCACCGCCTCGATGAAACGGTTGCGCGCCACCGTAACTCGGTTCTCGGTGCCTTCGAGTTGCGCCTGCAGGTCGCGGAAGCTGGCGTCGGCCTTGAGGTCCGGGTAGCGCTCGACCACCACCATCAGGCGCGACAGCGCGCCGCTGAGCCCGGCCTGCGCCTGCTGGAAATTGGCCATGGCGGCCGGGTCGTTGAGCAGCTCGGGCGTGGCCTTGATGCTGCCGACACCGGCACGCGCCTCGGTCACCTGGGTGAGGACTTCCTTCTCGTGGTCGGCATACCCCTTGACCACGTTCACCAGGTTGGGGATGAGATCGGCACGGCGCTTGTACTGGTTCAGCACTTCGGCCCAGGCCGCGGTGACCTTCTCATCGTTGATCTGGATCTGGTTGTAGCCGCAGCCCGACAACAAACTGACGGATACCAGGCACACGGCCAGCACGCGAAACAATCTCATCAAACCTCTCCCTGTCCGGACTGGCGATCCCGCATCTGGCGACGGGCAAAGCACAGGTCTTCCCATGCCTTGGCCTTGTCGAGCGGGTTGCGCAACAAATACGCCGGGTGATACGTCACGATGACCGGCGTGCCGTGGTAATCAAAACACCGGCCACGGGCCGATGCAATACGAATGTCGGTATTTAACAAAGCCTGCGCCGCCGGGCGGCCCAGCGCGACGATCAGCTTGGGGCGGATCAGTTCGATCTGGCGCGCCAGGTAGGGGAAGCAGGCAGCCAGCTCCTCCGCCTCCGGCGTGCGGTTCAGCGGTGGCCGGCATTTGACTGCGTTGGCAATGTACACATTGTCGCCCCGCCTCAGATCGATCGCCGCCAGCATGGCATCGAGCAGCTTGCCGGCCTTGCCCACAAACGGCTCGCCGCGCGCATCCTCCTCCGCCCCCGGCCCTTCGCCAACGAACAACCAATCGGCCTGCACGTCACCCACGCCGGGCACGGCCTGGGTGCGCTGCTCGCACAGCGCGCAGTCGCGGCAGGCCAGGATGGTCTCGGTCAGGGTTTCCCAGTCGAGCCCGGCCAGGCGCGCCGTGCGTTCGCCCGGGTCGGCGGGCGGTGTCCGCGCCACGGCTGGCTCGGCCGCTGCGTTCTGGAACGACGCCAGCGACCTGAGCGGCGAGGCGGCCTGCGGCGGTGCCGCTGGCGGCGGGTCGTCCTGTGCCACGGCCGGCTCGGGGCCGTCGTCCGCTGCCAGCGCCACATCGGACGCGTCGCGCAGCCGCCAGATCGGGCCCAGGCCCATCTCGCGCAGGATCGAATCGCGCCGCGTCATGGCGCCACCCGCATCACCAGCGCGTCTTCACGCCCGCCCTCGGCCGGGTAGTAGCCCTTGCGCCGGCCGATGGGGGTAAAGCCGGCCTTTTCATAGACTGCACGCGCGGCCAGGTTGGAGGGGCGTACTTCCAGAAAGAACTGGGTCACGCCGCGCCCACGCAGCGCCTCACGCAGAAACGCCAGCAGCGCAGCGCCGGCGCCGCGTCCCTGCGCCGCGCGCACGACGCTGAAATTGAGCAGATGCGCTTCATCGAACACCTGCATGACCACAGCGTAGCCGACCGGCGTCTCGCCCTCGGACATGATCCAGCAGCTGTAACCGGCGCCGAGCGAGTCTTCGAAGTTGCCCCGGGTCCACGGAAACGGATAGAGCTCTGGTTCATGGCGCAGCACCCAGTCGAGGTCGGCCTCGTGCATGGGGCGAAAGGAAAACGCCGTCGCCGTCACGCCTTGCCGCCTTGCGCCAGGCGCTCGGCCACCGTCTGGGCAACCTTGTCGCGCACATACGTCGGGCCGACGGTGGCGGGGTCGCAGGCCGGTGTGTGTGCCAGCGACGACGCCGCCAGGCGCACGACCTCCCCCGCGCCGGGAACGGCGGTGGCATCGCCAAGCGTGAGCCGTGCCTCGCCGGCCAGCAAGCGATCGGCATAGCTGCCGAACGCGGTGCCCACGCCCAGCCAGTCGCCCTCGGGCGGGAGCACGACGGATTCCGGCGGCAGGCAAGCCGGCGCGCTCAGCGCGACATAACCGTCTGCACCGCGCACAAAGGCCGCCACGTAGGCCTCGCCCATGCGCGCATCGCTCGCCACCAGCACACGCGGCGCCGATTGCGCCTCGGCCATGGCAGCGAGGCTGCTCACCGGGACAATGCCAAGATCGGCCGCCAGGGCGAACCCCTGGGCCACACTGCAACCGAGGCGCAAGCCGGTAAAGGCGCCCGGGCCGACGCCGAGCGCGATCGCATCGAGCGCCCCCATCGCCAGACCATGGGCCGCAAGCAGCTCGAGTGCCGTGGGGATCAGCCGTGCAGACGGCGTACTGCCGCCTTCAACCCATTGCTGGTGGATCTGGCCATCGCACAGGACGGCGACGCTGACGCGTTCGCAGGAAGATTCAATGCCAAGGAGTTTCATCGAGAGCGGATTGTACCCGTGCCGCTGCCCGAGGGCAGTATCCGTGGCGATCGGGGTGGGTAGCCGCCTTCAGGATGACCGGGCGCGGTGGCGGCGGGCAATGGGTGCCCGGGCCGCGCCGCGAACGGCGCGCTTCAGTCGCGCTGACGCTGGCGCTTGCCGTAGGCCTTGCGGATGGCCTCGTCGATGTCGCGCCGCATTTCACTACGCTCGGCATCGCTCATTGGGCGGCGCTGGGGCCGGTTGTCTTCCGCCGAGATATGGGCGAACTGGCTCACCGACGCGCGGATGTCGGCCCGCCAGGCGCGATCCTGCTCATCAAGCAACTGCCGATCCTGGAAACGGTCGACGCGCGCATCGTCCGACGCGAAAGCGCCGGGCACTGCACAAAGCAGGCCCAGCACAAGGGCAGGACAGCAGGTCAACAGGCGCAGCGATGTCGGCATGGAAGCAGTCTGATGCACGCAATGAATCACACTGTGTAGATAGCGCGATTTTATCCAGCGACCAAGCGACATGTAAGGCAATATTGCGCACAATAGCGGAACTTACGAACGGTTACGCTTGTTTCCCGCCAAGTGTCACCATGACGCTGGTTTCGGATCGCGGGTGCCGATACGATTCACGCCATGACAACCCACAACACACCCAAACAACGCTGCCGGGTGCTGGTCGTCGATGACGACGCCCGCCTGCGTGACCTGCTCTCCCGTTATCTGTCCGAACAAGGCTACGTCGTCAAGGCCGTGGTCGACAGCGCCGGCCTCGACCGGGCGTTGCACCGTGAACACTACGACCTGATCGTGCTGGACCTGATGCTCCCCGGCGAAGACGGCCTGTCCATCTGCCGCCGGCTGCGTGCCGCGGACGACAACACCCCGATCATCATGCTCACCGCCAAGGGCGACGATGTCGACCGCATCCTCGGGCTTGAGATGGGCGCCGACGACTACCTGCCCAAGCCCTTCAACCCGCGCGAACTGGTCGCCCGCATCCAGGCCGTGATGCGCCGCCAGCCGCAACAACTGCCCGGCGCCCCGGCGCTCGACGACGAAGCCGTCAGCTTCGGCTCGGTCACGGTCGACCTGGCCACCCGCACCCTGACCCGCGACGGCGAGGAGATCTCGCTCACCACGGGCGAGTTCTCACTGCTCAAGGTGCTGGTGCAGCACCCCCGCCAGCCGCTATCGCGCGACAAGCTCATGGAACTGGCGCGCGGGCGCGAATACGGCGTTTTCGACCGCGCCATCGACGTGCAGATCTCACGCCTGCGCAAGCTGGTCGAGGACGACGCCGGCAAGCCACGCTACATCCAGACGGTGTGGGGGTTCGGCTACGTGTTCGTGCCGGACGGCAGCAAGTCAGCTTGAGAGGAACCCCGCGCGCGATGCCAGCTGCCCCCGACGCCGCGGCGCAATCCGCATCGGGCCTGAGCGCCCTGCTACCGCGCTCGCTGCTGTGGCAAACCTTCGCCCTGCTGGCGTTGATGCTGCTGCTGGCCTTTGCGGCGTGGTCGCAGATCGTGCGCCATTTCGAGCAGGAACCGCGCGCCCGCGACCTGGCACAGATGGTGGTGAGCATCGTCAACCTGACCCGCACCGCGCTGGTCAATGCCGACTCGGCACGCCGGCTCGAGCTGCTCATCGACCTCACCGCGCTCGAAGGCATCCGGGTCTATCCCGCCGAAGACGACGATACCCTCACCCCCTTGCCGCAGACGCGCCCCATCGAACTGCTAACCAGCGAAGTGCGCCGCCAGCTGGGGCCAAACACGCGCTTTGCCGGCAGCTGGGAAGGGCTCCAGGGCTTCTGGCTGAGCTTTCGCCTCGACCCGCTCGACGCCGACGAATACTGGGTGATGCTCCCGCGCGAACGCATCCAGCGCCCGCGCGCCCTCGAATGGCTGGGCTGGGGCGGTGTCATCATGGGTTTTGCCCTGCTCGGCGCCTACCTGATCGTGTTCCGTATCGGCCGCCCGCTGCGCAGAATCGCCCAGGCGGCACGCATTGTCGGGCAGGGCCGATACCCGCCGCCGCTCGACGCCGGTGGACCTGGCGAAATCGCCGAGGTCGCCGACGCCTTCAACCAGATGGCAGGCGACCTGGCCCGGCTCGAGAGCGACCGGGCAATCATCCTCGCCGGCGTCTCGCACGATCTGCGCACGCCGCTGGCCCGCCTGCGCCTCGGTGTCGAGATGAGCGGCGCACCCAACGACGACGTGCGCGCCATGGTCAGCGACATCGAAGAGATGGACCGCGTGATCGGCCAGTTCGTCGACTACGGCCGCAGCGAACCGCAACCGCCCGAGCCGGTCAAGCTCGCCCAGCTCATCGCCGACGTGGCCGAACCCTACGGACTGCGCGGCCTGACGCTGCGTCTGGAGCTCGACGACACGGCAATCATCCGCGCCCGCCCCGTCGCCCTGCGGCGCGCCCTGCGCAACCTCATCGACAACGCCGAGCGCTACGGCGGCACCGCCCAGACCATCACCCTGCGCACCACCGCACTCGGCGATCGCTGGCAGATCGCCGTCATCGACCAGGGCCCCGGCGTGCCCGAAGCGGCCATCGAACAGCTCAAGCGCCCCTTCGTCCGGCTCGATGAAGCACGCAGCAATCCGCAAGGCGCCGGGCTGGGCCTGGCCATCGTCGACCGCTTCGCCAAGGCCCACGACGGGCGCTTCGACCTGGCCAACCACCCCGACGGCGGCCTCATCGCCACCCTGACCCTGCCCGGCATCCACGCCGATGTCATGAGTTCGGGCTAGAATCAACGCTTGAGCTATCCGGGGGTACGTTCATGAGTATCGTTTTTCGCCAGCTCTTCGACGAAGACAGCTGCACCTACACCTATCTGCTGGCCGACGCCCTCACCGCCGACGCCGCGCTGATCGACACCGTGCTCGGCCATGTCGGCGGCTACCTGTCGCTGCTGCAGGAACAAGGCCTGCAGCTGCGCTGGGTGCTCGAAACCCATGTCCACGCCGATCACATCACCGGCGCAGCGGCGCTCAAGGAACACACTGGCGCCCGCACCGTGACCAGCGCCACCGGCGGCGCCGAATGTGCCGACCTGCGCGCCACCGAAGACACCGTCATCGCCTTCGGCAACGAACTGCTGCGCGTCATCCCCACCCCCGGGCACACCCCCGGCTGCGTCTCCTACCGCTGGCGCGACCGCGTATTCACTGGCGACGCGCTGCTCATCGGCGGCTGCGGGCGCACCGATTTCCAGGGCGGCGATGCCGGCACGCTCTACGACAGCATCACCCAGCGCCTGTTCACCCTGCCCGGCGAAACCCTGGTCTATCCGGCCCACGACTACAAAGGCCAGCGTGTCAGCTGCATCGGCCAGGAGCGCCAGACCAACCCGCGCCTGGCCAACGCCACGCGCGAGGCCTTCATCGACACCATGGCCAATCTCAAGCTGCCGCCACCGAAGCGGATTGACACCGCATTGCCGGCCAACGAAGCTTGTGGACGTGGCCCGGAACTGATCGACCTCCAGGGCGTCTGAACACCCGCACTTGCGCGGTGCGCCCGAACGGCGCCCGCCCGAAACCGATATACTCACCGCCCATGAAAGTTCTCTTCGATCTGCTGCCCGTCATCCTGTTCTTCGCCGCCTACAAGATTGCCGGCGTGTACGACGTGGCCGCCGCCGACCTGGCCAGCAGCCTGCTCGGCGCCGAGATCGGCATCAAGCAGGCCCCGATCCTGCTCGCCACCGCCGTCACTATTGCCGCTACCTTTGCGCAGATCGGCTGGGTGTGGCTGCGCCATCGCAAGGTTGACACCATGCTGTGGGTCACGCTGGTCCTGGTCACCCTGCTCGGGGGCGCCACGCTGGTCTTCCACGATCCGGTGTTCATCAAATGGAAGCCGACCGCGGTGTACTGGCTGTTCGGCGCTGCATTGCTGGTCTCGGCCACGGTCTTCCGCAAGAACCTCATCCGCGCGGTGCTCGAAGCCCAGATCCGCCTGCCCGACCCGATCTGGAACCGCCTCAATGGCGCCTGGGCCGGCTTCTTTGCCCTGATGGGCGTGCTCAATCTGTATGTCGCCTTCAGCTTCTCGGAAGAGACCTGGGTCAATTTCAAGCTGTTCGGCGGCATGGGGTTGATGCTGTTGTTTGTCATCGGACAGGGCATGTACCTGTCCCGCTACGTCGAAGAGGAACCCCAACAATGATGTTTTACGCCCTGATCGGCGAAGACGCGCCGGGCACGCTGGACACCCGCATGGCCGTGCGTGCGGCGCACCTCGACCGGCTCAACGCCCTCAAGGACGAAGGCCGCCTGCTGCTGGCCGGCCCCTGCCCGGCCATCGACTCGCCCGACCCCGGCCCCGCCGGCTTCTCCGGCAGCCTGATCGTTGCCGAATTCGCCTCCCTGGCCGAGGCCGAAGCCTGGATGGCCGCCGACCCCTATGTGACCGAAGGCGTATTCGCCCGCACCACCGTCAAGCCGTTCAAGAAGGTTCTGCCGTGAGCACCACCGTCGCCGCGATCGAAGCCCGCCTGACCGAAGCGCTTGCCCCGGTTTCCCTGCACATCGACGACGAATCCGCCCTGCACGCCGGACATGCCGGCGCCCGCGACGGAGGCGGCCACTACCGTGTCGATATTGTGTCCGCGGCCTTTGCCGGCAAAAATACCGTGGCCCGCCATCGCCTCATCTACGCGGCACTGGGCGACCTGATGCCGCGCGCCATCCACGCACTGGCCATCCGCGCCAGCGCCCCGGACGAACTCTGACCCCCGCCAACAAGGAAATTGCTGAATGAACCTGTTTTCCAAGAAGCTGCTCGTCGTGCTGATCGCCAGCGCCGCCGCCCAAGTCGCCCTCGCTGCCGGCCCGGTCGCCACGGTCAATGGCACGGCCATTCCGCAAGGCCACGCCGACGCGCTGATCACCGAGCAGACCGCCAAGGGCACGCCCGACAACGACCAGCTGCGCGGCGCCGTCCGTGAAGAGCTGGTGCGTCGCGAGATCCTCTTCCAGGCGGCCCAGAAAGAAGGCCTCGACAAGACCCCGGACGTCGCCACCCAGATCGAGCTAGCCCGCAAGGCCGTGGTGATCCGCGCCTACCTGCAGAACTTCGTGGCCAAGAACCCGGTCACCGACGCCGACGTGCGCAAGGCCTACGACGAAATCAAGGGCCGCCTCGGCGACACCGAATACCACGCCCGCCACATCCTCGTCGATGACGAAGCCGAAGCGCTCGCGATCATCGCCAAGATCAACAAGGGCGAGAAGTTCGACGATCTGGCCAAGGCCCACTCGAAAGACCCGGGCTCCAAGGAAAAAGGCGGCGACCTGGGCTGGAACGCCCCCACGACCTTCGTGCAGCCGTTCTCCGACGCCATGGTCAAGCTCGAAAAGGGCAAGATGACCCCGGCACCGGTCAAGACCCAGTTCGGCTACCACATCATCAAGCTGGACGACACCCGCAAGATGGCCGCGCCGGACTTCGAGCAAGTCTCGCCGCAGCTCAAGCAGCGTCTGCAGGCGCAGAGCCTGGAGCAGCACATCCTGCAACTGCGCACCGCCGCCGACGTCAAGTAAGGCGCAGGCACAGGAACATAGAAGGGAGCCCACACGGCTCCCTTTTTTTGCCTCTGCCTCAGGCCCGCCGGCGGCGCTGCCGTGCGATCTGCCCGGACAACACGATCACCGGCACCAGCCCGACCGCCACGATCGTCAGCGCCGCTGTCGACGCCTCGGCCAGCCGCTCGTCCGAGGCCAGGTTGAACGCCTGCGTGGCCAGCGTGTCGAGATTGAATGGCCGCATCACCAGCGTGGCCGGCAGCTCCTTCATCACATCCACGAACACCATCAGCCCGGCGGTCAGCAGGCTGCCCTTGAGCAGCGGCATGTGCACCCGGCGCAGGCTGGCCCAGGCGCCGGCACCGAGGCTGCGCGCCGCTTCGTCCATTGACGGGGTGATCTTGCCCAGCCCGGTATCGACGGTGTGCAGCGCCACGCTCAGGAACCGGGTGAGATAGGCATACACCAGCGCGACCATGCCACCGGTCAACACCAGCCCGATACTGAGCCCGAAATGCGTCTTGAACAGCCCCGCCAGCCAGTTGTCGAGTTGAGTGACCGGAATCAGCACGCCAACGGCGATGACCGTGCCCGGCACCGCATAGCCGAGGCCCACCAGGCGATTGAGCCCCCGGGTGAGCGGGCCGCGAGACAACCGGTTGGCGTAGGCGAGCAGCAGCGCCAGCGCCACGCCCAGCACCGCCGCCACGGTGGCCAGCGTGAAGCTGTTGCCGGCCAGGGTAAAAAAGCGCGGCCCGAAATGCGCATCTCCCTCGGTCAGCGCCATCTCCAGCAGCAAGCCCGCCGGCAGCAAGAAGCCGAACAGCAGCGGCAGGAAGCAGGCCACCGAGGCGACCAGGCCGGCCAACGGCGACAGCTTGCGCCCCAGCGGCGGGCGCTGCTGGCGCGAGGTGTCGTTGAATCGCGCCCGCCCCCGGCTGACATGCTCGAGCACCAGCACCAGCACCACGACCGACAGCAAGGCCGCCGACAGTTGCGCCGCCGCGGCGCGGTCACCCAGCGAGAACCAGGCGCGATAGATGCCGGTGGTGAAGGTCTGCACGCCAAAGTAGGACACGGTGCCGAAATCGGCGAGGGTTTCCATCAGGGCCAGTGCGGTGCCGGCAACGATGGCCGGCCGCGCCATGGGCAGCGAGACCCGGAAAAAACATGCCCACGGCCCGAGGCCGAGCGAGCGGCCGGCCTCCATGGCGCCGGTGGCGCGTTCCAGGAAGGCCGTACGCGCCAGCATGTAAACATAGGGATAGAACACGAAGGCAAACATGCCGACGGCCCCGCCCACGGTGCGCACGTCGGGAAACCAGTAGTCGCCGTATTGCCAGCCGAACCAGTCACGCAACTGGCTCTGCAAGGGGCCGACGAACTGGAGGAAATCGGTGTACACATAGGCCATGACATAGGCCGGCACGGCGAGCGGGAGGATCAGCGCCCACTCGAAGACGCGACGGCCGGGGAAGTCGTGCATCACGGTCAGCCACGCCGTGGTCACCCCGATGCTCGACACCCCGATGCCCACGCCAACACACAGGATGACGGTGTTGAGCATGTACTCGGGCAACACGGTGGCGGCCAGGTGCGCCCAGGTCGCCTGCGTGCTGAAATCGGTCAGACTGGCGAAAACGGACAGGATCGGCACCGCGGCCAGGGCGGCGACAGCCAGCGCGGCGAGGGTGAGCCAGCGGTACTGGCCAAGCGAAGTCAGACGGCGATGCATCCTGTTCCCGAAAAAAGGCCCGGCGCGCGGCGCGCCCCGGGCGGGAACGAAATTATAATGGATCGCATTCACTCACCCTGCCATGCCGGTCAACTTTCTGCCATGACGCTTCTCGATGTGCATCAACTGACGCTTGCCTACGGCACGCAACCGGTCGTCGACCGGCTGGATTTCACCCTCGCCGAGGGCGAAATCGGCTGCCTGCTCGGCCCCTCGGGCTGCGGCAAGACCACCGTGCTGCGTGCCATTGCCGGCTTCGAGCGGGTGCGTGACGGCGAGATCCGGATCGGCGGCCAATGTGTGAGCAGCACCTCGGTGCACCTGCCCCCGGAGCGCCGGCGCATAGGCATGGTGTTTCAGGACTACGCGCTGTTTCCGCACCTCGATGTGCGCGAGAACATCGCCTTCGGGCTGGGCAAGCAAGGCGCCGAGGCACAGCGCCGGCGGGTCGACGCCCTGCTCGGCCTGGTCGGCCTCGACCAGCAGGCCCACCGCTACCCGCACGAACTGTCGGGTGGCCAGCAGCAGCGTGTCGCGCTGGCGCGGGCGCTGGCCCCGGCACCGAGCCTGCTGCTGATGGACGAGCCCTTCTCCAATCTCGACGTCGAACTGCGCGAGCGCCTGTCGCTGGAGGTGCGCCGAATCCTCAAGGAAACCGGCACCACCGCCATTCTGGTGACCCACGACCAGAACGAAGCCTTCGCCGTCGCCGACGTCGTGGCACTGATGCACGCCGGGCGTATCCAGCAGCGCGCCACGCCCTACGACCTCTATCACCGCCCGGTCAATCGCTTCGTGGCGGACTTTGTCGGGCAAGGCGTGCTGGTGCCCGGCCGGGTGATTGGCGACGACCGGGTCGAGATCGCGCTCGGCACGCTGCGCAGCGACACCCCGCTCGATTGCGGCCCGATGGGTATCTGCCCCGTGGGCGCGACGGTCGATGTGCTGCTGCGCCCCGACGACATCGTGCACGACGACCGCAGCCCCGACACCGCCACCGTGCTGATGAAAGCCTTCCGCGGCGCCGACATCCTGTACACGCTCAAGCTCGACAACGGCGTCAAGCTGTTGTCGCTGGTGCCCAGCCACCACAACCACGCCATCGGCGAGCGCATCGGCATCCGTCTGGATGTCGACCATGTGGTGACCTTCTACGACCCCGTCCCGCCGCCCGGTTTCGCATGATTCCATGGCTGACCGCACCTGATTTCCCGCCACTGTCGCAGGCCCTCGTCGAGCCCAACGGCCTGCTCGCCGCTGGCGGCGAGCTCAGCCCGGCGTGGTTGCTCGCGGCCTACCGCCGCGGCATTTTTCCCTGGTTCAGCGAGGGCGAACCGATCATGTGGTGGAGCCCCGATCCGCGCATGGTGCTGCTGCCCTCGCGCCTGCGCATCACCCGTTCGCTGGCCAAGACCCTGCGCAGCGGCCGCTTCGAGGTGCGTTTCGACACCGCCTTCGCCCAGGTCATGGCCGGTTGCGCCGCACCGCGACGCGACGCCCGCGGCACGTGGATTACCTCACACATGCAAGCCGCCTATACCCGCCTGCATGAACTGGGCTACGCTCACAGTGTCGAATGCTTCAAGGACGACGAGCTGGTCGGCGGACTGTATGGTATTGCACTGGACAAGGCGTTTTTCGGGGAATCGATGTTTTCGCGGGTGAGCGACGCTTCCAAGGTGGCCCTGGCGCATCTCGCGCGCTTGCTCGACGACCACGGCGTCGGCCTGATCGACTGCCAGATGACCACCGCCCACCTCAGCCGCATGGGCGGCATCGAGGTGCCGCGCGCCGCCTTCAGCCAGGCGCTGGACCAGCTCATCGGCCCCGCCCCGGCACCGCAGCGCTGGCCCCGCCATGCCGACACGCAACTCGACTGGACCCGCACGACGGAGTAAGCGATGCAGAAGGACTACCCCTACGCGCTGATTCAGTTCTACGTCACCGGGCCCTACGACTGCTCCTACCTGCCTGCGCAGCGCGCCCGCTCGCAGGTGGCCACGCCCAACCATGTGATCGATACGCCGATCTACTCCGAGCTCGTCCGCAACGGCTTCCGCCGCAGCGGCGTATTCACCTACCGGCCCTACTGCGACCAGTGCCAGGCCTGCGTGCCGGTGCGCATCCCGGTCGCGCGCTTCACGGCCAACCGCAGCCAGCGACGCACTGCGGCCCGGCACGGGCAGATGCAGGTCACCGAGCGCCCGCTCGGCTTCGACGACGAACACTACGCGCTCTACCAGCGCTACCAGGAGCAGCGCCACGCCGGTGGCGGCATGGACCAGGACAGCCGCGAGCAATACGCCCACTTTCTGCTGCAAAGCCATGTCGACACCCGTCTGGTTGAATTTCGCGACGCTGGCGTGTTGCGCATGGTGTGCATCATCGACCGCCTTACCGACGGCCTGTCAAGCGTCTACACCTTCTACGATCCGGACATCCCCGCGGCCAGTTATGGCACCTGGGGCGTGCTGTGGCAGATCGAGGTGTGCCGGGCATTGAATCTGCCCTACCTCTATCTGGGCTACTGGATCCGCGACAGCCGCAAGATGGCCTACAAGGCACACTTCAAGCCGCTCGAGGGGCGCATCGGCGGTCAATGGCTGACGCTGGACGCGAGCCTGATGGCCTGACGCGGCGCACAAAAGCGCGCGGCGGTGGAGTAAAATCCGCCGATGCTCTACGACCTGATCCGATCTGTTTTCTTCTCGATGGATGCCGAGAAGGCCCACGGCCTTGGCATGAACGCGCTGCGACTCGGCGGCCATCTGCTCCCACCCGCGCAAGCGCTGCCCGCCGTGCCCACCGAGGTGATGGGCATCAGCTTTCCCAACCGGGTCGGCCTGGCCGCCGGGCTGGACAAGAACGGCGAGGCCATCGACGGGCTGGCGCGCATCGGTTTCGGCTTTCTCGAGATCGGCACCATCACACCGCGACCGCAGCCGGGCAACCCCAGGCCGCGGCTGTTCCGCCTGCCGGAGGTCGAGGGCATCATCAACCGCATGGGCTTCAACAACCATGGCGTGGATGCCCTGGTTGCCAATGTGCGCGGCGCCAAGTACCGCGGCGTACTGGGCATCAATATCGGCAAGAACGCCGACACACCGATCGAGCGCGCGGTGGACGACTACCTCACCTGCCTCGACAAGGTGTACCCGCTGGCCAGCTATGTGACGGTCAACATCTCCTCACCCAACACCAAGAACCTGCGCGCCCTGCAAGGCGCCTCGGAGCTCGACGCCCTGCTCGGCCCGCTCAAGGCGGCACAGCAACGCCTGGCCGACCAGCACGGCAAACGGGTGCCGCTGGCGCTCAAGATCGCCCCGGACCTCGACGACGACCAGATCACCCAGATTTCCGATGCCGTGCGCAAGCACCGTTTCGAGGCCATCATCGCCACCAACACCACCATCGCCCGCGACGCCGTTCAGGGGCTGCGCCATGGCGACGAGACCGGCGGTCTGTCGGGTGGTCCGGTGCGCGAGGCCAGCACCCGCGTGATTCGGACCCTGGCCGGCAAGCTCGGCGGCGAGGTGCCGATCATCGGCGTCGGCGGCATCCTCAATGGCGACGACGCGCGCGAGAAGATCGACGCCGGCGCCGCGCTGGTGCAGATCTACAGCGGCCTCATCTACCACGGCCCGCGCCTGATCCGCGATTGCGTCGCCGCCACCGACCGCCGCTACTGACGCGGACAAAAGGCATATACCTATAACCGCAGCGGGGTTGAGCAGCACGCCCCCACAGGGGATAATGCCCCGCTTCAACAAGAGCAGCTTGGCATGAGCAGCTATCTATTCGTGATTCTTGGCGCCGTACTGGTCAACAACGTGGTGTTGGTGCGCATCCTCGGCCTGTGCCCGTTCATGGGCGTCTCCAAGAAACTCGAGACCGCCATCGGCATGGGCGCGGCGACCACCTTCGTGCTTACCCTCGGCAGCGGCACCAGCTGGCTGATCGACCACTACCTGCTGGTGCCCAACGATCTGGTGTATCTGCGCACGCTATCGTTCATCGTCGTCATCGCCGCCATCGTCCAGCTCACCGAGCTGGTCATCCACAAGACCAGCCCGCTGCTGCACCAGGTGCTGGGCATCTACCTGCCGCTGATCACCACCAACTGCGCGGTGCTCGGCGTGCCGCTGCTCAACGTCGGCCTGCGCCACGATCTGTTCGAGTCCCTGCTGTTCGGCTTCGGCAGCTCGGTCGGCTTCACCCTGGCGCTGGTGTTGTTCGCCGGCATCCGCGAGCGGCTCGACGGTGCCGACGTCCCCGGCCCGTTCAAGGGCACCGCCATCGCCATGATCACCGCCGGCCTCATGAGCCTTGCCTTCATGGGCTTTGCCGGACTGGATCGCTACCAGTGACCACCCCCCTCACCCAGCGCGCAGACGCCCTGCCATGCTGACCGCCATCCTCGTCATGGCCGGCATCGCCGTGCTGCTGGGCGCCGCCCTCGGCTTTGCCGCCATCTTCTTCAAGGTCGAAGGCGACCCACTGGTCGACAACATCGACGCCATCCTGCCGCAGACCCAGTGCGGCCAGTGCGGCTTTCCCGGCTGCCGGCCCTACGCCGAAGCCATCGCCAACGGCGAGGCCGACATCAACCAGTGCCCGCCGGGCGGCGAAGAAGGCATCCGCCATCTGGCCGACCTGCTCGGCCGCGAGTTCAAGCCGCTGGACGAGGAACACGGCGTCGAAAAACCCAAGTCCGTCGCCGTCATCGACGAGCAGACCTGCATCGGCTGCACCCTGTGCATCCAGGCCTGCCCGGTCGATGCCATCGTCGGCGCCGCCAAGCAGATGCACACCGTCGTCGAAGCCGACTGCACCGGTTGCGAGCTGTGCATCGCCCCCTGCCCGGTCGATTGCATCACCATGGAACCGCTGAAAGAGACCGTCCGCACCTGGAAGTGGAAATACCCGGTCATCCAGATCAAGGACGTCGCATGATCGCCGGCCTGTTCCGCTTCAAGGGCGGCGTCAAGCCCGAGACCCACAAGAACGCCTCCGCCGGCGCCCCCATCCAGATCGCGCCCATGCCGCCGCAGCTGGTGGTACCGCTGCGTCAGAGCCCGCGCGCGACGGCGCTGTGCATCGTCGTACCCGGCCAGAAAGTGCTCAAGGGCGAACGCATCGGCCTGCCCGACGGCCCCTTGAGCACCGCCGTCCATGCCCCGACCTCGGGCACCGTCGTCGACATCACCCCGCACGCCATGGCCCACCCCTCGGGCCTGAGCACCCGCTGCGTGATCATCGAACCGGACGGAGACGACCGCTGGGCCGACCGCCCCACGCTGGACCTGGACACCGCCGACCCCAGGGACGCGCTCAACTGGTTGCGTGACCACGGCATCGTCGGCCTGGGCGGCGCGACCTTCCCCAGCCATATCAAGGCCGGCGTCGATGGCGGCATCGAAACCCTGATCCTCAACGGCGCCGAGTGCGAGCCGTGGATCACCTGTGACGACCGCCTGATGCGCGAACGGGCCGACGGCATCGTCGCCGGTGCGCTGATCCTCAAGCGCTTGACCGGCGCCCGTGAAATCGTCTTCGGCGTCGAAGACAACAAGCCCCAGGCCATTGAGACCCTGCGCGCTGCCATCCATGGCCTGGCGGGCGACATCACCGTGATCCCGGTGCCGTCGCTGTATCCGGCCGGGGGCGAGAAGCAGCTGATCCGCGTACTGACCGGCGTCGAGATCCCGCACGGCAAGCTCGGCGGCGACTTCGGCGTGCAATGCTTCAACGTCGGTACCGCCTACGCCGTCAATCGCGCCATCGCTCACGGCGAACCGCTGGTGTCACGGGTCATGACCGTCACCGGCAACGTCGAGCAGCCCGGCAACTTCGAGGTGCTCATCGGCACCCCGGTCGAGCATCTGCTCGCGCTGGCCAGACCCAAGGCCGACACCGACCGCATCCTGATGGGCGGGCCGATGATGGGCTTCGAACTGCCTCGGCTCGACGTGCCGGCAGTCAAGGCCACCAACTGCCTGATCGCCGCCTCGCCGGCGCTGTTCCCGCCGCCACCGCCGGAAATGAACTGCATCCGCTGCGGCGCCTGCGCGCGCGCCTGTCCGGCCGAACTGCAGCCCTTCGAGCTGTACTGGTTCTCGCGCGCCAAGAACTTCGGCAAGGCGCAGGAATACCACCTGTTCGACTGCATCGAGTGCGGCTGCTGCTCTTACGTGTGCCCCTCGCAGATCCGGCTGGTCGACTACTTCCGCTTCGCCAAGGGCGAGATCTGGGCCCGCGAGCGCGAAAAGAGCGCCGCCGATGCTGCCCGCGAGCGCTTCGAGTTCCGCAACGAACGCCAGGCGCGGGAAAAACGCGAGAAGGCCGAGAAGCTCGCCGCCAAGGCCGCCGCCACCAAGGCCAAGCTGGCCACAGCAGCGGCAGACAGCCCGGCAACCGACGCCGCGGCCGGCCCCGACGACGCCAAGCGCGCCCTGATCGCCGCCGCCCTCGAGCGTGCCCGCGCTCAAAAGGCCGAGGTGGCACCGAAAAACACCGACAACCTGACGCCCGACCAGGCCGCCCAGGTCGCCGAGGCCGAGGCCCGCCGCGCCGCCAAGGCCGAGCAGAACGCCGCCACCGACGCGCCGGAATCGCATTGATGCTGACCTCCCCCTTCGTTCGCCAACCCACCAGCGTGCAGCAGGTCATGTTCACCGTTCTGGTGGCGCTGCTGCCGGCCATCGGCCTGTATGTCTGGCAGTTCGGGCCCGGCATCGTAGTCAATATCGCCATCGCCACGCTCGCTGCCGTGGCCGCCGAAGCCGCCGTGCTGCGGCTGCGCAAGAAGCCGGTGGGCCTGTATGTCTCCGACCTGTCGGCCGTGGTGACCGCCTGGCTGATCGCGCTGACCTTCCCGACCATCGTGCCGGCCTGGATCCTCATCCTCGCCACCGTGCTGTCCATCGTCGCCGTCAAGCACCTCTACGGCGGGCTCGGACAGAACCCGTTCAACCCGGCGATGGCCGCCTATTGCCTGATGATCGTCGCCTACCCCTCGGCCATGTCGCAGTGGCCAGCGGCCGGCGGGATGGATCTGACCACCCACCTGCAACTGATCGGCGGTGCCAGCCTCGACGCCGTCACCGGCGCCACACCGCTCGACGCGCTGCGCACTGGGCTGCGCTCAGGCGCCCCCGTCGGCGAGATCCTCACCGGCAGCGCGTTCGGCCTGGCCGGCGGCCGTGGCTGGGAATGGATCGGGCTCGGCTATCTCATTGGCGGCCTGTTCCTGATCCAGCGTCGCGTCATCACTTGGCATCTGCCCACCGCCTTTGTCGCCGGACTGGTCGTGGTGTCCGGCCTGGCCTGGATTGCCAACCCGGCACACTTCGCCTCGCCGCTGTTCCATCTGCTCAGCGGTGGCAGCCTGCTGGCCGCCTTCTTCATCGTCACCGACCCGGTCTCGGGCGCGACCACCCCACGCGGCAAACTGATCTTCGCCGCCAGCGTGGCGCTCATCACCTGGCTGATCCGCAATTTCGGCGCCTACCCGGACGGCATCGCCTTCGCCGTGTTGCTGATGAACCTGTGCGTACCGCTGATCGACATGAAAACCCAGCCGCGTGTGTTCGGCCACAAGGGAGACTGAGCCCGTGAGCACCGAATACACCGCCACACGGACCTCGATCCGCACCGCGCTGATCCTGACCCTGTTCGCCTCGCTGTTCACCGCCGCCATGGCGCTGACCTACCGCTACACCAAGCCGGACATCGACGCCGCCGTGGCCGAGGTCAAGCGCAAGCTGATCGCCGAGGTGCTGACGCCGGACAGCTACGACAACGCCCTGCTCACCGATACCGTGGTTGTCGCCGCGCCCGCCGCGCTGGGCGTGGACGAAGGCAGCGTGGTGTATCGTGCCCGCAAGAACGGCGAACCGGTCGCCCTGATCGTCGAAGCCCGCGCACCCGATGGCTACGGCGGCGGCATCGACCTCGTGGTTGCGGTTGGCGCCGACGGCCGCCTGACCGGCGTGCGCGCCACCGCCCACAAGGAAACCCCCGGGCTGGGCGACTACATCGACCCGCGCAAGGACCCGAACAAGACCCAGCCTTGGATCGACCAGTTCGCCGGCCGTGGCCTTGGTGAAGGCGACGCGTCGCACTGGCGGGTTCGCAAGGACGGCGGCGATTTCGACGCCCGCGCCGGCGCCACCATCAGCGCCCGTGCGGTCATCGCCGCCACCGCCCGCGCGCTGGCCTACGCCGACGCCAACCAGCAGCGCCTGTTCGACGCCAGGACAGGCGAGCACCTCGCCGACGCGGCCACGGGAGAAGCCAAGCCATGAGCGCCTTCAGCAAAGACACCTGGATCAACGGCCTGTGGAAACAGAACCCCGGCCTGGTGCAACTGCTCGGCCTGTGCCCCATCCTCGCGGTGAGCACCACCATGGTCAATGCGGTCAGCCTCGGCGTGGCCACCATCGTGGTGATGGCGCTGGCCAACCTGTCGGTCGCCACACTGCGCAACTTCATCCCCTACGAGATCCGCATCCCGGTGTTCATCCTGATCATCGCCTCGCTGGTGACGGTGGTCGACCTGCTCTTCAATGCCTATCTGCACGAGCTGTACCTGGTGCTCGGCATCTTCATCCCGCTGATCGTCACCAACTGCATCGTGCTGGCACGTATCGAAGCCTTTGCCGCCAAGAACGATCCGCTGGTGTCCACCTTCGACGGCATTGCCCAGGGCGTCGGCCTGCTGCTGGTGCTGGCCGTGCTCGGCACCATGCGCGAGCTGATCGGCGCCGGCACGCTGTTTGGCGGCATCGACCTGATCATCGAGGGCGCCGCCGCGATCAAGGTGCTCGGCGAGGGCTACCCCGGCTTCCTGATCGCCATCCTGCCGCCCGGCGCCTTCTTTGCCCTCGGCTGCCTGATCGCCGCCTACAACTGGATCAACAGCCGCGCCGCCGCCCGCAAGCACGCCGCACCGGCCACGCCGCAGGCGCCGGCCGACGCCGTGCCGGAGCACTGACACCGGCATGCCTCGCCCGATGAGCAAGGCGGCCATCGCCGAGATGTTCGCGCGATTCCAGGCCGCCAACCCCCACCCGCAGACCGAGCTCGAATACGCCTCGCCCTACCAGCTGCTGGTGGCCGTGGTGCTCTCGGCGCAGGCCACCGACAAGGGGGTGAACATCGCCACCCGCAAGCTGTTCGCCGCTGCACCCACGCCGGAAGCCATGATCACCCTCGGCGAGGCCGGCGTCACCGAACACATCAAGACCATCGGCCTGTTCCGCAACAAGGCGAAGAACGTGGTGGCGCTGTCCTACCTGCTGCTCGAGCGCCACGGCGGCGAAGTGCCGGCCGATCGCGATGCGCTGACGGCGCTGC
Source organism: Rhodocyclaceae bacterium (assembly GCA_041396265.1). Classification (GTDB taxonomy): domain Bacteria; phylum Pseudomonadota; class Gammaproteobacteria; order Burkholderiales; family Rhodocyclaceae; genus Nitrogeniibacter. Next base: position 31,273 of record JAWKYX010000027.1, read on the forward strand.
CCGGCGTCGGCCGCAAGACCGCCAACGTGGTGCTCAACACCATCTTCCGCCAGCCGACAATGGCTGTGGACACGCACATCTTCCGCCTCGCCAACCGAACCGGATTGGCCGCCGGCAAGGATGTGGATGCCGTCGAAGCCGCCTTGCTGCGGCGCGTGCCCAAGCCCTATCTGCTCGACGCCCACCACTGGCTGATCCTGCACGGACGCTATGTGTGCACCGCGCGCAAGCCGGCCTGCGGCCGCTGCCTGGTGCGCGACCTGTGCAACTTCCGCGACAAGACCGACCTCCCACCGCCCGGACACCCCGATCATGTTTGACCCTTCACGCGACCAGGCCCGCCAGTTCTTTATCGAAGCCTGGCGCAAGCACCGCGATGGCAGCATCCTCACGCCGCTCGAGACCATGGTGGCGGATATCGTCCATCTGCACCCGGAATACCAGCCCTTGCTGGAAGACCCGGAGGCGATCGACCACGACTTCGCGCCGGAAGACGGCCAGGTCAATCCCTTCCTGCATCTGTCGCTGCACCTGGCCATCGAAGAACAGCTGTCGATCAACCAGCCGCACGGGCTCAAGCCGGCCTTTGCGCAGTTGCAACTGCGCAGGGGAAACCGGCACGACGCCTTGCACGACGTGCTCGAATGCCTCGGCGAGGTGATCTGGCGCGCCCAGCGCGATCGTCAGCCGCCCGATGGCGCCGCCTATGTCGAGGCCGTACGCAAGCGCGCCGGTCTCGCCTGAGGGCGACAACCGGCGCTGCGGCCTGCGAGCCGATCAGCGTTTGACGAACAGCCCCGACTGCGCGGCGAAATACGCCGCCAGATCGGCCATGTCCGCCTTGCTCAGGTTCTCGACCTGCGCGGCCATGATCGGGTTCTTGCGGTGCCCGGCCTTGTAGTCGAGCAGCACACGGTACAGGTAATCTTCATGCTGACCGCCCAGATTGGGGAAATCCGGCGATACGCTCTGCCCGGTCTGCCCATGACAGGCGGCACAGACGGCCGATTTCTCCTTTCCGGCGGCCACGTTCCCCGCCATTGCCGACAGCGGCACCAGGCCGGCCACCAGGGCGCCAGCCCACAGCAAACGCGTCACTTTCATTTTTCCCCTCCGTAATACGCTGCCAGATCGGCCATGTCCTGTTCGCTCAGACTGGCCGCGATGGCCTGCATGGAGGGATGCTCCCGGTCGCCGCGCTGATAGGCCTGCAGCGCCTGGACAATGTAGGCCGGATGCTGGCCACCCAGTTTGGGCACGTGGTACACGACGGGAAATGCCGTGCGGTATCCAGGGATACCGTGACAACCGACGCACATGGATATTTTGTCTTTAGCGGCGTCGGCGTTACCTTCAACTGCCCATGCGGGGACACAGGCAGCGGCCAGAACGGCCGCAATGATGAGACGTCGTCCCTTCATGGAGACTCCTCTGTTGGGTTGGGGTGCGGAAACGACGGACTGATTCTACGGGCAGGTTTCCGCCCGATGCAAACCGTTCTCGTTTCGCTGCGTTGCACAAAATATCCCGGAAAATCAGAACCTTCCGCGTGCACCGCAACATATCCGGCGTCACCGCACGCAACACGGCATCGGGCGGCCCCCGCCTCAGGCCCCGCGACGCGCCCGCATCACACCCATCATGCCGAGCACACCGAACAGCAGCAGCGCCGTCGACGGTTCGGGAATCGAGCGCACAAACGCCAGGCCCAGCGTCGCGTGGCCCGCCGTGGTCGGATGCACGCCGTCCCAGAACAAGGTCTGCGCCTGCTGGGCCGGACTGGTCACGCAGGCCACGCTGTCGATACATGCCGTGGCCACGTTGACGAAGCCGAAATCGGCCGGCCGCGACAGCACCTGCTGGAAATAGTTAAAGGTGTCGAACTGAATGAAACTGGCATCCGGCAGCGCCAGCCCGAGGCTGAGAATTTCGGCATCAAGCAAGGCGTTGAACGCCAGCGTCGCCCCGGTCATGGTCGGCGCCAGGGCGGTGCCGGCAAATTCTGGCGTGCTGCCCAGGTCCGGCATGTTCGGGACGAAGAATGTTCGCGCCCCCAGACTGTACAGCCCCGAGATCACCGATCCGATGTTGCCCGCCGACATCGCCGGGGTCATCGTCGGCTCGAAGAAATCGTTCGGGCCGCCCCACACCATGTACAAGGCGCCCGGATCGGCCGGCGCACCGCCAAGATTGGCTGCGAACATGCCCACCTGCGCCCCCATGCCGGTGCCATTGAGCCCAAGCCCCCACAGATAGCTATCGTTGCCAGCCAGATCGGTCCCGGTTTTCGCCCCACCGAAGGCAAAGTCGTGCAGGCCAATGCCGAGCGCACCGGCCATCGCCTCCGCCGCCACCGGCCCGTTGCTGAAGCGGCCACCCACATACGGCGCCGGCGGAAACGCCCCGCCGGTGAGCGCCGATACATTCCCGTTGTCCGACAGGCTGTCGCCGATCACCACCAGCGACGAGAAGCCCGCATGCGCCATGGCGCAGGTCGCCGACAGCACCAGCGCGGCGCCAATGTGACGAACTCCTTTCATGAAACGTCTCCTTGTCATTGTTGTTGGTCTTTCGCACCGGCGCCCCTGCCACACCCGTACAGCAGCAACTTAGCCCGCCAAAGACGATAAATCAAACACTCGTTCGATTCTGACAAGCCCTGCTGCGGCGCATATAATCAGCGCTTCGACGACCCCCGAAGCGACAGGACTTTCCATGCGATTCGAAGGCAGCGACAGCTATGTCGCCACAGACGACCTGAAACTGGCGGTCAACGCGGCCATCACGCTGCAACGCCCCTTGCTCATCAAGGGTGAACCGGGCACCGGCAAGACCATGCTGGCCGAAGAAGTCGCCGCCGCGCTCGGCCTGCCCTTGCTGCAATGGCACATCAAGTCCACCACCAAGGCGCAGCACGGCCTCTACGAATACGACGCCGTCTCCCGCCTGCGCGACTCGCAACTGGGCGACGACAAGGTCAAGGACATCGCCAACTACATCGTCAAGGGCGTGCTGTGGCAGGCCTTCGAGCAGGACACCCCCTGCGTGGTGCTGATCGACGAGATCGACAAGGCCGATATCGAGTTCCCCAACGACCTGCTGCGCGAACTCGACCGCATGGAGTTCCATGTGTACGAAACGCGCCAGACCATCGCCGCGCGCCAGCGCCCGATCGTCGTCATCACCTCCAACAACGAGAAGGAGCTGCCCGACGCCTTCCTGCGCCGCTGCTTCTTCCACTACATCCAGTTTCCCGACGCCGACACCATGCAGCGCATCGTCGACGTCCATTACCCGGGCATCAAGCCGGCCCTGGTCAAGGAAGCGCTGGAGGTCTTCTTCGGCCTGCGCAGCATCCCCGGCCTCAAGAAAAAGCCCTCCACCTCCGAGCTCATCGACTGGCTCAAGCTGCTGATGGCCGAAGACCTGCCGCCCGACGCCCTGCACGCGCGCGGCGATGCGGCCGCGCTGCCGCCTCTGCATGGCGCCCTGCTCAAGAACGAGCAGGACGTCCACCTGTTCGAACGCCTCGCCTACATGGCCAAACGCAACCGCTGACCGCCCTTCCCGCGCACCACACGAGCCCCCGTATGAAAGTCCTGCTCTTCGCCCTCGGCACCGCCGTCATGCCCATCCTGATGGTCTTCGGTTTCGGCATCTACATCGCCGCCAACCAACCGGCACCGCCGCCGCTGATCATGTCCGGCAGCGCCGGCATGACGCTGGGACTTGTCTCACTGACCGGTTTCCTCGCCTGCATCGTCGGCCTGCACCGCGCCTACATGGCCCGCCAGCGCGCCCGCCTGGAGGCGGCCGAAGACTAATCCGCGCCACGCCTGCCGCGCCTCGCTGCTATGCTTGCAGTACGAAGGCATGAGGGCCGCAGGCGTGGATGGCATCTTCATCAGCTATCGTCGGGACGACTCGGCCGGTTACGCCGGCCGTCTGTATGACCGTCTGGCCGCGCATTTTGGCGCGGACCGGGTGTTCATGGATGTCGAAGGCATTGAGCCCGGCACCGATTTCGTCGACGCCATCGAGGGCGCCGTCGCCTCCTGCCGCGTCCTCATCGTCCTGATCGGGGACGAATGGCTGTCGGCCACCGATGCCCGCGGGCGCCGTCGGCTCGACGACCCGCATGACTTCATCCGTCTCGAGACCCGCGCGGCCCTCGCCCGCGACATCCGTGTCGTGCCGGTCCTGCTCGACAGGGCGCCGATGCCGACCGCTGACGACCTGCCCGAAGACCTGCAAGCGCTGGTCCGGCGCCAGGCCGTCGAGCTGAACCACAAGCAGTGGGACGCCACCTCGGGCGAACTGATCCGCACGCTGGAAAAGATTCTCGATGCCAGCGACACACCGCCGGCAAGTACCGCCCCCCCGCAGCCCGAGCCCCCGGCCCCGAAGGCGCCCGCGGCCACCCCGTCAACGCCCAGGGCGGCGACGGCGTGGGGGCGCTGGGCCGGCATCGCCGCGGTGCTCCTCATTGCCGCTGGCGCCTGGTTGGCGCTCAATCGCGCGCCAGCACCGCCCGCCGCCCCGACGCCCGTGCCGCCCATCGCAACGCCAGAACCCGCCCTGTCCCCCGCCCCGGACCGGCTCCTTGCCGAAACGCCCGCGGACGCCTTCGATGCCACCACCGTTGGCGAAACCACCACCCGCGAACTCCGCCTGCGCAATACCGGCCAGGCCACGGCCACGCTGAACTCGGCGCTGACCGACAACCCCCAGGGCAGCTTCCGCGTGCTGGTCGACACCTGCGGCGATGCTGTGCGCGCAAACAGCAGCTGCAGCTATACGGTCGCCTTTGCCCCGACCACCGCCGGCGACCACCGCGCCACGCTCAGCGTCACGCCAGCCAACGGCGAGGCCGTGCGCTGGCAGCTGTCGGCCAAGGCCGATGCCGCCGCGCCCCCTGCGCCAGCGCCCGTCGCCGAGCGCCCGGCTCCCGAACCAGCGCCAGCACCCGCACCAACGCCACGGCCGCAGCCCGTGCCACAACCGGTGCCGCCCGCGCCGCGTATCCTGAGCCTCGACGCCCGCGCCGAGGTCGGTGGTGCCAAGGTCTGCTATCGCGTCGAAAACGCCAACCGGTTGTCGCTCACCCCGCGCCCCGGCGACCTGCCCGACACCGCTCGCAACTGCATCACGGTCGCGCTCTCGGCCCCGGCGACGCTCACCCTGAATGCCAGCGGCCCCGGCGGCAGCGCCCGCCAGAGCGTGCAAGCCGCGCCGGCGCCATCGCCGGTGGCCAGCACCCACCCCCAGCCCGGCGAGACCTGGATCTACCGCAGCCGCGGCAAGTGGCCGACCAGCCCCACACGCACCCTGCACTTCACCACCGATCGTGTCGACGGCACGACGGTGTACGAAAAGATGAGCATCACTGCCCCCCAGGCCAGCCGTGCCATCCTCCGCCGCTCGCCCGGCACACAGGCAACGCTGATCGACTGGGGCGACATCGGCTGGGAGTTCAGCCCCTGGCTGGCCGCCTTCGACCCGCCCAACGAGGCCGGACGGTGGCGCGGCATCGGCACACCGGCGCTGGAGGGCCGCTGGGACGACTGGAGTACGATTGCCAAGGTCGACGGCCGCGACCGCATTCGGGTTCCGGCGGGCACCTTCGACGCCGTGCGCATCGAGGTCTGGAGCACCCGCCGGGCCACCGGCGGCTCGGCCATGCGCGACATCGAACCCACCACGGTGCACTTTGACATCTGGTATGCGCCCGAGGCCCGCCGTTATATCAAGATGGTGCGTACCACCAAGGCCGCCACCAATGCCGAGATCGAAAAGGACACCTTCGAATTGGTCGAGATCCGTTCCCGCTGAGCGCTCGACAGCCGCCCAGGCGAGCGGCATCATGACGGCCTCTGCCCCTGGAACCCTGCCGTGCTGATCCCGTTTTTCCTCCATCTTCGCCAGCACAAGCTGCCCGTCTCGACCAAGGAATTTCTGACCTTGCTCGATGGCCTGCAACAACGGGTGTGCGGCCACTCGATCGACGACTTCTACGTCTTCTCGCGCACCTGCCTGATCAAGGACGAGAGCCATTACGACCGCTTCGACAAGGCCTTCGGCAGCTATTTTTCCGGCGTGACCGAGATTCCCGGCCTGGATGTCGACCTGCCGGAAGACTGGCTCAAGGCACTGGCCACCAAGCACCTGAGCGCCGAAGAAAAGGCTGCACTGAAAAAGCTCGGCTGGGACAGCTTGATGGAGGAATTCAAGAAGCGCCTGGAAGAACAGAAGGGCCGCCACCAGGGCGGCAGCAAATGGGTCGGCACCGGCGGCAGCTCGCCCTTTGGCAACGCCGGCTACCACCCCGAGGGTATTCGCGTCGGCGGCGAATCGCCGGGCAATCGAACGGCGGTCAAGGTGTGGGAGAAGCGCGAATTCCGCAATCTGGACGACAGCGTCGAGATCGGCACCCGCAACATCAAGGTCGCCCTGCGCCGCCTGCGCCGCTTTGCGCGCGAGGGCGCCGTCGAAGAACTGGACCTCGAAGGCACCATCTCGGCGACCGCCCGCAACGCCGGCTGGCTCGACCTGCACATGCGCCCGGAGCGCCACAACGCGGTCAAGGTGTTGATGTTCTTCGATATCGGCGGCTCGATGGACGACCACATCAAAGTCTGCGAAGAGCTATTCTCGGCCAGCCGCACCGAATTCAAGCACCTGGAGTATTTCTACTTCCACAACTGCGTCTACGACCATGTGTGGCGCGACGCCTATCGACGGCACTCGGAGCGTACGCCGACCCTCGACGTGATCCACACCTACGGGCCGGACTACAAGCTGATCTTTGTCGGCGACGCGACCATGAGCCCCTACGAGATCCTGCAGCCCGGTGGCGCCATCGAATACATGAACGACGAACCCGGCGCCGACTGGCTGCGCCGGCTGCTCGACACCTACCCGTCGGCGGCCTGGCTCAACCCCGAACCCGAGCGCCTGTGGGAGTACCGCCAGTCGATCCGCATCATCCGCGACATCCTCGGCCCGGAGCGCATGTATCCGCTCACCCTCGACGGACTCAGCCGCGCCATCAGCGCGCTGTCGAAAAAGCGTTAGGCGCCGAGCCAGCCTTTGCGCAAGCGCTGCACGGCCGCCGCCGGACGCGGCGCCAGTTCGAGCTGCACCGGGCACTCCCCGGCATCGAGCGACACATCGAAGCACATCAGCTCGTCACGGCGAAAGGCGTGCACGCGCACCGTATCGCCCGCGGCACGGCGGGCGAGCATCGGCTCCAGCGTCTCGGCGCCCACTTTCAGCCCGTCGATCGCAATCAGGGTATCACCGGCAGACAGACCCGCCCGATGCGCGGCGCCCCCCTCGTGCACGACCGCCAGCACGGCGGCGCCCGTTGAACCGCTCAGGCGCGCCCCCAGCGACGACGCCTTGGGCGAGGCATGGGACACCCGCACCCCGACCGGCCTCAACCAGCGTGCCAGCGGCAGGTCGTCGGTCCCGTGCACCGCCTTGCGCAGCCAGCGCGCCACGGCCGCGCCGCCCACGCTCGCCACCCGTTCGAACACACCCGCTTCGGTCACGCCGACACCGGTCTGTCCATGGGCCTGCCACAAGACCCGCATCACATCATCGAGACTGCGCTGGCCGTCGCTGGCGATGCGCAGCTGCAGGTCCAGCGCCAACGCGATCAACCCGCCCTTGCTGTAGTAGCTGACGATCGCATTCGCCGCGTTCTCGTCCTGGCGGTAATACTTGGTCCACGCGTCGAAGGACGATTCGGCCACGCTCTGCTTGAGGCGCCCGCTGCCCTTGTGAACCTGGGTGATGGTCTTGGCGAGCAGCCCCAGGTAATCGGCCGGCGTGATCACGCCCGAACGCACCAGCGCCAGGTCGTCGTAGTACGAGGTGAAGCCCTCGAACAGCCACAGCAGCGGCGTGTAGGTTTCCTGTGACAGATCGTAGGGGATGAAGGCCGCCGGACGAATGCGCTTGACGTTCCAGCTGTGGAAATACTCATGGCTGCACAGACCGAGGAAGCGCCGGTAGCCCTCGGTCTGCCCGGTCATGCCATGAAACGGCAAGTCATCCCGGCGCGTCAGCAAGGCCGTCGAGGCGCGATGCTCCAGCCCGCCATAGCCGTCGCCCACCACCATGGTCAGGAACAGATAGCGCGACATCGGCGGTGGCGCACCGAACAGGGCGATCTGCCAGTCGCAGATGCGTGTCAGGTCGGCGCACAGGCGAGTCATGTCGCAATCGTGCCGGCCAGTCAGGACCACCTCGTGCGGCACGCCGCCGGCGGTGAAGGTGGCCAGGGTGAAGTCGCCCATCTCGACCGGGTGATCGATCAGCGCGTCGTAGTCGTCCGCCTCGTACCAGCCAAAACCGTGGCGCTGTGCCGCACCATCGATCCCCTTGGCTTCAGGCATTGCCGTCGCGACCCGCCAGTTGCCGATCGCGTTGACCGGTGGCGGCTGAATGTCCACCAGGCACTGCCGGTCGGTTTGCCCCTCGACGGCAAGAAACACACTGGTGCCGTTGAAGAAGCCGTGGGTCTGATCGAGGTGCGCGGTGCGTACCGACAAGTCCCAGGCATAGACCGTATAGCTCACGGTCAGCGCCGCACCGGATGGCACACGGCCGGCCCGCCAGCTGTGCTTGTCGTGCTTTTCGAGGGCGACCGGGCGGCCGCCGGCGCTGGCCGAGATGGTCACGATATTCTTGGCAAAGTCGCGCACCATGTAGCTCCCCGGAATCCATGCCGGCAGCGAGACGACCTGCCCGTTGGCGGCAGGCTCGGGAATCTCGCAACTGACGGCGAACAGATGGCCGGCGAGGTCAAGCGGCTGGATACGGTAACGGACCGGAGCGGAAGGCATCTATCAATCCCTGGACGGCCGGCACTGCCGGCAAGCAAAAAAAGAAATGGCCGGCAAGCGCCGGCCATCGGTGTCACTAAGCGGTGATCAGGCCGCCGGCGCCGGTGCGTTTGGCGCGGCACCGGGCGAGTCATCGCCCGGCCGGGTTGGCGGCATGGTCGTCGGCTTGGGCGGGCGCGGGGCGCGGCCGTCCATGATGTCGTCGAGCTGCTCGGCGTCGAGGGTCTCCCACTCGAGCAGCGCCTGTGTCATCGCTTCGACCTTGTCGGCGTTGGTCTCGATCAGGTTGCGCGCCAGGGCGTACTGCTGGTCGAGAATGCGGCGGATCTCGGCGTCGACCTTCTGCATCGTCGATTCGGACACATTCTTGTGCGTCGTCACCTGGCGGCCGAGGAAGATCTCGCCATCCTCTTCGCCATAGACCATCGGGCCGAGCACATCGGACATGCCCCACTGCGTCACCATCCGGCGGGCCATGTCGGTGGCGCGCTGGAAGTCGTTGGAGGCGCCGGTGGTCATCTGCTTCATGAAGATCTCTTCGGCAATACGGCCACCGAACAGCACGGCGATGGTCTGCAGCAGGCGCTCACGATCCTGGCTGTAGCGGTCTTCGGCCGGCAGCTGCATGGTCACGCCCAGCGCACGACCGCGCGGGATGATGGTGACCTTGTGCACCGGATCGGTCTTGTCGAGCAACTTGGCGACCACGGCGTGGCCTGACTCGTGATAGGCCGTGTTGCGGCGCTCTTCTTCCGGCATCACCACCGAGCGACGGGCCGCACCCATCATGATCTTGTCCTTGGCGCTCTCGAAGTCGTCCATGTCCACCAGGCGCTTGCTCGCGCGAGCGGCAAACAAGGCGGCTTCGTTGACCAGGTTGGCCAGATCGGCACCGGCAAAACCCGGCGTGCCACGGGCCAGCACCATCGGCTCGACGTCCGGCGCGATCGGCACCTTGCGCATGTGCACCCGCAGGATCTGCTCGCGGCCGCGGATATCAGGCAGCGGCACCACCACCTGGCGGTCGAAACGGCCCGGGCGCAGCAGCGCTGGGTCGAGCACGTCGGGACGGTTGGTGGCGGCGATGACGATCACGCCCGCCGATCCCTCGAAGCCGTCCATCTCGACCAGCAACTGGTTGAGGGTCTGTTCGCGCTCGTCGTTACCGCCGCCCAGGCCGGCGCCACGCTGACGGCCGACCGCGTCGATCTCGTCGATGAAGATGATGCACGGCGCCTGCTTCTTGGCCTGTTCGAACATGTCACGCACGCGGGCCGCGCCAACACCGACGAACATCTCGACGAAGTCGGAACCGGAGATGCTGAAGAACGGCACCTTGGCTTCGCCGGCAATGGCCTTGGCGAGCAGCGTCTTGCCGGTACCCGGAGAGCCGACCATCAGCACACCACGCGGGATGCGGCCACCGAGCTTCTGGAACTTGGACGGGTCACGCAGGAAGTCGACCAGTTCGGAGACTTCTTCCTTGGCCTCGTCGCAGCCGGCCACGTCGGCGAAATTCACCGTATTGGCGCTCTCGTCGAGCATCCGCGCCTTGGACTTGCCGAAGGAGAACGCCCCGCCCCGGCCGCCGCCCTGCATCTGGCGCATGAAGAAGATCCACACACCGATCAGCAGCAGCATCGGGAACCACGACACGAAGATGCTGGTGAGGAAGGACTGTTCCTCTTCCGGCTTGCCCGCGGTGACATTGACGCCGTAACGCATCAGGTCGGAGACCATCCACAGGTCTTGCGTGCCCGGCGTATAGACGACGATGTTCCGCCCTTCCTGGGTGGTTGCACGCACGACACGGCCGTCGATCAGCACCTTGGTGATCTTGCCGGCTTTCGCTTCCTGCATGAATTGCGAATACTCCATCGTATTCTGCGAAAGCTGCTGCTTGTTGAACTGATTGAAGACCGTCATCAGCACGACGCCGATCACCATCCAGATCGCCAGATTCTTGAAAAGATTATTCAACGCGACTTCCTTGAACGCCCGGCAGGGGCACTAGTGATGCAGACCCATTCTATGGGTGAACGTTCCCGCAGGCAAAACAAACCAAACTTATCGGCCCGATAAGCCCGCACTATACGACCGGCTTGACCCCGAGGCCCAGCAAATACACTTCGGTACTGCGGTCCCGCGAGGCTGCTGGCTTGCGGACCACCACCGAACGGAACGCGGCCTGCATGGCACGGCGGTACTCGTCAAAGCCCGCCCCCTGAAACACCTTGACCAGAAAGTTGCCGCCCGGCTTGAGATGTTCGACGGCAAAATCCAGCGCCAGCTCGCACAAGCCGATCGACCGCGCCTGATCGGCCGCCGCAATACCCGATATGTTGGGGGCCATATCCGATAACACAAGGTCGACCGGCCGCCCGTCGAGCGTCGCCTCCAGCTCGCGCAACACCGCTGCGTCCTGGAAGTCGCCCTGGATGAAGGTCATCCGCGGCAGACCGAGCACCTCGAGCAGATCCAGCGCAATCACCCGGCCGCTGTCGCCGACCTTCTGTGACGCCACCTGGCTCCATGACCCCGGCGCCGCGCCGAGGTCAACCACCACCATGCCGGGGCGCAGGAGCTTGTCCTTGTCGTCGATCTCGAGCAGCTTGTAGGCCGCTCGGGCGCGATAGCCCGAGGCGCGCGCCTGCTGGACATAGGTGTCGTTCAGATGCTCGCGCATCCACGCCTTGCTGGTCTTGCTACGCTTCATAGGAGTAGAATCGCGTCCTTTTCTGCAAACGGATCAACCACATGACTGACCTCACGCCCGTCCAGCGACGTGCTCTTCGCGCCCGCGCCCACCATCTGAATCCGGTGGTCAGTGTTGCGGGCAACGGGTTGAGCCCCTCGGTGCTGGCTGAAATCAATCACGCCCTGACAGCGCACGAGCTGATCAAGGTCCGCGTCTATGGCGAAGACCGCGACGCCCGGCAACAGTTGATGGCCGAGATCTGTGAGCAGACCGGCGCCGCCAGCGTTCAGCATATCGGCAATATCCTCGTGCTGTGGCGCGAAGCGCCGGCCGACGAAAAACCCGCGGCCGAGGTCAAGAAGAAACCCGCGCCACGCGCGGCAGCCGACAAGCCCAGGGCCCGCGCCCCGTACAGCCGCGATGCCGCAGCCGGTCGCGCCAAGCCCGCTGGCCGCAGCACGCGAACCGCCGCACCGCGCCGCCAGTCACGTGGCTGACGACACGGGCGTGTCCGCCGTGCCAGCCGGCACCGCGGCGCGCCAGACGGCAAACACCCCGAGCAGGCTCTGGCACAGATAGAGCACGCTGGCTACGCCGTGCCACATGGCAAACCGGTCCTTCAGCTCGCTGGCCATAGCCCCGGCGGGGCCCGCCTCGGCCTTGATGCCGGCGATGATCGGATCGATCACGAACTGACCCACACACACCAGCGCCAGCATACCGACCACGCAGATCACGACCACCCGCGGCAACGGCAAGGCATGGCCGCGGGCAAACTGCAGAAACAGCAGCCCGGCACCACACACCAGCCCCAGCCAGGCAACGTTCTGGAACAGTGCGCCAGCCAGCGCGCCGGCCAGCACCGGGTTGTCCAGCTCCCCGAACAGTACCGGCACCACCAGATAGCCCACCGCCCACATCGCACCGACCCACAAGGTGAGGAGCAGGCGCTGCAGGCGGGCGACGGTGGCGGTCACGGATGGGCTCAGATATACCGGACGTCGATGATCTCGTATTCGCGCACGCCGCCCGGGGCCTGAACCTCGGCCACGTCGCCGGCGTACTTGCCGATCAGCGCACGCGCGATCGGCGAGCTGATCGAGATCTTGCCCAGCTTGATGTCGGCTTCGTCGTCGCCGACGATCTGGTAGGTCACGGTGCTTTCGTTCTCGAGGTCCTCCAGGTCAATGGTGGCGCCGAACACGCAGCGGCCGTCGGCGTCCAGCAAGGCCGGGTCGATGATCTGCGCCATCGACAGCTTGCCTTCGACTTCCTTGATGCGGCCCTCGATAAAGCCCTGGCGCTCCTTGGCGGCGTCGTACTCGGCGTTTTCCGACAGGTCACCGTGCGAGCGCGCCTCGGCAATCGCGGCGATGACGCTCGGCCGCTCGACGGTTTTCAGCGTATGAAGTTCTTGCCGGAGCAGCTCGGCTCCGGTCACGGTCAGAGGAATCTTGTTCATTGTCTTAATTCAGTTCGGCGTGCAGCGCCTGCACGGCGTACACCTCCAGTTGATCGAGGTGGCGCAGGCCCATGCAGGCCGCGCGGGCACCTTCGGCGGTGGTATAGACCGTCACCTTGGCGGCCAGTGCGCTGGTACGAATCGAGCGCGAATCGGCCACCGCCTGACGGCGCTCTTCAACGGTGTTGATGACCAGCGAGATCTCGTTGTTCTTGATCATGTCCACGATGTGCGGGCGGCCTTCATTGACCTTGTTCACCGCCGCAACCGGGATGCCGGCTGCCTCGATCGCCGAGGCCGTGCCACGCGTGGCCACCAGCCCGAAACCCAGCTCATGGAGCTGGCGCGCCACATCGACGGCGGCCGGGCGATCGGTCTGCTTGACGCTGATGAAGGCCGTGCCGCCTTGCGGCAGCTTGACGCCGGCGGCGATCTGCGACTTGACGAAGGCTTCGGCAAAGGTATGGCCCACGCCCATGACTTCGCCGGTCGACTTCATCTCGGGGCCGAGGATGGTGTCGACGCCCGGGAACTTGTTGAACGGGAAGACCGCTTCCTTGACCGAGAAGTACGGCGGCACGATCTCGCCGGCAATGCCCTGGTCGGCCAGCGAGCGTCCGGCCATGCAGCGCGCGGCGATCTTGGCCAGTTGCAGCGAGCAGGCCTTCGAGACGAAGGGGACGGTACGCGAGGCGCGCGGGTTGACCTCCAGCACATACACGACGGCCGCCTCGCCCTCGCCCTGGATGGCGAACTGCACGTTCATCAGGCCGCACACCTTGAGGGCCTTGGCCATGGCGGTGGTCTGACGGCGCAACTCGTCCTGCAAATCGGCCGGCAGTGAATACGGCGGCAGCGAGCAGGCCGAGTCGCCCGAGTGCACGCCAGCTTGCTCGATGTGCTCCATGATGCCGCCGATGATGACCTGGTCGCCATCGGACAGCGCGTCGACGTCCACTTCGGTGGCGTCGTTGAGGAAGCGGTCAAGCAGCACCGGCGACTCGTTGGAGACCTTGACCGCCTCGCGCATGTAGCGCTCGAGGTCTTTTTGCTCGTGCACGATTTCCATCGCGCGGCCACCGAGCACATAGGACGGGCGCACCACCAGCGGGTAGCCGATTTCGGCGGCCAGGCGCACGGCCTCGTCGGGCGTACGCGCCGTGCGGTTGGGCGGCTGCTTGAGGCCGAGGTCGTTGAGCAGCTTCTGGAAGCGCTCGCGGTCTTCGGCCGCGTCGATCATGTCGGGGCTGGTGCCGATGATGGGCACGCCGTTGGCCTCGAGCGCACGGGCGCGCTTGAGCGGGGTCTGGCCGCCGAACTGGACGATCACGCCCTCGGGCTGTTCGACGTGCACGATCTCCAGCACATCCTCGAGCGTGATCGGCTCGAAGTACAGGCGATCGGAGGTGTCGTAGTCGGTGGAGACGGTTTCCGGGTTGCAGTTGACCATGATGGTCTCGTAGCCGTCTTCGCGCAGGGCGAGCGCGGCATGGACGCAGCAGTAGTCGAACTCAATGCCCTGGCCGATGCGGTTCGGGCCACCGCCGAGCACCATGATCTTGCGCCGGCCGGTCGGCGCGGCCTCGCACTCTTCCTCGTAGGTCGAGTACATGTAGGCGGTCGAGGTGGCGAACTCAGCGGCGCAGGTGTCCACACGCTTGTAGACCGGGCGCACGCCGAGGGCGTGACGGTGCAGGCGCACCGCGGTTTCGTCGGTGGCGAGCAGCTTGGACAGGCGGCGGTCGGAGAAGCCCTTGCGCTTGAGCGCGCGAATCTGCTCGGCGTCCAGACGCTTGAGCGAACGGCCGGTGAGCGATTTCTCGGTCAGCACGATGTCTTCGATCTGGACCAGGAACCACGGGTCGATCTTGGTGAGCTTGAACACTTCGTCCAGCGTCATCCCTTCACGGAAGGCCTGGCCCACGTACCAGATGCGCTGCGCGCCCGGATCGGCCAGCTCGCGCTCGAGCTCGTCCGGATCGGCCTCGATCTCGTCCAGGCCATAGACGCCGACTTCGAGGCCGCGCAGCGCTTTCTGGAAGGATTCCTGGAAGCTGCGGCCGATTGCCATCACTTCGCCGACCGACTTCATCTGCGTCGTCAGGCGGCCGTTGGCGGTCGGGAACTTCTCGAAGGCGAAACGCGGGATCTTGGTGACCACGTAGTCAATCGACGGCTCGAAGGACGCCGGGGTCGCGCCGCCGGTGATGTCGTTCTTGAGTTCGTCGAGCGTGTAGCCGACGGCCAGCTTGGCCGCCACCTTGGCGATCGGGAAGCCGGTGGCCTTGGAGGCCAGCGCGGAAGAGCGCGACACGCGCGGGTTCATCTCGATGACGATCATGCGGCCGTCGTCGGGGTTGATGGCGAACTGCACGTTCGAGCCGCCGGTGTCGACGCCGATCTCGCGCAGCACGGCGATCGAGGCGTTGCGCAGGATCTGGTATTCCTTGTCGGTGAGCGTCTGCGCCGGCGCGACGGTGATCGAGTCGCCGGTGTGCACGCCCATCGGGTCGAGGTTTTCGATCGAGCACACGATGATGCAGTTGTCCGCCTTGTCGCGGACCACTTCCATCTCGTATTCCTTCCAGCCGATCAGTGACTCTTCGATGAGCAACTCGTTGGTCGGGCTGGCTTCGAGGCCGCCCTTGCAGATGTCGACGAATTCTTCGGTGTTGTAGGCGATGCCGCCGCCGCTGCCGCCAAGCGTGAAGGACGGGCGGATGATGACCGGAAAGCCGATCCACGCCTGCACCTGGAAGGCCTCTTCGAGCGAGTGGGCAATACCCGAGCGCGCCGAGCCGAGCCCGATCTTGGTCATCGCCTGCTTGAATTTCTCGCGGTCTTCGGCCTTGTCGATGGCCTCGCGCGAGGCGCCGATCAGCTCGACGCCGTATTTCTCGAGGACGCCATGCTTGGCCAGGTCGAGCGCGCAGTTGAGCGCGGTCTGCCCACCCATGGTCGGCAGGATGGCATCGGGACGCTCTTTGTCGATGATGCGCTCGACAACCTGCCAGGTGATCGGCTCGATGTAGGTGACATCGGCGGTCTCCGGGTCGGTCATGATGGTGGCCGGGTTGGAGTTCACCAGAATGACGCGATAGCCTTCCTCGCGCAGGGCCTTGCAGGCTTGCGCGCCGGAATAGTCGAATTCGCAGGCCTGGCCGATGATGATCGGTCCCGCGCCAATGATCAGGATGCTTTGTAGGTCGGTACGCTTGGGCATGTGCTTGCCTCGATAACTCGGTAAAGGTGATGTGTCGGAGGAACGGGCGGCCCCGGTTGCGCCGGGGCCGGTCACATCACTAACGCGCTTCCATCAGCTTGATGAAGCGGTCGAACAGATAGGCCACGTCGTGCGGTCCGGGGCTGGCTTCAGGGTGCCCCTGGAAGCTGAAGGCCGGCGCATCGGTGCGTGCGATGCCCTGCAGGCTGCCGTCAAACAGCGACACATGGGTGGCGCGCAGGTTGCCCGGCAGGCTGTCGGCATCGACGGCAAAACCGTGGTTCTGGCTGGTGATCATCACCTGGCCGGAGTCGAGGTCTTTGACCGGATGGTTGGCACCGTGATGGCCGAACTTCATCTTGGCGGTCCGCCCGCCGGACGCGAGCGCGAGCAGCTGGTGGCCGAGGCAGATACCGAAGGTCGGCACCCCCTTGTCCACGATGCTCTTGATGGCCGAGATGGCGTAGTCGCACGGCTCGGGGTCGCCCGGCCCGTTGGACAGGAACACACCGTCCGGATTCATGGCCAGCACATCGGCGGCCGGCGTCTGTGCCGGCACGACGGTGAGCCGGCAGCCGCGCGAGGCGAGCATGCGCAGGATGTTGCGCTTGACGCCAAAATCGTAAGCCACGACATGAAACTTCGGCGCCTCGACGGCGCCATAGCCCGACACCAGATCCCACTCGGTCTCGGTCCATTCCTGCGTCGTGGTGGCCGTCACTTCCTTGGCCAGATCCATGCCGGCAAGGCCCGGGAAGGCGCGCGCTGCAGCCAGCGCGGCATCGACGTCGATCGCGCCGTCTTCGCCGGCGGTGACGATGCAACCGGCCTGGGCGCCTTTCTCGCGCAACACGCGCGTCAGGCGGCGGGTGTCGATATCGGCGATGGCGACCACGCCTTCGTCGCGCAGGTAGGCGTCGAGCGTCTTGCCCATGCGCCAGTTCGAGGCGCGCAGCGGCAGGTCACGAATGACCAGGCCGGCGGCGTGCACACGGCCCGATTCGACGTCTTCGGCATTCACACCGGTGTTGCCGATGTGAGGATAGGTCAGCGTCACGATCTGCCGTGAGTAGCTCGGATCGGTGAGGATCTCCTGATAGCCCGACATGGCGGTATTGAATACGACCTCGCCCGTTGTCTGGCCGACCGCACCGATACCTTTGCCGCTGAAAACCGTCCCGTCGGCAAGGACGAGGATGGCGCGCGGAAATTGAGTCACGACGAAACTCCTGGTTCAACCGTTGATGGGATCTCAGCGCGACCCCGCGCTGCTCCACACGTGAAAAACGGGACAAGCCTGGCCGACCCATCCCGCTCAGCAATCAACAAGAAAATTCGCCGAATTCTAGCGAAATTCGGCCCGCCCGGCAACGCGACACATGCGAAAGGCCGGAAAATCAGCGCTTCCGCGCCGGCCCCACACACTGCAAACACGGCCGCACACCGCGCGCCGGCCCGCTCCTATCTCGCCAGCACCGACCGGCGCAAGGCGCTGCCCAGTTCGTTGAGTGCATCAAGCAAAATCGGCAAGGCCTTACGGGCAGCGTCCAGGTCGCCTTCGCGCGCGGCATGCTCGACGGCCGCCGCGGCATCGAGCGACGGCATGGCATTGAAAACGCCGACGGAGCCTTTCACGGAGTGC
>JAWKYX010000028.1:0-48717 GCA_041396265.1 Rhodocyclaceae bacterium
GCCGGCGGTCTCGGTGCGCAGGTAGCGGATGCGCAGCCGGTAGCGCGCGGCGGTGTCCGGATCCATCATCAGCACCGTGGCGTGCGGATTGGCCAGGATGTTCTCGCGCGTCTTGTTGAAGAACTGGAAGGACAGCGCGACATGCTCCGGGTCGACATACATCAGCTGCGAGACATAGGTGACGTTGGGCGTGCCGTCCGGCGCGCAGGTGGCCAGCCCCGCCGGCAGGATGCCTTCCAGGCAGCTGCGCAGGGTGTCGACGCCGCGCAGCGGGTTCATGGCAGCGCCTGCCCCGCGCCCAGGCGCTCGCCGGCCTGCGGCCCCGGCGTCTGGCCGAAGACCTCGTCCGGCGTGGCGCAGATGATGATCAGCTCGTCGGCGGGACAGGCCAGCAGGGCGCGCACGAAGGGTTCGGGCGTGCCGATGCTGCCGAGCCGGGCAACCAGGGTGTCGGTGTAGGGGCCGAGCACGGCGGTGTCGTCATTGTCGGCGGGGCCGACACGGGCATTGCGGGCCTTGAGCTGTACCGTGCGATGGGTTTCCGGCTCGCTGAACACCAGGGCGATCCGCCCGTCGGCGGCGATGCCGCGCAACACCGGTTCGGCCTGCGGGCGCGCCACCAGCAGGCGCAGGCCGCCGGCCGTGGCCGGGTCGGCCCGGCAGCCCAGCCCGCGCACCAGCGTGGCCTGACCGCCGCCGTCGCTGGCGGCGACATGGATCGACAGGTGGCTGGTCACAAAGCGCACCAGCTCGGGCGTGAGAATGGCGGGCGAGGGCATGAGGGCGAAGCGCAACGGAATGCATCAATTTACTGCATCCGCTGCCCGCTGTGCGCAGCGCGTGTGACCGGCGGTGCGGCTCAGCGCAGCATGAAGGTCTCGTATTCCAGCCGGTGCAGCTTGCGGTCGAGCGCGAACAGGCCGTAGAGCAGGGTCAGCAGCACGGCGGCGGCGTAGCCGTAGCCGTAGAAGGCGGCGCCGAGCTGCAGCGACAGCGCGGTGAGGGCGAGGTTGCTCACGCACAGCAGCGCACACAGACGCAGCACCAGCGCGCGCTGGTCGAGATAGAAGAACACGTTGAGCAGGGCGAGCAGACCGACCTGCAGGCTGGCACCGAGTGTCTGTACATGGAACAGCGGCAGGTACAGCGCCGAGATGCCCAGCGCCGCCAGCACGGTCGGGCCGACGACGATGGCGGCGAGCAACGCCAGGGTCTGGATCTTGGCAATCTCGGCGAGGCCCTGGCGGATGGCGAGCACCATCTCGTCGCGCATCGCCTCGATGGTCTCCAGGCTGCCGCCCTCGCGCACTGCCGTGTAGAAGCGCTCGTGGAAGTCCACGAAGTCGGTTTCGATGCGCACCAGGAACACCGCCATGCCGGGGATGATGAACAGATAGGCCATGAACACCGGCAGGTCGTAGATGACCGAGGCGCGCAGCGGGCCGATGATGGCGGCCGAGGTGTCCGGGTAGAGCCAGAACACCAGCTTGTCGGCCCACACCGCGAGGTTGTAGAGCACGCCGATGAGCAGCAGGCTGGGGTAGCGGTGTTGCGGTTTCAGGAAGTCGAAGCGCACCGCCTCGGTGGTGCTGAAGCTGCGCACGGTCAGCCACCACATGCCGCACAGCAGGGCGAAGTGGCCGAGCACGAAGCCGGCGAGCAGGCCCTCCAGCGCCCAGGCGCGCGCCAGCAACGCGGCGCCGACGGTGATGCCGTAGCCGAGCGCGTACATGGCCAGGATGGCGCGATAGCGCTTGAGCCCGGAGAGGAAAATGGTCAGCACCCAGATGGCACACAGCTGGGTGAAACCGGCCATCATCAGCAAGCGGTAGACCACCCCTTCGCCGGCAAAGACGGTGAGCGCCAGCACCGTCGCCAGGGTGCCGGCGGCCAGCAGCACCAGGCACAGGACGCCGTGCAGATTGGGCAGCACGACGTCGTCACGCCGTTCGAACAGGCGGTCGGACACATAGCGGGTAAAGGCCAGCTGCACGCCGCCGGTGAGGATCAGCGAGCTGGCGATGAGCCAGGTGACCGACACCTGGAACTGTGTGACCCCGTGCGAGGCGGCATCCAGCGCCGAGCACAGCAGGCCGATGGCCAGGATGCCGACGATCGACAGCACCCATGGCCCCGAGCCGATCACCCCGGCATAGGCATAGGCCTGCACCAGGCCGAGCAGGCTGTCCTTGCGCAAGAGCTTGCGCAGCTCGAAACCGATGCCGGCCACGTCGCTTTCTCCATCGCCTCGGCTGCGCCAGGCCGGCCACCTGCACGCAGGCGCGGCACGGTGCGGTGCCTTCGGCCAGCCAGGCGTCCCACACCGGCGTTCATGCCGGCGTAGTCGTCCATGTCGAGGTAGATGTAGTGGCCATCAGGAGGCGCGACTTGTCGCTGGCGTCGCCGGCCTGGGCCAGCAGGCGGTCGATAATGCTGAGGATCTCGCTGGTCTGGGTTTTCGATGTTGTCGATGCTGGCGGCGACCTCGATCAGGTACAGGGTTTGGTTGTGCACCACGATGTCGGAATAGCGGCGGGTAGCGGCGGGTCAGGTTTTGCGCTTGGGGCCTTGGTGAGCGTGGGGGACAGCGCGGCGCGTCGTACACCGCGCGGTGCAGCGCTGAACATCGTGGGTGTCACCGTAGCGCGCTTCGACGCGCCGCACACCGGCCTCGCTGGTGTAGCCTTGCCAGCGGCCGGGCTGGCCAGCAGGTCGAGCGCGGCGTCGGCCAGGGTTTGCGGATCGGCAATGCCGACCACTGCGCCAGCGGGGCCGATGGCGCGCGGTCGGCGGCGTCCTGCCCTTCGATCAGTTCACGGCAGGCGCCGACATCGGTGCTCACGCAGCACGCCAGGCGGCGAAGGCTTCGAGCCACCAGCGGCAGCGCTTCGGAGATGGAGCTCGAGCACCACCAGGCGCACCTTCGGCAGCAACGCGTCGATGCGCGCTGCATGCCGAGCAGGCGCACGGCATCGCCCTTGCGGCCGAGGCTGTCGATCAGGTTGCGGCATTCGGCGACATAGCTGGGGTCTTCGTCCAGCGGGCCGGCGATCCAGCCCACGGCTTCGGGCAGGCGGGGTGCGTACCGAGCGCATGGCGCGGATGAAGTTCTGACGTCCTTGATCGGCACCACGGCCGATCAGGCACAGCACCGGCGGGCCGTCGGTGCGGCGCTGCGCGCAGCGGGGCGAGGCGGTCGCAGGCCACGCCATTGGGGATCACCTGGGTGCGCGCGGCCGGCGCACCGTCGGCGATCTGGCGAGCGCGGTTGGCTTCGTAGAGGGAGATGATCGGGTCGGCGGCATCGTAGCTGGAGCCGGCCCATCCACTCGAAGAAGCGGATCCACAGCTGACGGAAGTAAGACAGCTCGGTCGGGTCGCGCTGGAAGGCGTTGCGGTTGTCGCTGATCCACCGCTCTGGAACAGGTCGATCTTGCGTTCCTTGGTGTAGATGCCGTGCTCTCGGTGAGGATCAGCGGGCGGCCGGTGGCGTGGGTCAGCAGGGCGCCGAGGAAGCCGGCATAGCCGGTCGAGATGCCGGTAGGCGCGCGCCGGGATGAGCCGGTCGGCGATGCGAGCGAGCTGCCACAAGGCTTGCAGCGATGCGCACCGACCAGAAATAGTCGACAAAGCTGGGGTCGGCGCAGTGCTGGCGGTAGTGTTCGCAGATAGCCAGGCGGCTTCGAATGGCGGTCGGCCTCGGGCAGCGCCGCCGGGCTTGAGGTGCGCTGCAGGCCGCGTGCACGGTGGCCGGGGCCACCGTCATGCCATGGCGGAAGGCGTGGTGCAGGGCGTCGATGTCGGCGAAGGCGGCGGCGCTGCCGGGTCGCCCGCGCGGTGGGGCCGGCGCTGCGCTGGTGTCGCCATGCAGGAAGTGGGTTTCCAGATGCACCAGTGTTGGGCGGCAGCGTGTAGCGCATCTCGCCGTGGTGTCGATGCGCGGCGGCTGCCGAGAAACACCAGCGCGAAGCGCAGCCACCTGGGTGGGCCTTCTGGATGATCTGCGGGTCCCACGACGACACCCCACCCGGACACGAAGGGGTAGGTGCCCTGAGCAGCAGGGGGCGATGTCGGCCTCGGTGGCGCGAGGGGGGCTCATCGGGCGCTCCACAGTTGCGCCACCTTGTGCATGCCAGTCATGCCGGGCCACTGGCCCAACGGCGCCAGCAGACGGCGCACGGCAGCGAAGCTGCGGGCGCAAAGGGGAAGGCCAGCTCGGCCAGGTGGGGCAGCACCCGGTGGTCGGGGCAGGCCGGCGCGTGGCCGCCTCAAGCGGCTTGGCGCTGAGGACTTCGCACCTGCAGGAACTGGCTGCAAGGGCAGGTGGATGCCGGCGGCCGAGGGGCGCAGCGCCAGGGCGGCACGGGCGTGGTGCAGACCGGTCTGGCGGCGGCAGCAAGCCGCCTGGCCAGCTGCTGGTAGATCAGGCTCCCAGTACAGGCCGGCCAGGCGGGTGTGGGCAACCGGGCGGTGGTGCCGGGGCGGTTTGCCAGGCGGCGGTGCTCGGCGTGGATCTGCGCGTTGAGCGTTTTTTCCTTGTGGTCGAGCATGCCGTAGGCGAGCAGGCGCAGGTCTTCGCTGTCGTCACCGAGCAGGTCGCGTAGCAGCGGGCTGGCCACCCGGCCGGGCACAGCTGCAGGGCCACCTCAGGGCCTTGAGGTGCTGGTGGGGTGGCACCGCCTTGTTGCGCAGAAAGCCGCGCCGACGCCGGCTCTTGGTGGAAGCGGTGCCGGTGCGTTGGTGCGGATCGAGCGGGGGCAGGGCGAGGGTGCGCAGGCCGCGTGGGCCGTGTGCCGCGCGGCGGTAGCGGCCGATCCATAGCCCGGTGGCGACACCGAGGAAGCCGAGCAGCGGAATGAAGGCCGACAGGGCGACGACGCCTGGGGCGCCGCGCTGGCGTGCGGCGCGCGCGCGCGAGAGGGCATCAGCGCGCGCCCGGCCAGTTAGCCAGCAGGGCGCTGGCGGCCAGGTGCGGTAGCAGAAAGGCGGCTGCGCTGCGGCTGCTGTCGTCGGCGGTGACCAACACGCCGAAGTGCAAGCCCTTCAAGCAGCAGGGCTGACAGGCTGAACAGCAGGGCGAACATGGCAGTCCTCGAGCAGGGTGCGCAGCGCAGCGCGGGGGCGGGGGTGGTGTCGATCCGGTAGGCATGCAGGGCGATGCCGAACTCGCCCGGCGGGGCGTCCAGGTGCTGGGTCAGCCAGGCGTCGAGGCGGGCTCCAGGTAGCCTTCGATGGCGGCGGGGCCGGACAGCGGCATCAGTACCAGCAGGGCTTCACGCGTGCCCTCGCGGGTGTGCCAGGTGACATCGAGCGTGCGCTGCAGGCGGTGCCATTGCAGGGGCAGGTCGTCGAGAACCGGCCGGCTGGCATAGGTGAGCGCCACGATGGCGCCGGGCAGGCCGCTGTCGCGGGTGACATGCCACATCCGCTGCAGCTCGAGCGCGAACCCGGGCGGGCAGTGCGGTGCCACGGCGAGCACCGGGTGCACGATGTCGCGGCTGGCGAGGCTGTCGGCGTAGTAGCCGGCGAGCAGGTTGAGCACTTGCAGGGTGTCGGCATTGAGGGCGAAGAAGGGCATCGCCTCGACCACCAGCAGGCCGTGGTCGGTGCCGCGCAGGTCGCGCAGGCGGCTGGCCACCAGGTACTGGCTGCCGTGCTCGTCGGGCAGCGCGTCGCTGGCCACGTGGCACAGGCCATCTTCGCTGTCGGCGGCGCGGATCAGCGGATCGTCGGCGACGAGCGTGAACGGTGCGCCCAGCCGCCCGGCGGGGGCGGGCAGTGGCGTGCCGTCGGCGGCGAGCGGGTGGATGGCGGGGCGCTCGACCTGGCAGAACTGGGCCAGCAGCTTGAGCACGGCCTCGGCGCCGGAGAGGTCGCCGCCGGCCATGGCCAGCTCGCGCAGGCTGGTGAGCGCGTCGCGCATCGACACCGGGCGGCTGATCAGGTCCTGCTCCAGCCGGTCGTGCGAGACACGCAGCAGGTAGTGCTGGCGGGTGAGCTGATCGAGGCGTTCCTGCACGTAGTGGGCGCGGGTCTCGGCGCGGCGGATGCGGCTGCGCCAGACCGAGGTGAACTCGCCGCCGATCATCACCAGCACCAGGGTGCCGAGGAAATACAGCTGCGGCGTGGCGGCGTCGAGCGGGGTGGCGGCGACGATGCCCAGCCAGCCGGCGAGCAGCACGATGGCGCCGATCACGCCGAGCATCGGGCCGTAGCGCAGGGCGATCAGCAGGGGGCCAAGCACCGGCCAGGGGAAACTGGCCCAGGCGAACAGCGGGTCGGCCGGATTGACCCACCAGGCGATGGCGAGCAGCAGCAGCGGCAGGACGAGGGCTTCGGCCAGCGCGGGGGGCGACACCCGGTGCGGGGCGAACAGGCGGGTCAGGGACATGCGGGGCCTAGCGGACGACCGGTGCGAGCAGCGACTTGATCAGCGTCTGTGCCACGGCGGCGAGCGAGTCGCGCCCCCAGCCGGTGCGTGCGCCGACGCCGCTCCACAGCGTGCTGCCGTCCTCGACATCGATGATGTGCAGGGCCAGGCCCACCGCTGGCTCGCCATCGACGCCGACCTTGTACTGCCATTCGTCCACCGTGCCGGTGAGCAGGTAGCGCACGCCGGCGCTGCGTGCCCAGCGGATGGCCGCCTCGGTGTCGGCGGCCGGGGCCGGGTCGAACAGTGCGTCGCGCGCCGGCGCCGGCGGGCGCACCACGTCATTGACGCCGAGGGTGTGGAGCAGGGCGCGGGCGACGGCCTCGGCACGGGCGCCGGCCATCGGCGTGGTGGTGGTGTTTTCCAGCGTGAGCACGGCCCAGCGGGCCTCGGCACTGGCGGTGCGCTCGGGCACGCGGTCGGTCACGGCGCAGCCGCTGAGGAGGGTGATGAGGCACATCAGGCGCAGGACAGGGTGGGCAAGCAAGGTTTTCATGTCGATCCCGTGGGCTCAGAAGAACAGTTGATAGTCGAGAAACAGGGCGGAACTGCGGCCGGCATCGCCCTCGCCGCCCTTGTCGTGTTGCAGGCCGAGCAGCAGCTGGTCGGCGCCGAGTACCCGCCCGCTGACGCCGAGCTCGACGCCGTAACCGTAGCCGCGGCCGGTGACATGATTGAGATCGAGCGTGGCATAGGGCACCAGGGCGCGTTGCAGACCGTGGCGCTGGCGGGCGTTGACGGTGAGCCGCGCGCCGCGGAAGAGGTAGCTGTCGGGCAGCAGCGGGGCGAGGCCGCCGGGCAGGATGGACGCCAGGGCGGCGCGGTCGCCGGCGTCCTCGCCCACATCGGCGCGGAAGCGATAGCCGCCGACATACACGCCGGCTTCGATCTCGGGCCGGCCGCGGGTGAGGCGATGGGTGTAGTCGAGCTGCCAGCGATCGGCGCGGCCCAGGCCGAGGCCGTGCTGGGTGCTGTAGCGGCTGTGCGCCCACTGGGCGGTGATGCGTTCGCGCGCGCTGAGGCCGTAGGCGGCGCTGGCCAGCAGCGCGTCTTTCATGCCGACGGCGCGCAGCGCGGCGCTCTCGTTGGCGGGCAGCGCGAGGCCGGCGTCGAGGGCGAAGGCCCAGCGCTGGTCGAGGGTGACGTCATGTCCGGCCCAGATGGGGGTGGTGTCGGCCAGGCCGTGACGGCGGGCGACGCCGAGACGGGTGACGCCCGCGTCGGTGGTCCACGCCACTTCGACGCTGGCCTGGCGCTCGTTGGGGGCGGCGGCGAGCGCGCCACTGCCGTTCAGGCGGCGCTGGAGGCTGCCCAGGGTGAGGCTGAGCTTGAGCCGGGGGGCGAGGCGCAGTCGCAGCTCGGCGCGCTGCGACTGTTCCTTGAAGGCGTCGAGCGTGTGCGCGGCGGCGTCCAGGCGCAGGCGGTGGGCCTGGTCGAGCAGGGCGTCGCTCATCTGCAGGTGCAGGTCGGTGTTGTGGCGCTGGTCGTCGGCCGCGGCATGGGTGACGCTGGCAACCACCTCAGGCCGGGCGAGGCGCTCGGCG
The DNA here is from genome assembly GCA_041396265.1 of Rhodocyclaceae bacterium. GTDB lineage: Bacteria > Pseudomonadota > Gammaproteobacteria > Burkholderiales > Rhodocyclaceae > Nitrogeniibacter. Next base: position 7,975 of record JAWKYX010000028.1, read on the forward strand.
ATTTCGGCGCGCTGGGCGGCGGGCAGGGCGGTGTCGCGGCGGGCCAGGATCTCGGCCAGCGTGGCGCGCTCGTCGCCGGCGAGGGCGACGGCGGCTTCGGCCCACAGCGGGCGGGTCAGGGCGCGGGCGTAGCGCTCCCACAGAAAGCCGCGGGCGCCCTCGGCGTCGCCCTGGTCGAGCAGCCAGCTCATGGCCAGGTCGCGCAGCAGCGGGGTGTCGAGCGGATCGGTGTCGCCGTCCTGGCGCATCAGCGCGCGCAGGAGCCGGTCGCTGGGGTCGCCGGGGCGTTGCTGGCGGGCGAGGCGCACCTCGGCGGCGCGGCGGGCGAGCTCGGCGGCATTGTCCGGCGGCACGCCCCCGGCGGTGCGCTGGCGGCGCTGTTGCCACAGGTGTTCGCGCACTTGCCAGGCGCGGTCGACGTCGCCGGTCTGTTCCAGCGCGTCGGCCAGTCCCATCATCCACAGGAAGTCGTCGCGGCGGTCGCGCATGCGCGGTAGCAGGTAGTGATCAAGGGCGCGCCGGGGGCGCGAGATGATGCTGTTGGCCGCGGCCAGCGCGTCATGCAGATCGCCGTCCTGCGCCCAGCGGGCTTCATGGCGGGCGAGCAGGGCGCTCAGGGTGTCGGCCTTGCCGCCGTCGATGAGCAGCCACAGTAGCGAGGCGCGGGCGGCGGTGTTGGCCGGGGCGCGGGCCAGGGCGGCTTCGAAGTCGGCCTGCGCGGCGTCGAATTCGCCGATGCCCTGGCGCCATTGCCCGCGCAGGCGCAGGAAGGTGGTGTCGGCCTCGAGGGCGTGCAGGCGCGGGGCGTCGAGGGCCTCGATCAGGGCGCCCATGGCGACGTAGTTGCGGGTGAACAAATGCAGGTCGAGGCTGCGCAGCAGCCACTCGGGGCGGGCGAAGCGGTCCCAGGCGCGGGTGGCGAGGCGGGCAGCCTGCTCAGGGTGGGTGGGGCGCAGCAGCTCGACGAGGTCGGCGAAGTCCTCCGGCCGTGCGCCGGGCTGGGCGACGAGGCGGCTCAAGGCGTCGCGCTGGGCGCTGCGGTCTTGCAGCAGGCCGGCGAGCGAGGCGCGCAGTTGCCAGTAATCGGTGGCGCTGTCCGGCGCCTGCGCGTGCGCGGTGTCGAGAGCGGCCATCGCGGCGTCGAGCCGGCCGTGGGCGATCAGGCCGGCTGCGTGACGCTGGGCGAGTGCGGGCGTGGTGCCAAAGCGCTGGGCGCGCTCGGCCAGCGCGGCGTCGGCAATGTCGCCGGCGCCGGCGCGTTCGGCGAGCGTGGCGAGTGCGTCGAGGGCGGCGTCGCTCGGGTGGCGGGCGACGTGCGCTTGCAGGAAGGCGATGCCGGCGTCGGGCTCGCCGAGGCGTTCGTAGCGGGTGGCGATGTCATGCAGCAGCGCGGCGTCGGTGGGGCGCTGACGCAGTTGATGGTGCAGCGCGTCGAGCAGCAGGCGGTGCGCGAACAGGCCGGGGGCGAGGCGCAGGACCTGAGCCCAGGCGCTGTCGTCGCCGCGGCGGGCCAGATGGTGCCACTGCGCCAGCGCTTCGGCCGGCTTGCCGTGCCACTCGGCGACCTGGGCGAGGCGACGGCGCCAGTCGGCGCTGTCGGGTGCCTGGCGCACGGCGGAGGCGCTGAGTACATAGGCGTCGTCGAGCGCGCCGGCGCCGAGGAAGGTGTCGTAGGCGAGGCGGTAGCGGGCGTCGTCGAAGGGCTGGGCGGGGTCGGCGTCGGCGCTGAGGGCGACGAGGCGGAGGCCGCCGTCGAGCTGTTCTTGCAGGCTGATGCGGATCAGGCGGCGGGCGTAGTCGGCGGCGCGTTCGGGCCGGTTGGCGGCGCGGGCGAGGCCGATGAGGTAGGTGAGGGTGGGGGCGTCGGTGGCGAGCGGGCCGAGTTCGTGCTCGGCCAGCGCCAGCGCGGTGTCGAAGTCGCTGATCGCCTGCAGGCTGCGCAGCGCGGCGAGGAAGTGGGCGCGCTGCTCGGTCGGTGCGGTGGTGCGGTCGCGGGCGAGCAGGTAGGCACGGGCGGCCAGCTGCGGGTGGCCGGTGTGGCGCAGTTCGTCGGCGAGCGCCTGGGCAGTCGGGGCGTCGAGATCCGGGGCGGTGCGCAGGGCGTCGAGGGCGTGGCCAGCGCTGTCGCCGTGGCCGCCGCGGGCGGCGTAGGCGATGAGGCGGATCCGGTCGGTGGTGGCCAGGGCGGGGTCGCCGGCGAGGGCGTGCAGGTCGGCCGCGTTATGGGCGGCGGTGGGGGCCTGGTCGGCGGCGAAGCGCCAGTCGAGCCAGCGGGCACGGGCGGCGATGGCTGGCTCGGGGTGGGGCGTGAGCGGCTCGATGGCCTGGCGCGCGGCGGCGAAGTCGCGCCGCGCCTCGTGCTGGGCGGCGAGGGCGAAACGCATGCGGGCGTTGTCGGTGTCGGTGCGCAGCAGGTTGTGCAGGTAGGCGGCGGCGAGGGTGTCGCCCTGGCGAGCGTCGAGCGAGGCCTTGACCAGGGTGTCGTAGGGGAAAAGCAGCACCATGCCGGCGCCGGCCAGCGCGCCGAAGATCACCAGCGCGCGCAGCGAGACGACGCGGGGGCGCTCAGGCCGGGCAGCGGAGGGCGAATTCGACATCGGTGGCGGCGAGGCGATAGTGGTGGGTTTGGCCGTCGTGCCCGGTGGCAGCGAGCGTGCGTCCGTTGGCCTGCAGCTGGCAGCGGCGCGGGTGCGACAGGGTGAGTTCGAGCGGGGTGTGGCCCGACAGCGCGAAGTCGATGCCGGCCGTGTGGCGCTGCCAGCGCGTCAGGCGGGCGTTGGCGGAGACGAAGTAGGGCGCGGGGGCGGCCTGCCGGGCGGGGCGCAGGCTGGCGCGGGAGGCAGCGAGGGTGGCGAAGCGGCCATCGGGGCCGTCGGCCCAGCCGGCCAGCCCGGGGCTGTGGCGGAGGTCGGGCGTGGGGAACTCGGGCGGCAGGCGGAGGCTGCGCAGGGCGTCGGCGTGGCGGATGTGCACGGTGTCGGGGTCGTCGAGCGCGCGGGCCAGGCTGAGGGTGTTGAAGTTGTGCGCCATGGCGATGTAGTCGCTCGGGAACACCGCCTGGGTGGGCTGCGTCAGGACCCAGTCGTAGACCGTGTGCAGGGCCTTGAGGGCGGCAACCTTGCTGGCCGAATAGGTGTGGTAGTAGAGGTTGATCGGCTTGAGGCGGCGCGGCTCGCCGGTCATGCGGAAGGTGTCGATGACGTCGCGGAAGCCGTAGAAGGGGCCGGTCCAGTCATTGGTGTAGACGTTCTCGTTCATGATCGGGGCGTAGGGCTGGAAGTAGGGACCCTGATGCACGCCGATGGGCGAGACGGCGGCGACGCTGGGGCGGCGCCGGCTCATGGTGGTGTTGCCGCCGTTCATGTCGAGCAGGTCGTTCTCTTCGATCAGTCTGAGGGTGGCGGCGTCGGGCGCGGCATTGCCGCTCCACAGCAGCAGGCGCACGGGCTTGCCGGGCGGGGCGAGGCGGTTGCGGATGTAGTCGATGGAACCGAGGATCTCGCGCTCGGGGGTGGGGGTGTAGCCGGGGATCTCGAGGTGGTAGTCGGCGGCGCGGTCGTCGTCGCGCGCATCGAAGACCTGGCGCCACTTGAAGGGGTGCGAATAGGTGTGGCTGGCGATCTCGACATGCGGCAGGGCGAACATCTGCCGGGCGATGCCTTCGAGCTTTGTGGCCAGTGCCGGATAGAGCCCCTCGGGGCTGATCTCGGCCTCGATCACCGACATGGCGTGGGGGAAGCGATAGCGCTTGAGCACGTCGTCGAGCAACACCTGGGCGGCCAGCGGTGAGCCGGGGAATTCGCCCAGCGAGGGAAAGCCGTCGCCGTCGATGTGCGCCATCAGCAGCCGCCGGCCGCTGGCGGTGGCGGGGTCGGGCACGGGGCGCGGGGGCAGGCGCAGGGCGCGCTGCAGGAAGGCGAAGGGGTCGGCGCCCCAGCGGCTCTGGCCTTCGACGCCGGGCAACTCGGTGACGGCAAAGGCGTCGAGCAGGTAGCCGCCCCAGGGCATGATCGCCGCCGGGTGGTAGCGCTGGCCGGCGGCGTCGGTGAGTTCCGCCAGGGGGACGGCCTCGGGGTGGGCCGCGGTGATGGGCAGCAGGGTGCTGGCGCGCGGGCGTGGGGGCATCTCGAAGCCGATGATCGGGTCGCTGGCGCTGAGCTTCAGCGGAGCCTGCGGCGGCGGTGCGAGCGCCAGGCCGAGGCGGGCGGCGCCGCGCTGGCCGAGTTCGAAGCCGAAGTCGTCGAGGATGGCGACCCGGGTGCCGGCGTCGATCTGCGCCTGCAGCCAGCGGTGCAGGCGAGCGCCCTGGGCGATGCCGCCGGTCATCCAGGTGACGACGCCGGCGTAGACGCGCGGGTCGAGCTGCGCGGGCAGGGAGTCGTCGGCGGTGCGGTAGTCCGCCACATAGCCCAGGTAGTTGAGCGGCATCTCGATGTAGCGGTGCGCGTTGGTGTAGTTCACCGCGCTGGCCTCGGCGGCGTCATACACCACCAGCACCCGCCGCGGCAGGGCCTCCATGGCGCCGGTGCCGAGGGTGGTGAGCGAGGGCTCGGCGATCCACGGGATGATGTCCTCGGCCAGCAGGCGGCGCGCCAGCGCACGGGCGTCGTCGAGAGCGTCCGCGGGCAGGTAGTCGATGCCGATCACCGGCAGGGCATAGCGTCGGCGCACTTCGTCGAAGCGGTCGAGCAGCCAGCGGCGGTCGGCCTCGGGCACCGCGATGTAACGGCCCGTGCCGGCCTGCCAGCCACGATGCACCGATTCGGCCGCGACGGCGAAGATCTGCGTGTGCACGGCGGGCAGCAGCTCGAAGCCGCGGTTGAGAATCAGCCGGATGCCGGGGTAGCGCGCGGCTAGCGTGGCGATGAGCTGTTCGAGCCCGCGCTGCGCGGCGGCCGGGTCGACATCGGTGAGCAGGCGGTAGGAATCGAGCGTATCGAGGAAGAAGCCGCGGTAGCCGCGCTGCCACAGCGGGCCGACGATGCGCTCGACCATGAAGTCGGTCCAGGCCGGCTGGCTGACATCGATGACGACGCTGCCCCAGTCAGCATTGGTCTGGCGCTTGAGGGCGGCGGGGATGTCGGCCAGGTAGGCACGCTGCGGATGCACCTCGCCCACGCTGACATAGGCGAACAGCTCGGTGTCAGGCCCCAGCGCTCCGGGCGCGTGGCCGTGCTCGGGTTCGACCACCACGATGTCGTGGGCGCGCAGGCCGTCGGCGGGCAGCGTGGCGCCATAGTGAAAGGCGATGGAGAATGCGGCGGCCTGGACGCTTCCTGATCCGGCAAGGCAGGACAGGAGGGTGAGAAGCAGGGCCAGGGTGCGGGGCATCGTTTAGCTTGCAGGCAGACGGAGCGCCGAGTATAGGCAAGCCGATACGCGTTAAGGATGATCAATTGCACGCCGGCCATCGAATCGCTAAAACAAGTGTTAAATCGGTCGCGAGTCAGCTCGCCGCCAGGATCGCGGCGTAACGAAGCAGCTTGCCCAGCGCCATCCAGCCGGCGCAGGCCCACGGGGGAAGACGCAACCAGCCGGCGGCGGCGCACAGCGCGTCGCCGACCACCGGCGCCCAGGCTAGCAGCAGCGCCGGGGCGCCGTGGCGCTCGATCCAGGCGGCGCGGGGCGGGGTGTCGCCATGCGGAATGGCTCGTGCCATGGCGTAGGTCGTCATGCCGCCGAGGGTGTTGCCGACGGTGGCCAGTGCCAACGCCGGCCAGGCCTGGCCGGGGTGGAGCTGGAGAAAGCCGGCAAAGACCAGCTCCGAGCCGCCGGGCAGCAGCGTGGCGGCCAGAAAGCTGGCGACGAACACCGCGCCGAGGCCGGCATCGGGGCCGGGGTCCAGCCAGGTCAGCAATTCCATGAGGGCTCGTACGGGAAGGGTGGGGGATTGTCTCGCATCTGCCACCGGATTGTGCCTTGCCGCGCTGCGCCATGCCCTGCTACCGTGCACGTTTCCCTTGAATCTACAGGCTTTTCCAATGAGCGCCGCGCACCCTGACTATCTTGAACGCATCCTCAACGCGCAGGTGTACGACGTCGCCATTGAAACCCCGCTCGATTTCGCGCCCAGCCTGTCGGCCCGCACCGGCAACCGCATCCACTTCAAGCGCGAAGACCTGCAGCCGGTGTTCAGCTTCAAGCTGCGCGGGGCCTACAACAAGCTGTCCAAGCTGCCGGCCGAGGCGCTGGCGCGTGGCCTGGTGTGCGCCTCGGCCGGCAACCATGCGCAGGGCCTGGCGCTGTCGGCGCAGAAGATGGGGGTGCGCGCGGTGATTGTGATGCCGACCACCACGCCGCTGATCAAGGTCGACGCGGTGCGCCGCCGCGGCGGCGAGGTGGTGCTGGCCGGTGAGAGCTTCTCCGAGGCCTACACCCATGCCAAGGAACTCGAAGCGGCCGAGGGTCTGACCTTCGTTCATCCCTTCGACGATCCGGAGGTGATCGCCGGGCAGGGCACCATCGGCATGGAGATCCTGCGCCAGCATCCCAAGCCCATCGAAGCCATTTTCTGCTGTGTTGGCGGCGGCGGGCTGATCGCCGGCATTGCCGCCTATGTGAAGCGGGTGCGCCCAGAGATCAAGATCATCGGCGTCGAAGCGGTGGACGCCGACGCCATGACGCAATCGCTGGCGGCCGGCCGGCGGGTCGAGCTCGATCAGGTCGGCCTGTTCGCCGACGGTGCGGCGGTCAAGCTGGTGGGCGAGGAGACCTTCCGCCTGTGCCAGCTGTATGTAGACGAGATGATCCGGGTCGACAACGACGCCATCTGTGCCGCCATCAAGGATGTGTTCGAAGACACCCGCTCGATCCTCGAGCCGGCCGGCGCGCTGGCCGTGGCCGGCGCCAAGGCCTACGCCGAGCGCGAGGGCCTGCGCGACGCGTCGCTGGTGGCCATCGCCTCGGGCGCCAACATGAACTTCGACCGCCTGCGCTTCGTCGCCGAGCGCGCCGAGGTCGGCGAGCAACGCGAGGCCGTGCTGGCGGTCAGCATCCCCGAGCAGCCCGGCTCCTTCAAGCGCTTCTGCAGCCTGCTGGGCAACCGCAACATCACCGAGTTCAACTACCGCTACGCCGACAGCCGCGAGGCGCATATCTTTGTTGGCGTGTCGGTGCACAACCGCGAGGAGTCGCGCGCGCTGGTGGCCAGCCTGACCGCCGACGGCCTGCCCTGCATGGACCTGACCGACGATGAGATGGCCAAGAGCCATGTGCGCTACATGGTCGGCGGGCACGCCCCGCAGGCCGAGGACGAAGTCATCTACCGCTTCATCTTCCCCGAGCGCCCGGGCGCGCTGATGAATTTCCTCACCAACCTGCGCTCGGACTGGAACATCTCGATGTTCCACTACCGCAACCACGGCTCCGATTCCGGCCGCGTGCTGGTCGGCATGCAGGTGCCGCCCGCCGACAAGGCCGCTTTCCAGGCCTTCCTCGACCGGCTCGGCTACGAATACGTGGATGAAACCGCCAACCCGGCCTATCGCATGTTCCTTGGCTGAACGGCGCGACAGACAATACCGAGCCCGGCACAAGCCGGGTTTTTTCATGAATGTCTGGCGTGAGCGCGGTTTAAAATTATTGTTTTACAGAAAAAACTTTTCGATATACAGTATCTTTCGTCCTCATTCCGGAGATGCTGCCATGCCCCCCGTCCCCGTATCCGACACATCCCGCCGCATCCAGCGCACCAGCCGGGTGCTGGCGGCGGCGTGCCTGGCGCTGATCGTTGCCCTGCCAGCGACTGTGTTGCTTTACTGGTGGCTGGCCGAGCCGGCCGAACTGGCGCGACAGGTCAATGTGTCGGCCGAGGCCGTGATGGCGCCGCTCCAGCCCTGGCAGCGTGCGCTCGGCGGTGCGCTCACCTTGTTGCCGGTGGCGCTGCTGGTGTCGGGGCTGGTGCAGGCGCGTCGATGCTTCCGGCTGTTTGCCGCGGGGCGGGTGTTCGTGGCCGAATCGACCGGCTATCTGAGCCGCTTCGCCGGTCGGGTGGCGGCGTCGGTGGCGGTCGGCATGCTGTGCAGCACGGTGCTGTCGGTGGTGCTCACGGTCAACAATCCGCCCGGTATGCGGCAGGTGGCCATCGGGGTGGGCTCCAACGAAATCCTGTCCCTGCTGTTCGCCGGCATGGTGTGGCTGATGGCGGCGGTCATCGGCCAGGGGCGGTCGCTGGCCGAAGAAAACGACGCCTTCGTCTGAGCCTGGGCAGAACGACACATGCCGATCGTGGTTCAACTCGACATCATGCTGGCCCGGCGCAAGGTCAAGTCCAAGGATCTGGCCGAGCATGTGGGCATCACCGAAGCCAATCTCTCGTTATTGAAACAGGGCAAGGTGCGTGGCGTGCGCTTCGAGACACTGGCGAAGATCTGCCAATACCTGGATTGCCAGCCGGGCGACCTGCTGGTTTATCAAACCGATGAGGCGTCATTGTCATGAGATGCTGGTTTGTGGTTTTCGCCGTGCTGCTGGCGGGCTGCGATACGCTCGATCTGCGCCAGGCCGGTGCGGGCCTGGCCGCAGCGGCCTGCGACGGGACGTCCGCTTGTGTTCGCCCGTGTCCGCAGGACCCGGCCCCGCCGCTGCCCGGAAACGCCCGTTGTCCGCCGGGGACGGCGCTGCGGCCCGCCGGGCGGTGAGCCTAGCGGCGGCAGCGCGCGAGCCGCGATTGACGGCGCTGCGGCGTGACTCTACGCTCGAGAGCCCAACCCCTTGAAGAGTTCGCGCCATGAGAGCAAGTCAATTGCCGGCGGTCGCGGGTGTGCTGCGCCAGGGTCTGGCGCTGGTGGCATTCGCCCTTGCCGCGCCCGTATGGGCCGACGCCCCGCATCCGTGGGTGACCGAGTCCCCCCGGCTTGAGAAAAACGCTTATTTCTCCAACCTCAAATCCGGCGATGTGGTCGATAGTCCCTTTGTCGTCAAGTTCGGGCTCTCGGGCATCGGCATCGCCGCGGTCAGCCGGCCGGTGGCGCATGCCGGACATCACCACCTGATGATCGACCGCGAGCTGCCGCTGGACTTCACCCAGCCGCTCCCCTTCAACGACCAGTACGTGCACTTCGGCAAAGGCCAGATGGAGGCGGTGGTCGATCTGCCCGCCGGCCCGCACGCGTTGCGGCTGGTCTTCGCCGACGACAAGCACATTCCCAATTTCGTGTACAGCGACGTGCTCAAGATCGAGGTGCGCGGCCCCAGCGGGCGGAACAAGGCCGAGCTGACCCGGCCGTCGGTCGACATCCTGACCCCCGCCGATGGCGCACGCCTGGTGCCGCCATTCCTGCTCGGTCTGCATGCGTCGGGCTTCAATGTCTCGCACACCGACATCAAGGACGACAATACCGGCCACTTTCGCGTCAAGCTGCAAACCGCGGAGGGCAAGACCGAGCTCATCACGCTGGCCGACGGACGCACGCAAGTGTGGCTGAACCCGCCCCCCGGGATCTACGCCGTGGGGGTCGAGCTGATCAGCAACGCGCAGCCCGCTCGCAGCCTCGGCGTTGCGCCCAGCCGTCGCCTGACTGTCAGCGGGCGCTGAGCTGCCCAGGGCTACGGCGCGGGTCCCGCTTTCATCTCGACCAGGATCACATGGGTCGGAGTCGTGCCGATGTTTTCCCCGATATGCGTCTGGGCCGGCGAGTACAGCACGTCGCCGGCCTTGAATGTCCGTACGATCACCGTGCCGTCGGGCAGCGAGATCTTGCGCTTGAAGGGCGCGAGGGCATAGAGGACGAAGGCGGGGTGGTGGTGAAGGTGGGTGATGTCGCCGGGGGCGTCGCGGTGTTCGAGGACCCTGACCTGCGCGTTCTCCAGCAGAACCGTGTAGAAGTTGCCGTCGGTGACGACGGGGTCTTGTGCCATGACGGCAGACCCGGCGGCCGCGAGGCACATGAGTGCGATGGTGCGCAGCATGCGATGGCCCTCCTTTTTTGGCAACCTTGCGCGTGTGCCACTGCCGGGCAGCCGGCGCGCGGCGACGCCCGGGCAGGCGGTCGAGCATGGACCTGCGCGCCCTGCGACAGGCGGTGTGCACCTGATCGTTTCGGAGATTCCAGCATAGACCGCGCAGGCCGGGCGACAAGCGGCATGTGGGCCCGCCGCCGGTGAATCGCGTGCCGCCGCGCCGATGCCGGGGCGGCACGCTGCCCGGCGATGTGCGCGGGGTGGGCGGCAAACCATTACACTCTCGGTCTTGTGAGGCGGGTGTGTGGTCGGGCGATCGGGTTGGCGCTGCGGCGGTGCGCCGCCCCTCTTGATTGTCGACGCGGCTTTTGCACGTACTCAAAGGTTTTTCAATGCACGTTTTTCGTGATACCGACGCCCCGCTCCTGCTCGCCACGCTGATGGCTTCCAAACGCCGCGCGGCCGATCTGGTCGGTCTGGTCGCCGCACTGGACCTGATTCTCGAAGGCGCGATTCCGCCGCCGCTCAAGCTCATCGACGCCTTCAAGCGCCTGTCCACCCATGGTCTGATCGCCGAAGCCGAGGGCGGCTATGTGCTGACCGCCGAGGGACAGAAAATGGTGGTCGGCCTGCCCAAGAAGGCAAATGCCGACGAGCGCGTGGAGAGCATCCGCGAAGACCTTGGCCGCTATCCGCAGGCCGACGATCATCCGGCGGTGGTGGTGGCGGCCGAGGCCATCGTGGCGGCCATCCAGGCGCACAAGGCCTCGAAGACCGGCACCGGCCGCAACCTGCTGATGCCCAAGACCAAGGCCGCCGAGGCCGCCGCCAAGCGTGCGGCGGGCTGGCGCCACGCCGCGGCCGCACGCCGGCGCAAGGCGCAGCGCGACGGCTGAGCGCCGCCGTCTGGCGCAGCTCGCAAGATTTTCTCGGCGCAGGGCGCGCAAGACGGGATAATTCGGCATGACCGACATCGTCCCGACCCCCGACGCCGCCGCCGAACCCGCCGCGCCGTTCTCCACCCTGCCGCTGTCGCCCGCGCAGCAGGCCACCCTGGTCCAGCTCGGCTACCTGAGCATGACCCCGATCCAGGCCGCCAGCCTGCCGGTGGCGCTTGCCGGCCACGACCTCATCGCCCAGGCCAAGACCGGCAGCGGCAAGACCGCCGCCTTCGCGCTGCCGTTGCTCACCCGCCTCAACCCGCGCCGCTTCGCCGTGCAGGCCATGGTGCTGTGCCCCACGCGCGAGCTGGCCGACCAGGTGGCGCAGGAGATCCGCCGCCTCGCCCGCGCCGAAGACAACATCAAGGTGCTGACGCTGTGCGGCGGCACCACCATGCGCCCGCAGCGCGAGAGTTTGGCGCATGGCGCGCACATCGTGGTGGGCACGCCGGGGCGGATCATGGACCACCTCGAGCGCGGCAGCCTCGCGCTCGATGCCCTCAACACCCTGGTGCTCGACGAAGCCGACCGCATGCTCGACATGGGCTTCAACGACGACATCGTCTATGTGGCCAGCCACTGCCCGGCCGAGCGTCAGACCCTGCTGTTCTCCGCCACCTACCCGCCGGGCATCGCTGCGCTGGCCAGCCGCTTCCTGCGCGCGCCGCGCGAGGTCAAGCTGCGCGAGCTGCATGCCGACAGCAAGATCCGCCAGCGCTTCTACGAGATCAAGCATGACGAACGCCGCGAGGCGGTGGGCGTGCTGCTCAAACACTATCGCCCGGTCAGCACGCTGGCCTTCTGCAACACCAAGCAGCAGTGCCGCGATCTGGTGGCAGTGCTGCAGGCGCAGGGCTTTCATGCGCTGACGCTCAATGGCGACATGGACCAGCGCGAGCGCGACCAGGTGCTGATCCAGTTCGCCAACCGCAGCTGCTCGGTGCTGGTGGCCACCGATGTGGCGGCGCGCGGGCTCGACATCCCGCAGCTCGAAGCGGTCATCAACGTGGACATGACGCCCGACCCCGAGGTGCACATCCACCGCATCGGCCGCACCGGCCGCGGTGACGAGGACGGCTGGGCGCTGAGCCTGTGCAGCCCGGCCGACAAGCGCCGGGTGGCCGCGCTGGCGCAGATGATGGATACCGAGCCCGAGTGGCACACCCTCGGTTCGCTGCAAAGCGGCAACGACGATCCCCTGGTGCCGCCGATGGTGACGCTGCAGATTCTCGGCGGGCGCAAGGACAAGATCCGCCCCGGCGACGTGCTCGGCGCGCTCACCGGCGAGGCCGGCTTCACCCGCGAGCAGGTCGGCAAGATCACCGTCACCGACCAGTCCACCTATGTGGCCGTGCTGCGCGAGATCGCCGACGAGGCCGTGCGGCGGCTGGGGCGCGGCAAGGTCAAGGGCAAGACGGTGAAGGTGCGCGCGCTGACCGGTTGAGGCGCCCGAAAAAGCCGCTTGCCGGGGCGCAGGCGGCGATCTAGGCTGGGATCGAAGCCCCGTCCGGATACCAAAGGAGAGCGCCATGCGCCGCATCGTCCCGTGCCTGATCCTGATCACGCCGGTGCTGGCCTTGCCGGCCCTCGGCGCGCCGCCCGCGCTGTCCTCCGCCGAGCAGGCCGCCGCCTTCAAGGCGGCCGGTTTCAGCCAGCGTGGCGGTCACTGGCGCAGCGGCTGCGACGACCCCGGCACACCGAGCTACACCCCCGGCCAGATCGCGCAGGTGCGCGATCTCAATGGCGACGGCCGGCCCGAGGCCGTGATTACCGAAGGCGGCACCTACTGCTACGGCATGAGCGGCAGCGGCTTTTCGCTGGTCAGCCAGCAGGCCGACGGCAGCTGGCGGCTGATGACCAGCGGCATCGGCCTGCCGGACTTTCTCGCCAGTCGCGGCGCGGGGGGATGGCCGGACATCCAGGTTGGCGGGCCGGGCTTCTGCTTCCCGGTGATGCGCTGGGATGGCAAGGCCTACGCCCTGCACCGGCACGAGTACGAGGGCAAGCGCTGCAAGATGCGCCGCTAGTGGCCGCCGGCGCCACACATCTGTCATCTTCGGAACTTCTCGCGCCGGGTATTATCTCAGTCGTCCCTGACTGGAGATGTGCTCGATGAGTTCTGACAGTTTTGCCCGTGATGTGGGGCGCGACCCCCACCTGCATGACGAGTTGCTCGACAGCTTTGACGAAGAGCTGGAGATGGAGCTCGACGACTACCGGCTCGAGGCCCTGGCGGACTACGACACCAAGGGCGGGGACGGCGCCGAGCGCGACATGGACCGGCGGCTGTATTTCCAGGAGCTGATCCGCCTGCAGGGCGAACTGGTCAAGCTGCAGGACTGGGTGGTGCATCACAAGCTCAAGCTGGTGGTCTTGTTCGAAGGGCGCGATGCGGCCGGCAAGGGCGGCGCCATCAAGCGTATCACCCAGCGCCTCAACCCGCGGGTGTGCCGCGTCGCCGCCTTGCCGGCACCGAGCGAGCGCGAGCAGACGCAGTGGTACTTCCAGCGCTATGTCTCGCATCTGCCGGCCGGCGGCGAGATCGTGCTGTTCGACCGCAGCTGGTACAACCGCGCCGGTGTCGAGCGGGTCATGGGCTTCTGCTCGGATGAGGAATACGAGGCCTTCTTCCGCGATGTGCCGGAGTTCGAAAAGATGCTCATCCGTTCGGGCATCATCCTCGTCAAGTACTGGTTCTCGGTCACCGACGACGAGCAGAACCGCCGCTTCCAGATGCGCATCCACGACCCGCTCAAGCAGTGGAAGCTGAGCCCCATGGACATGGAATCGCGCCGGCGCTGGGAGCAATACACCATCGCCAAGGAAGTGATGCTCGAGCGCACCCACATCCCCGAGGCGCCGTGGTGGGTGATCCAGCCCGGTGGCAAGAAGCGCGCGCGGCTCAACTGCATCCACCACCTGCTCAGCCAGATCCCCTATGGCGAGATACCGCATCCGCCGGTCGAACTGCCGGCGCGGGTCTACAACGCCAACTACATCCGCCACCCGGTGCCGGACGAGATGTTCGTGCCGGCGGTGTACTGAGGGCGGCCTCAGGCCGGTGGCGGATCGCCGGCCGCTGACCACAGCGGCGTGCCGCCCGCGGCCAGATACGCCAGGTAGGCCCGCGTATCGAATTCCCACTGGTGGTAGGCCGGCGCCATGTGCTGACACAGCTGGTAGAAGGCCTTGTCGTGCTCGCGCACCTTCAGGTGCGCCAGTTCGTGCACCACGATCATCTGCAGAAACTCCGGCGGCATGTCGCGAAACACCGTCGCCACGCGGATCTCCCGCTTCGCCTTGAGCTTGCCGCCTTGCACCCGCGAGATGGCGGTGTGCGTGCCCAGTGCCTGGGCGATCACCTTCAGCTTGCTGTCGTAGGCCACCTTGCTCAGCGGCGGGGCGTTGCGCAGACAGCTGTTCTTGAGCTCATTCACATAGTCGTACAACGCCTTGTCGGTGCGAACCTCATGGGCGCGCGGGTATTTGCGGCGCAAGGCTGGGCCGAGCTGCGCCGAGGCGATCAGCTCGGTGACTTGCGTGACCAGTGCGGCGGGGTAGCCAGCGAGGTAGTTGGGGGGCGGCTTCGGGCGCATGGGGGGCGAGCGGGGCGAGGCAGACCATTCTAGCGGCCTGCGCGGTGTCGGGCGAGGCCCGCCGTTGCGCGGCGCCGGCCGGCCGTTGATCGCTATCAATGCAGTGCGTCCGAATACTGTAGTAAATTACTCAACTTTTAGGCCGTGGGCCGGTGGGGAGGCAGCATGTTCGGGTTCAAGGCAAGGCAGGCACTGGCCGAGGCGCAGGCCGAAAACAGCGCATTGAAGACGCAGGCGGCGGCGCTGGAAGCCGCACTGGCCGACGCCGAGGCGCGCCTGGCCGAGACGCAGGCGCAGCAGCAGGCGCAGGCCGCCCGGCAGGCGCTGCTCGATGGGGTGACCGGCAACATCCCGCGTTTCGGCGAGTCGCTGGCCGGCATCCGCCAGTCCTTTGCCGGCCTGTCGGCGCAGCTGGGTGAGGATGCGGCGATGGCGCTGACCGCGGCCGCCGAGTCCGACGCCAACCGTGCCGCCTTCGAGCAGATCGCCGCCAACCTGCATGCCATGTTCGAACGCATCAGCGTGGCCGGCGCGAGCGTCGAGGACCTGTCGCGCCGTGCCGGCGAGATCGGCGGCATCGTCCAGCTGATCAAGGAGATCGCCGAGCAGACCAACCTGCTGGCGCTCAACGCGGCCATCGAGGCGGCGCGCGCCGGCGAGGCCGGCCGCGGCTTTGCGGTGGTGGCCGACGAAGTGCGCAAGCTGGCCGAACGCACCGCCAAGGCCACCACCGAGATCGGCACCCTGGTGGCCGGCATCCAGCAGGAGACCGGCAACGCCCGGTCGATCATGGAAGTGGGCGCCGGCAACGCCGCCAGCCACAGCGCCGAGAGCGAGGCCGCCATGCGCAGCATGCAGCACCTGCTGGGGCTGTCGCAGATGATGCAGGGGACCATCGCCAGCTCCTCGCGCATCGCCAATGCCGAGCTGGCCAACGTCGAGGAGCTGACGCTCAAGCTGGAGGTGTACAAGGTGCTGCTCGGCCTCTCAGACCTCAAGCCCGGCGACGTGCCGGACGAGACGCAATGCCGCCTGGGCCAGTGGTACTACGAGGGCGAGGGGCGCGAGACCTTCTCGACCATGCCCGGCTACCGCGAGATGGAAGCGCCGCACAAGGCGGTGCACGATTACGCGCGCCGGGCGGTGGAGCGCTACCTGGCCGGCGATGCGCCGGGCGCCCTGGACGCGCTGACGCGCATGGAAGAGGCCAACCTGACAGTGATGGCCGGCATGGATCGGATCCTCGCCCAGGGTCCGGGCCGGGCGGCGTAATGGGTTGCCATGGTGACACGGCGGCGCTGGCACCGGTCGAGGTCGACAGCATCGCCGCCGAGATGCACATCGATGCGGCCGAGATCGCCGCGCGCAAGGCCTTTCTCGAACTCACCGAGGCTGATGCCGACTGCCTGCGTGCCATCCGCGACCGCCTCGCCGGCGCCCAGCACGGCTTTGCCGACGGCTTCTATGCCTACCTGCGCCAGCTGCCCGAGCTGGCCGCGCTGCTGCCCGACGCGGCCACCGTGGCCCGCCTCAAGCAGGCCCACGGCCGCTATTTCGACAGCCTGATCGAGGGCGACTACGGCGAAGCCTATGTGGCCGGGCGGCTGCGTGTCGGCATGACCCATGCGCGCATCGGGCTGACGCCGAAATGGTATGTCGGCGCCTTTCGCAAGTACCTCTCCGACATGCTGCGCGCCACCTGGCGGGCCACCGGCGGCGAGGCCGAGGCCTTCCTGCCGGCCTTCGATGCGCTGCTCAAGGTGGTCATGCTCGACCTCGGGCTCACGCTCGACACCTACATCCATGCCGACAAGCGCGCCATCGCGCTGCGCGACCGGGCCATCGAGTCGAGCGTCAATGGCGTCTTCATCGCCGCCGCCACGGCGCCCGACTACCGGCTCATCTACGCCAACGCGGCGCTGTCGCACATCCTGGGCAGCGCGCCGGGCGCCATGATTGGCAAACCCTGCCTGTGCACCAGCGCCGAGGATGGTTTTGCGGTGATCCGCGAGGCGATCGCCGAGGGGCGCAACGGCTACACCACCTTGTCACGCCTGCGCGCCGACCGTTCGCGCCAATGGATCGAGCTGTTCCTCGCCCCGGTGCGCAGTGACACCGGCAGCGTCTCGCACTATGTTGGTGTGCTCAACGATGTCACGGCGCGCAAGGACGCCGAAGCGCAGCTGGCCTTTCTGGCCCACTACGACACGCTCACCGGGCTGCCCAACCGCAGCCTGTTCGACGACCGCCTGGCCCAGGCGCTGGCCCGGACCGAACGCGGCGACGGCTTCGCGCTGTGCTTTGTCGACCTCGACCGCTTCAAGCTCATCAACGACAGCCTCGGCCATGGCGCCGGCGATGCGGTGCTGGTCGAGGTGGCGCGGCGCATGGCGGCGGTGTGCCGCAGCGCCGACACCCTGGCGCGCCTGGCCGGCGATGAGTTCGTGATCCTCGTCGAAGGGGCCGGCTGTGCCGAGCGTGCCGCCGGCATCGCGCGCCGCGTGCTGGCCGCGCTGGCCCCGCCGGTCGCCTTCCAGGGGCGCGACATCGACGTGGCGGCCAGCCTCGGCATCGCCCTGTGCCCCGACGACGGCGCCGACGCCGACACCCTGCTGCGCAACGCCGACGCCGCCATGTATGCGGCCAAGGCGGCCGGGCGTAACACCTGGCGCTTCTACGACGAGGCCATGAACCGCCGCGCCAGCCAGCGCCTGGCCCTGGAGACCGACCTGCGCCGCGCGGTGGCGCGCGGGCAACTGATGCTGGTCTATCAACCCCAGGTGCATGCGGCCGACGGCCGCCTGGCCGGCGTCGAGGCGCTGCTGCGCTGGCAGCATCCCGAGCGCGGCACGGTATCGCCACTGGACTTTATCCCCATCGCCGAAGAGGTCGGCATCATTGCCGAGCTGGGCGAATGGGCGCTGGCCGAAGCGGCGCGGCAGATGGTTGACTGGCGCCGGCGCGGCATCGCCGTGCCGCGGGTGGCGGTCAACCTGTCTGCGCGCCAGTTCCATGACGCCGGCCTGGCCGGGCGGATCGAGGCCATCCTCGCCGAGGCCGGCGCGCCGGCCGAGTGGATCGAACTGGAAATCACCGAAAGCGCCGCCATGGAACATCCCGCCGATGCCGCCGAGGCGCTGCAGCACCTGCGCCGCCAGGGTCTGCAGATTGCCATGGACGACTTCGGCACCGGCCACTCCTCGCTCGCCACCTTGTGCAAGCTGCCGCTCAATGTGCTCAAGCTCGACCGCAGCTTCGTCCATCGTCTGCCCGACGCCGCGACCGACGCCGCGGTGGCCGAGGCGGTGGTGACGCTGGCGCGCCGGCTCGGCCTGTCGGTGGTCGCCGAAGGGGTGGAGACCGAGGCCCAGCGAAACTTTCTGGCCGACGCCGGTTGCGACGTGCTGCAGGGCTTCCTGTTTGCGCGGCCGCTGCCGGCGGCGGCGCTCGAGGCGTGGCTTGCCGGGCGGGGCAGTTCGCAATGAACCCCGTCAGCATCGCGCTGCGCATCTGCTAAGGTAGAACCACCATGGCCAAGAAATTCCCGCTCCACCCCAAACGCCCCGAGCGCATCTGCTGGGGCTGCGACAAGTACTGTTCAGCCGACGCGCTGATGTGCGGCAACGGCGCCGGCCGTACGCTGCACCCGGCCGAGATGCTGGGTGAGGACTGGTATCTGCACGGCGACTGGGGGCTCGATGTCGATGATCCGCCCAAGGATCCAAGCGACGACGGCCGGTAGCGCCGGGCGGGCGGGCCCGATTCCTGCCGGAACGATGACGCAAGGGGGCTATCATGGGCGTCTTACCCGTTACCGGCGTCCGCCATGTCTCCCTCTCTGTCCGACCACCTCGCCTCCGCGCTAACCGCCCGTGCGACGCTCATCGACCGCCTGGCTGCCGAGGGGACGGATGCCTACCGGCTGTTTCATGGCAGCGTCGAAGGCGCGCCGGGCCTGACGGTCGATCGCTATGGCGATGCGCTGCTGGTGCAGAGCTTTCACGACGGCCTGAGTGATGACGACCTGGCCGCGATCGAAGCCTTCTACGCCCGCGCGATGCCCGGCTTGCCGGTGATCTGGAACGACCGCAGTGCCGCCAACTCGCGCGTGGCCAACCCGCTCGACGCGGCGCAGGCAGCGGCGGCAGACTTGCCGCGCGAGTTCTCCGAGTTGGGCGTCAAGTATCGCTTCCAGGGGCGCCACGAGGGCCAGGACCCCTGGCTCTTCCTCGATCTGCGGGCCGCGCGCCGGCGGGTGATGGCCGAGGCCGACGGCAAGTCCGTGCTCAATCTGTTTGCCTATACCTGCGGGGTCGGGGTGGCGGCGGCCAAGGCAGGGGCGGCGCATGTGGTGAATGTCGATTTCTCTGCCTCGAGCCTGGCCGTGGGCAAGGAAAACGCCCGCCTGAACGCGCTGCCCATTCGCGTCCGCTTCATCAAGAGTGATGTGTTTCCCGCGCTGCGCCAGCTGGCCAACCAGGGGCAGGCGCAGCGTGTCCGCGGCAAGCGGATGCCGCCCTTCCCGGTGCTCGAACCGCGCCAGTTCGATCTGGTGTTCCTCGATCCGCCGCGCTATGCCAAAAGCCCGTTCGGCGTGGTCGATCTGGTCAATGACTATCCGGCGGTGTTCAACCTCGCGCTGCGCACCACCGTCGAGGGCGGCACGCTGATCTGCTGCAACAACGTGGCGCAGGTGTCCGCCGACGACTGGCTCGGCCAGTTGCAGCGCAGCGCCAAGAAAATCGGGCGCCCCATTCGCGCGGCCGAATGGATCGCACCGGAGGCTGATTTTCCGAGTCCGGATGGCAATCCCCCGCTCAAGGTGGTGCTGCTTCGGGTCTGAAGCGGCTGTGTTCATCCGCGCGGCGTCTGATCATGCGTGTGGTGCATCAAGGCCCGCATGCCACACCACAGCACCAGCGCGTTGTTCACATGCCAGCCGAAGTGGGTGCCCAGCGGGAAGGCCTCGCATACGGCGAGGTCGATGCTGCGCAGGAGCATCGAGATGCCGAACAGCGCGGCGGCGGCGATCAGCCACCGGCGCGCCGGTGGCACGGGGCAGGCCAGGCCCAGGCCGATCAGCGCCAGCCACGGGCCCAGGTAGAGTTCAGAGCCGTTCAGGGCGGAGGGCTTCACCGTCGCCGCGATGGCCGCGCTGACAAGGAGCACGCCAAGCACGGCAGCACTGGCAGTGCGGGCGGACCAGCCGGCCAGCCGCACCAGCGCACGCTGCAGGAACAGCACCACGAAAGCGGCGATGAAGACGACGTCCAGCACGGCCGCCCAGGCCTGCGCCACGGTATGAAAGACCCCGCTGCCGGCGCCGACCAGGCCGATCAGCCAGGCCAGGGCGCGCAGATCGGCCGGGGTGTGGCGGTCCATGCGGCGCAGCAGCCAGGCCGCGGCGGCGATGAAGGCCAGATTGGTGAGCGCATTGACCGGTTCGGCCCACAGGCTGGCGTCGGTGCGCTCGCAATACACGTCGAGCGGGGCAGCCCAGTTCATGGACGTGGCCCGACGGGGTGAATGCCGGCCTCGGTGACGAGCCAGTGCATCGGGTGGTCATGTGGCTGGGGGTGGGTCGTGGCCACCCGGCCGAGCTCGAAGCCGACGCCGATGGTGCGCGGCGCCGGTGACAGCGCGGCCAGGGTGCGGTCAAAATAGCCGCCGCCATAGCCGAGCCGATAGCCCGCGGCATCAAAGGCGTTGAGCGGGATCAGCAACAGCTCGGGGGCCAGCAGCGGGCCGTCGGTGGGCATGAGAATGCCATGGCGATCGGGAACCATCTGGCTGGCCGGTGTCCATTGGCGGAAGACCATCGGCTGGCCGGGGCCGACGACCACGGGCAGGCAGGCGGCGCGTCCACGCCCGGCGGCCAGCCAGCGCTGCACCACGGGGCGCAGGTCGGGTTCGCCGCGGTAGGGCCAGCAGAACGCCAGCGTGGTAGGCGCAAGCTGGGCGAGCAGCGTGGCGACATGCGCCTGCAGGGCGGCCTCGAGCGGTGCGCGCGCCGCCGCGCTCAGCGCTTCGCGGGTGCGGATGGCAGTGTCGCGCAGGCGTTTGCGTTCGATCTCCATGACAGCATCCAGAGCAGGTATTTGCGGCACGGGCCGTGTAGAGTAGTCGGGCCGGTCCAGCGAGGCCGGAATCACACATCAGGCAGCCCGTTCGAGACAACGGTGCGAAGGGATAGTAAGCGATGAAGGCGGCAAAAGGCTGGGTCGTGGTGTGGCTCGGCGTGTTGTGCATGACCCCGGTGTGGGCGCAAAGCCCGACCGGTGATGAACGGATCCTGGCCGCGCGCGAAGCGCTGCGCACCGGCGACCAGGCCACCCTCGACCAGCTCGCGGCGGGGCGCTCGCCGCACTTGCTGGAGCGCTATGTCAAATACTGGCATCTGCAGAATCAACTGGCGCGGCAGGAGCCGCCCGACACGGCGCGCATCGAGGCCTTCCTCGCCCGTTACGCCGGCAGCGTGCTGGCCGATCGCCTGCGCGGCGCGTGGCTGTCGCGATTGGCCAAGGACGGCAACTGGATCGGTTTCATCGGTGCCTGGGGCGGACTGGCTTCGCCCACCGATGGCCAGCGCTGCCAGCACTGGCTGGCGCGCGAGCGCATCGGCGACCGCGGCGCGCTGGACGAGGCCGCTGCGGTGTGGGCCGAGCTGAGCCTGCGCGCTGACGCCTGCGAGTCGCTGGTCGGCCTGCTGGCGGCCTCGGGGCGGCTGCAAGCGGACGCCGTCTGGGCGCGCTTTCGCGACGAAATGACCTCGCGTCGACCCAGCGATCTCGAACTGATTCTCAGTGGCCTGCCGTCGGCCGATGCGCCGAGTACGGCGGAGCTCAAGGCCATGCGCAAGGACCCTGAGCGCTATCTCGACACCCTGCGCCCCGGCTTTGCGCGGCGCCGCGCCGACAGCGAGCTGATGCTGGCGGCATTGGGCCGCTTGGCCATCAGCGACCCGAAAGCCGCCTACGCCCGCTTTGCCCGACTCAACGACGCCTTGTCCGCCGAGGACCGGTCCTATGGCTACATGCTGCTGGGCTGGCGCGCGGCACAGGATCACCTGCCCGAAGCGGTGCGCTGGTTCCGCGCCGCCGGCAAGCTGAAGATGCCGGACGAGCAGCGCGCCTGGCAGGTGCGCGCGGCGCTGCGCCAGGAGGACTGGAAGGCCGTGCGCGAAGCGATTCTGGCGATGTCGCCCGAGCAGCGCGGCGAAGGCGCCTGGACCTACTGGCTGGCCCGCGCCGAGCAGGCCCTGGGCGAAGGCGAGGGGGCGCAACACCTGCTCGAACGGGTCGCCGGACACCCGGACTTCTACGGCATGCTGGCCTCGGATGCCCTCGGCCGCGCCTTCACCCCGCCGCCGCCGGACCGCCCGCAGGCGGCCGAGGCGCGGGCGGGTGTGGCGTCTGACCCGGACATCCGCCGGGCGATCGCGCTGTTCCGGCTCGATCTGCATGCCGAAGGTACGCGCGAGTGGATCTGGCGTCTGCGCGACGCCGACGACGCCTTCCGCATCGCCGCCGCGCGGCTGGCGCTGGACGAGGGGATCTACGACCGCGCCATCAACACCGCCGAAGCCGTCGACCCGCAGGATAATTTCGGTCTGCGCTACCTGACCCCCTACCGCGACCTGATCGAACCACATGCGCGCGCCCAGGGGCTGGACCTGGCCTGGGTGTATGGCGTGCTGCGCCAGGAGAGCCGCTTCGTCACCCGCGCCGCCTCGCCGGTGGGCGCGCAGGGCCTGATGCAGGTGATGCCGGCCACCGGCAGCTGGGTGGCCAAGAAGATCGGCCTGACCGACTACCGGCGCAGCCGGCTGCAGGAACCGGACACCAACGTGCTGCTCGGCACCAGCTACATGCGCATCGTGCTCGATGATCTCGACGACCATCCGGTGCTCGCCGCCGCCGGCTACAACGCCGGCCCCGGCCGGGCCAAGCGCTGGCGCGATGAACGGATGCTCGAAGGGGCGATCTATGTAGAGACCATCCCCTTCACCGAAACGCGTGATTATGTGAAGAAGGTGATGGCCAATGCGGTGATCTACGCTGCCCTGATGGACGGCAAGCCGCAGTCACTGACGGCGCGCCTCGGGCGGGTGGCGCCGCGCTAACCCGGTTTTGGAGGCAGCGGCATGGATCGATCGAAAATCATTCTGGCGGTGGGTGGCAGTGGCTATGTCGGCCACTCGGTGGTGGCGCAACTGGTGGCCGCGGGGTACCGGGTGCGGGTGCCGACGCGCCACCGCCACCGGGCACGGCATCTGCTGTTGCTGCCAACGGTGGAGGTCATCGAGGCCGATCTCTTCGACGACGCTGCGCTCGACCGCCTGATGGACGGCGTCGGCGCCGTGATCAGCCTGGTCGGCGTACTGCATTCGGCGCCGGGCAAGCCGTATGGCCCGGCCTTCCGGCGCGCCCATGTCGACATCCCGACGCGGCTGGTGGCGGCCTGCCAGCGCCATGGCGTGTCGCGCCTGGTGCACATCAGCGCGTTGGGCGCCGATGCCGACGGCCCGTCCGAATACCAGCGCTCCAAGGCGGACGGCGAGGCGGTGATCCGCAATGCCCAGCCGCCGCTGGACTGGACGATCCTGCGCCCTTCGGTGATCTTCGGCCGCGACGACAGCTTCCTCAACCTCTTCGCCGGCCTGGTGCGCCTCGCGCCCGTGATGCCGCTCGGCGGCGCGAGCTGCCGCTTCCAGCCGGTGTGGGTGGAGGATGTGGCTCGTGTGGTGGTGGCCAGCCTGGACCGCCATGACGCGATCGGGCTGTGCGCCGACCTGGCCGGGCCGACTCGCTACACCCTGGCCGAGCTGGTCGGCTATGTGGGCCGCCTGGTCGGGCACCGGCCGCCGATCATCCCCATCCCCGAGGGACTGGCCATGCTCCAGGCGCGGCTGCTGGAGCTGGCGCCGAACCCGATGATGAGCCGCGACAACGTGCGCTCGATGCGGGTCGACAACATCACGGACGGCCCGCCCCTGCCCTTTGGCTGGACGCCGACCGCCCTCGAAGCCGTGGCGCCGACCTATCTCGGCCCCCACCCCGGTCGTCGCCGCTTCGTCATCAATCGGCGCCGCGCCGTGCGCTGAGGCGCTGCCTGCGGCGATAATGCGGCTTTGCCAACATTGACGGCCGCATGAAGACATACATCGTAGGCGGTGCCGTGCGCGACGAACTGCTCGGCCTGCCGGTGCAGGACCGGGACTGGGTGGTGGTCGGCGCCACCGTCGAGGCCATGCGCTCGCGCGGCTATACCGCCGTGGGCAAGGACTTTCCGGTCTTTCTCCACCCCGACACCCACGAGGAATACGCGCTGGCGCGCACCGAGCGCAAGAGCGGCCACGGCTACACCGGCTTCGTGGTGCATGCCGCACCCGACGTGACGCTCGAAGACGACCTGCTGCGCCGCGACCTGACCATCAACGCCATGGCCCGCGGCGAGGACGGTGCACTGGTCGACCCCTACGGTGGCCAGCGCGACCTGGCCGCGAAAGTGCTGCGCCATGTCAGCCCGGCCTTTGCCGAAGACCCGGTGCGCATCCTGCGCGTGGCCCGCTTTGCCGCGCGTTTTGATGGCTTCGAGGTGGCCGACGACACGCTGGCGCTGATGTGCCGGATGGTCGACAGCGGCGAAGCCGACCACCTGGTGCCCGAACGCGTCTGGCAGGAAATCTCGCGCGGCCTGATGGCGCCGGCGCCGATGCGCATGATCGAGGTGCTCGATGCTTGCGGCGCGCTGGCCCGCTGTCTGCCCGAGGTGGTGGCGCGGCGCCGCATCGACCCGTTGCTGCCCGGCGTGCTGCGCTGCGCCGTGGCGCGCAATCTGCCGCTGGCCCATCGCTGGGCGCTGCTGGTCGGCCATGCCGTGGATGCCGCCGAGTCGGCCAGCGCCCGGCTCAAGGTGCCCTTGCCCTGCCGCGACCAGGCGGTGATCCTCGCCCGCGACGGCGAGACCCTGTCTACCGCCAGCTCGGCCGTGGCCCGTCTCGAACTGCTCAGCCGCTGCGATGCCTTCCGCCGCCCCGAGCGGCTTACCAGCTTGCTCGAAGCGGCGCCCTGCGCCCACCCGGTGCCGGCGCCGGCGGTGGCCCGCTGGCAGGCCACGCTGGCCGCCGCGCAGGCGGTCGACGGGGGGGCGGTGGCGCGCCAGTGCGCCGACAAGTCGGCGATTCCGGCGGCCATTCGCGCCGCCCGGCTGGCCGCCATCG
This sequence comes from Rhodocyclaceae bacterium, assembly GCA_041396265.1. GTDB lineage: Bacteria > Pseudomonadota > Gammaproteobacteria > Burkholderiales > Rhodocyclaceae > Nitrogeniibacter. The sequence continues at coordinate 32,634 of JAWKYX010000028.1, forward strand.
AGGCCGCCGACGCGACGGCGGGCCGTGGCTGACACCATTGCTCACACCCGCAGCGCCATGGTGCGTGCCACACTTTCAGCCATGAACGTCTGGTGTCGAAAGGGGCTATGGGCGCTGGGCATGTGGCTGCTCACCGCCGTCGCCGCGCAGGCCGAATCGCAACTCGTCCCCGATTTTGCCGAGGTGCGCGCGGCGCACGCGAGCAGTGTCGCCCGCCTGGTCGACCGGAACGGCCAGCCGCTGGCCGAGCGCCAGTTGCGCTTCGATGATGACCGGCTCGACTGGGTGCCGCTCGACGCCTTGTCGCCGGCCATGCTCGAAGCCCTGCTCCAGGCCGAAGACCGGCGCTTCTACCAGCACGAAGGCATCGACTGGCGGGCGGTGGCCGCCGCAGCGGTGCAGAACCTGTGGTTCGAGCATGCCCGCGGCGCCTCCACCCTGACCATGCAACTGGCCGGTCTGCTTGACCCCGCCCTGCAGCCGGCCGCGGTCGGCCTGCGCCGCCGCAGCTTCGAACAGAAGTGGGATCAGGCCCTGGCAGCGCAGGCGCTCGAAGCGCGCTGGAGCAAGGCGCAGATTCTCGAGGCCTACCTCAACCTGGCGCCGTTCCGCGGGCGCCTGCGTGGCATTTCGGCGGCCGCCTGGGCGCTCACCGGCAAGGCGCCGGCGGCGCTCGATCGCCCGGAAGCGGCCGTGCTCGCGGCCTTGCTGCGCGGCCCGGGGGCGACGCCGGCGGTGCTTGGCCGTCGGGCCTGTGCGCTGGTGGCGCAGATGGGCAGCCCGGCCGGGTGCGAACGCGTGCAGGCGATCGCCGCGGCGGTCGACCCGGCGGTGCTGTCGCCGCGCTGGCAGCTGGCGCCGCACCTGGCGGCGCGGCTGCTCACGACGCCGGGTACCACCGTGGCCACGCTCATCGACGCCGGCTGGCAGCAGCGCCTGCTCGGCGCGCTGCGCGCCGCGGCGCCGGCCCGGGCCGCCGCGGTGGTGCTCGACAACGCCACCGGTGCGGTGCTGGCCGACGTCGGCGGGCTCAGCGCCGAACATGCCGACGCCACCGGCTTCACCTATCCGGCCCAGGCCATGCGCTGGCCGCTGCACATCGCCCGCGCGCTCGACCGGCGCGTGGTGACGGCCGCCAGCCTGCTCAATGGCGGGTCGGCGGCAGCGCCCCGCTGGGCCAGCGTGCGCACGGCCGTGGCGATGGCGGATGCCGCCGCGCTGGCCGACCTGTCGCGCCGGCCGATCGAGGGCGAGTTGCCGCCATCATTGGCCGCACCGACCATCGATCTGCCGCAGCTGGCGGCGCTGGCGCGGATGATGGCGGTCGACGGCCAGTGGCGGGCGCCCTTCTGGCAGCCGGCGGCGGGGCGCCCGGCGGACGCCGTGGTGTCACCGGCGGCGGCCTTCGTCGCGCGTGACCTGTTCCCGCCGGTGATGGCCGAGATGGTGACGCCGGGACGGGCGGCCTGGGCGGCGGGCAGCAATGCCGCGGTGAGTATCGCGGTGTGGATGGAAACCGGGCCGACAGCCCTGATCGAGGTGCGCGCCTGGCTGGCCGACCAACTCGCCGAGGCGGACGGGTGGCCGCTCGAGCAGGTGGTGCCGGCGGGGGTGGTGCGTCGCCCGGTACGGTTCGACCCGCCGGTGGAGTCGGCACGCGACGAGTGGTTCCTGGCCGGCACCGCGGTGGCCGTGGTGTCGCCCCCGCAGAGCACCGCGCAGATTGCCTGGCCGGCGGCGCGCAGCATCATCGATTTGCGCACCTTGCCGGCGGGGCAGGGGGTGGTGCTGCGCGCCTCGGAGGAAGACGCGCGCCTGCGTTGGCGGATGGACGGGCGGGAGGTGGGCAGCGGCGCTTCGGTGTGGGTGCATCCGGCGCCCGGCGTGCGGGTCATCGAGCTGTTCGATGCACGCGGCGAACGCCTGGACCGGATCAGCGTGGCCGTGCGCGGACGCTGAGCCGCGCCGCCATGGCTACAGCCAGCGCAGGATCAGCCACGCCAGCAGGGACATCAGCACGGTGCTGGTAAACGGCAGGTGCCAGGTGCGTCCGTTGCGCACCAGCGTGACGTCGCCGGGCAGGCGACCCAGCCGCACATAGCGCGCCAGCAAGGGCTGCAGGCCGCCGAGCAGCGCCACCACGATCACGATCGAAACCAGCCATTTGAGCAGCATGCCGCCGTTTGCCATGAAGGGAAGCGCCGATTACAACGGATTGTTTGGCCCTTGCCAAGGCAATTATGCATGGCCTGACGGGCCGGAATCGGCTACCGTGGCACGATCGTTCGCATGTCTGGACAGACCGTCGCGGGCCTTTTATGACATGTCGCTGACCGCCGGTCGCGATGCTGGAATCAGGAATCAACACGTATGAACCGAAGTCGATTCGGCGACCTGGAAGTACTGGCCAGTGCCCCCGAGGGCGAAGCCCACCCGGTGCCCCTGCTGTTTGTGCATGGTGCCTATGCCGGGGCCTGGTGCTGGGCCGAGCATTTCATGCCCTGGTTCGCGGATGCCGGTTATGCCAGCTATGCCGTGTCGCTGTCCGGCCACGGCCACAGCCGCCGGCGCGACCTGCTCGACAGCTACAGCATCAGTGATTACGTGAACGATCTGGCCGACGTGGTGGCGGAGTTGCCGGTCGCGCCGGTGCTGATCGGCCACTCGATGGGCGGCATGGTGGTCCAGAAATACCTGGAGCACGCTGAAGCGCCGGCCACGGTGCTGATGGCCTCGGTGCCGCCGCAGGGGCTGTGGACCTCGGCCGTCGGACTGATGTTCAGCAAGCCGACCTTGCTGCAAGACCTCAATCGGATCATGGGCGGCGGCGCGGCGAAGGCCTCGACCCTGCGCGATGCGCTGTTCCACCAGCCGGTGGATCCCGACGACATGCGCCGCTACCTGGCCGCCTCGCAGCCGGAGAGCCATCGCGCCATCTGGGACATGACGCTGTTCAACCTGCCGATGGTCTCGCGCATGACCCGCGCACCGATGCTCATTCTCGGGGCCGAGCACGACCAGCTCATCCCGCCCTCGCTGGTACGCATGACCAGTTCGGTCTATGGCCTCGACGACGAAATCTTCCCGGATATGGGGCACGCCATGATGCTCGAGAAGGGCTGGGAGGCGGTGGCGGTGCGGATTCGGGACTGGCTGCGCGAGACTCTGGACGCCTGAGGTGCGCGATGTGCTCAGGTTTTGCGCCGACCGTGCGTTTTTGCATGGCATGGGGTGGCGTGCTGCGCCACGATGAAAATGCCGCGCATGGCGGCATGGATCAGGCCGGACAGGTGATGCTATGGATGTGATTCCCGCGCCGGGTGTGCCCGGCCCCGACTATGAAGACGAGGTGCTCGACGCGGGCTGGTTGCCACAGCCGGAAGCAGTCGCGCCGGAGCCCGACAGCCATCCGCCTTCATCACCGACGGCGGCACGCGAAGACGCCGACGCCTTCCTGCAGACGGTGTACCGCAACCAGGGCTGAGGGCGCGGCCCTTACAGGCCGTGCAGCCGGTCGCCACGGCGAAAGCCCAGCAGCGGCTCGGCCAGGCCCTTGCCGACGGCCAGCACCTTGAACAACTCGCCCATCTCCTGCGGCGCGGTCAGGCGTTGCACCGCACGCGCGGCACGGATGTAGTCCGGCTTGGTTTGGTCGCCGCGCTCGGCGAGCCGTTCGAGCACGCCGCAGTTGTACAGAAAGCTCGCCTGGCTGGTGTAGCCATAGATGTTCAGGCCGCCTTCGAAGGCGGCCTCGGCGATGGCGGTGAAATCGACAAACGCGGTGATGTCGTTGAGCCCCGGCCACAGGAAGGGGTCGCCATGGGCGTGGTGGCGGTAGTAGCACAGCAGCGTGCCATTGCTGCGGCTGGGCAGGTAGTACTCGGCGCGCGGGTAGCCATAGTCGATGAGCAGCAAGGCGCCGGCGTCGAGGCGATGGCTCCAGTCGGCGATCCAGGCCGGGCCGGCGAGGTTCAGTTCGCTCACGTATTCGCCGTCGGCGGGGCTCGGCGCGCCGAGCCGTTCGCCCGCGGTGCGCAGGGCGTCGCTGGCGGCGCGGTCGGCCCAGACAAAGGCGCCGGCGTCATTGCACGCCACGCCGCGCTCGAACACCGCGCCATCGCGCCACACCAGGACATGCACCGGCATCACGTCGAGCACCTCGTTGGCGATCACTGCGCCGGCGAAGTGCTCGGGTAGCTGGTCGATCCACTGCACGCGGTCGGCCAGCGTGGGGGCGCGCTCGCGCAGGGTGTCGGCCTGGCGGCCGCGAAGTTCGCCGGAAACTTCCAGGATCTGATAGCGCTCGGGGGCGCAGCCGAGGCGGTCGAGCGCCAGCAGTACATCGGCCGCGAGGTGACCCGTGCCTGCACCGACCTCGATCACCTGCGGCGCCGATTGCGCCATCACCTCGGCCACCTGCTGGGCCAGCGCCTGCCCGAACAGCGGGGTCAGCTCCGGCGCGGTGATGAAGTCGCCCGCCGCACCGAACTTGTGGGCGCCGCCGCTGTAGTAGCCCAGTCCGGGCGTATACAGCGCCTGGTGCATGTAGTCGGCAAAGCTGATCCAGCCGCCGGCCGCGGCGATGCGCTCGCGCAGCCGGGTGGTGAGCGCATCGCTCTGGGCGAGCGCGTCGTCCGAGGGTTGGGGCAGGCTCATTGGGGCGTCCGGGCAAAAGCGCAAAGTTTACATTGCGCAGCCGGCCGTGTCGCCAGCGCGAGCGGCGCGTGTGGGATACTGCACGCTATCGTCATTCCTTCCGTTCGGGAGTGCAGTGTGTCGGGTATGGATGTGTCTCCTGTTGTCTTGATTACCGGTGCCGGGCGTCGCGTCGGCGCGCAGATTGCGCGCAGTGTGCATGCCGCCGGCGCACGGGTGGCCGTGCACTACCGCAGCTCGGCCGATGCCGCGGTGGCGCTGGCCGATGAACTCAACGGGGTCCGGCCGTCGTCGGCCGCGGTGTTTGCCGCCGACCTGGCCGACACGCCCCGCCTGCCTGCGCTGGTGGCGGCGGTGGTGGCCCGCTTCGGGCGGCTCGATGGCCTGGTGAACAACGCCTCCAGCTTTTTCCCGACGCCGGTCGGTCAGATCGACGAGGCAGCCTGGGACGACCTGGTCGGCTCCAACCTGAAGGCGCCGTTGTTCCTGATGCAGGCCGCGGCCTCGGCCTTGACGGCCAGCGGCGGCGCGATCGTCAATATCGTGGACATCCATGCCGAGCGGCCGCTCGCCGGCTACCCGGTCTACAGTGCGGCCAAGGCCGGCCTGGTGGGGCTGACGCGGGCGATGGCCATCGAGCTGGCGCCGGCGGTGCGGGTCAATGCGGTGGCGCCCGGGGCCGTGTTGTGGCCCGACGATGGGCAGTTCGACCCGGGCGAGCGTGAGGGCATTGTGCGTCACACCCTGCTCAAGCGCGAGGGGACGCCGGCCGATATTGCTGCAACGGTGCGCTTCCTGCTGTTCGACGCCAACTACATGACAGGCCAGATTCTGGCGGTCGATGGCGGCCGAAGCGCTCACCTGTAGCCAGTCCAGTAGAATAAACGTTGGTTTGATGCGCGCGCTATCGTCTTGATATTTCAAGCATGTGAATGATATGCTGCGCCGCAACATGCTCCTGCAATCGCTGATTTCCTGATCAAGGTCCGAAGTGCCCATGTCTACCGTGCCGAGCGAAGCCCCCGAAGGGCGTCACTCCAACACCTTTGTCCGCCTCAAGAAGAAGCTCGAGCGAGCGGTCGGCGAGGCCATTGCCGATTTCAACATGATCGAGGATGGCGATACGGTGATGGTCTGCCTGTCGGGGGGGAAGGATTCCTACTCCCTGCTGTCGATCCTGCTCGCCTTGCGTGAGCGCGCGCCGGTGGACTTCCGGGTCATCGCGATGAACCTCGACCAGAAGCAGCCCGGCTTCCCCGACCATGTCCTGCCCGAGTATTGCGCGTCGATCGGTGTCGACTACCGCATCGTCACCGAAGACACCTATTCGATCGTCAAGGACAAGATCCCGGAAGGCAAGACCACCTGTTCGCTGTGCTCGCGCCTGCGCCGCGGCATCATCTACCGCACTGCGCGGGAGCTGGGGGCGACCAAGATCGCGCTGGGTCACCACCGCGATGACATGATCGAGACCTTGTTCCTCAACATGTTCTTCGGCGGGCGCATCAAGGCCATGCCGCCGAAGCTGGTGAGCGACGATGGCGAGCACATGGTGATCCGCCCGCTGGCCTATTGCGCCGAGTCCGACATTGCCCGCTTCGCGCGCGGCATGGCCTACCCGATCATCCCGTGCAATCTGTGTGGCTCGCTCGAAAACGCGCAGCGCAAGCAGATCAAGGCCATGTTGCAGGGTTGGGCGCAGCAGCATCCGGGGCGCATCGAGTCGCTCAGTACCGCCATGCGCAACGTGGTGCCGTCGCACCTGGCCGATGCCGGGCTGTTCGATTTCAAGGGGCTCACCCGTGACACGCCGGTCAGCGAGGGCGACCTCGCCTTCGACCCGCCGGAGATGCCCCGAGCCCCGGAGACGGTGGTGCCCCTGACGCTGCGGCCCCGCGAGGGCAGCGCCGATGGCAGCACTTGCACCGGTTCAGGCATTGACCGATCATGAAGTTATAACAGGAGCCCGGAACGGCCATCGGCGCAGGGTGGACTGCCGCCTGCACGGAGGCCAAACGGGACGTGGAACAATCCATGGCACAACAACGTAACGCCTGCATGATGTATGCCGAACTGGTCGGCGGTGAGCGGCTCGCGGCGCTGCTGAGCGAGACTGAAGCCGGGCATGCCATCGAGCGCAGCATGAATCGTATCGAGCGCGTGGTCGAGGGACAGGGAGGAGAGATCCTGCGCCGGGCGACCGACGAGATCTGTGCGGCCTTCGAGCGCTGCGACGGGGCCGTGCTCGCGGCCAGCGAGATGATCGATCGCGTCGCCAGCCTGCCGCCGGTACGCGGCGTCCGGCTGGGTATCCGCATCGGCCTGCACCACGGCGCCATCGACGTCGATGGGCCGCCCTCGGGCGAAGCGCTGTCGGTGGCCATGCGGCTGGCCGGCATGGCGCACGCGGGGCAGGCGCTGGTCAGCGGTGCGACCGTGCTGTTGCTGTCTGCGGCGTCGCGCCAGGTCATTCGCGAGCGCGATGAGCCGGGGCTGAAGGTCGAAGGTTTCGAGTGGCCGGTGTTCGCCCTGTCCGGCCGTGCAGGCATGGCTACTTCGGTGCCGCCTGCGGCTCGGGTGTCGCAGCGCCTGCGCCTGCGCCACCAGCAGGATGTGCACCTGATCGAGGAACTGCGTCCGATCCTGCTGCTGGGGCGCGAGATGGGCAACGATGTGGTGGTGATTGACCCGCGGACCTCCCGCCAGCATGCGCGGGTCGAGCGTCGGCGCGAGGGGTTTTTTCTGGTCGATCAGAGCACCAATGGCACCTTCGTGGCCAACGAGTCGGGCAGCGAGCAGTGCATTCGCGGTGGTGAGGCCCTGCTCGCCGGCCAGGGGCGGATCGGCTGTGGATTTTCGGCACTGGAGGTCGAGCGCGATCTGGTGTTTTTCGAGATCATCTAACGCCGCCGCGCGCTAAAAAAACAACGCCCCGCGTGCCGGGGCGTTGTTTTTTTAGCGCCTATTTTTTTACCGGCTTGGCGCCTGCCACCGGCTTGGCCGAGGCGAGGGGGGCGGTGTCTGCATGCTTGCCCGATAGGCAGGTCTTCATGAAGGCCTTGCGCTCGTCACCCTTGAGGGCCTTCTCCTTGGCGGTCTTGTTGCAGTTGCGCATGCGGTCGTGCTGCGGGTTGGCCTGGCTGATCAGCGGCTGAAACAGCATCAGCGCGACCGTGGCTGCCGCCATCATTTTCTGTGTGGTGTTCATGTCATCCCCTTTGGTTATGTGTTTGCCATAAATGGCAAATGAATATACCACGGACGTGCGCAGCTCGTGAAGGCCGCAGCCCGGTGCTGCACACGGAGGAATCAGTCGGGGTCGTTGGCGCTGAGCAGTTCGCGCTGGCGGGAGATGAACTCGTGGGTGGAGTCGATGCCACGCAACTGCAGGATGGTGTTGCGTACGGCGGCCTCGAGCAGCACCGCGATGTTGCGTCCGGCCGCCACCGGCAGGATGACCTTGCGGATCGGCACGCCGAGGATGTCCTGGGTGTCGTGCGCGATGGGCAGGCGGGTGGGGTCGCCGTCGCCGGGCTGCCGGCGCTGAAGATACACGATCAGCTTGAGCTGCATCTTCCGCCGGCAGGCGGTCTCGCCGAAGATGGTGCGGATGTTGAGGATGCCGATGCCGCGCACTTCGAGGAAGTTTTCGAGCAGCTCAGGGCAGCGACCCTCCAGCGTGTTCGGGGCGATGCGGGCGAAATCGACCATGTCGTCGGCGACCAGACCGTGGCCGCGCGAGATGAGCTCCAGTGCGAGCTCGGACTTGCCGGCGCCGGAGTCGCCGGTGATGAACACGCCGAGGCCGAGGACGTCCATGAAGACGCCGTGCAGTGCCGTGCGTTCGGCCAGTTCGCGCGACAGGTACAGGCGCATGAGATCGATGACGCTGGCCGAGGGCATCGGCGAGGTGAACAGGGCGATGTCGTGTTCTTCGCAGCAGCGCTGAATGATGCCGGGAACGTCGCAGTCGTCGGCGACGATGATGGCCGGCGGCTGGGCAGCGAGGATCTCGCGCACATGGTGCGCCACCTTGTCTCCCGACTGCTTGCGCGCCCAGTTCAGCTCGGCGGTGCCGAGGATCTGGAAGCGGTCGGGGTGGATCAGGTTGAGGTGGCCGACGAGGTCGGCCGGCCAGGTGTGTGCCTCGGTGACCGACAGGGCGCGGTCAAGTCGACCGCTGATGTGGGTCAGCTGAAGGCGTTTGGCGAGCTTTTCAAAGAGCCGCGCGACGCTGGTCTGCCGCATGGGCAGTGCCCCAGGTGGTGAATAGCGCGTGTACGGTTGCAGCGTCGGTGGCTTCGGCCACGCGCTCGCGGAAGGCGGCGTCGCTGAACAGCTGGGCCAGTTCGGAGAGCAGTTGCAGGTGATGCTCGGTGGCCTGTTCGGGGACGAGCAGGACGAACAGCAGGCTCACCGGTTTGCCGTCAGGCGCATCGAAGGGGATCGGCGTGCTCAGGCGGATAACGGCGCCGGTGGCTTCCTTGAGGCCCTTGATGCGGCCGTGGGGAATGGCGACGCCCTGGCCGAGGCCGGTCGAGCCGAGGCGCTCACGGGCAAACAGGCTGTCGAACACGACACTGCGGCCGATGCTTTGGTTGTTCTCGAAAATCAGGCCGGCTTGCTCGAAGACGCGCTTCTTGCTGCTGGCATCGAGGTCGACGAGAACATTGTCGGGAGAAAGGAGAGGGGCGATGAGATTCATGTAACGAACTTGGCGCCCTGAAAGACGGGCGGAACGGGCCCGGCGGTGGGTGCGAAATGATCAACGGGGTGAGACACGCCCATTATAAACGCAAGCCGCCGGCCGGGCGCCGAGGGAATCGGTCACGCTTCGGTGTTTTGATGCTTGAGCGCGTCGTGGGCGTGATCCTGGACTTTCTGCTTGTGCTTGATCACCTGACGGTCGAGCTTGTCGGCCATGGTGTCGATGGCGGCGTACATGTCCTCATCGGTGCTTTCGGCGAACAGGTCCTTGCCGCGCACATGGAGGGTAACCTCCGATTTCTGGACGAGTTTTTCCACCGACAGGATGACGTTCACGCTGGTGACATTGTCGAAATGCCGGATCACGCGATCGAGTTTGGCATTGACGTATTCACGGATGGCGGGGGTCACTTCCACATGATGTCCGGTGATGTTGAGATTCATGATTGCTCCTGTTATCAGATCGTCTTGCGCTTGCTGACCGGCGGGATGTTGAGGGACTCGCGGTACTTGGCGACCGTCCGTCGGGCCACAACCATGCCCTGCTGGCTGAGTAAATCGGCGATTTTTGCGTCGGAAAGTGGTTTTTTGCTGTCTTCGGCGTCCACGAGCTGACGGATCAGAGCGCGGATCGCGGTCGAAGAGGCGGCGCCACCGGTGTCGGTGGCGACATGACTGCCAAAGAAATACTTGAACTCCAGTACGCCACGCGGCGTAGACATGAACTTCTGAGTGGTGACGCGGGAGATGGTCGATTCGTGCAACTCCAACTCTTCCGCGATCTCCCGCAGCGTCAGTGGACGCATTGCCACCTCTCCATAATCGAAGAACTGACGCTGTTGGTCAACGATTGACTGTGCAACGCGCAAAATGGTGTCGAAGCGTTGCTGGACGTTCTTGATCAGCCACTTGGCTTCCTGCAACTGCCCGCCCAGATCGCCGTTGTTGCCGCGGTTCTGCTGCAGGATCTTGGCGTACAGTGCGTTGACCTTGAGTCGCGGCATGGCATCGGCGTTGAGCACGGCGGTCCAGCGGCCCTTGTGCTTGCGCACCACCACGTCGGGAATCACGTAGCGGGTTTCGTTGGCAGCAAAACGGGCGCAGGGGCGCGGGCTGAGGCTGCAGATCAGGTGGTGGGCGTCGCGCAGGGCGTCTTCGGAGCATTGCAGTGCGCGGCGCAGGCGGTTGAAGTCGCGCTGGGCGAGCGTGTCGAGGTGCTCTGTGACGATGGCCAGGGCCAGCCGGCGGGTGTCGGACTCGGGCAGCGCGCGCAGTTGCAGCGCCAGACATTCGGCCGGGTTGCGGCCGCCGACGCCGGCGGGGTCGAGGTGTTGCAGGTGTTGCAGGGCAATTTGCAGGTCGTCGAGTTCGATCTCGCTGTCTTCGGACAGCAGCGGCAGCAGTTCTTCGAGCGGCTGGCTCAGGTAGCCGTCGTCGTCGAGCGCCTCGATCAGGAAGCGCACCAGGGCGCGGTCGCGGTCCGACAACGGGGTCAGTGCCACCTGCTGGTCGAGGTGCTCACGCAGCGTGACTTCGGCCGCGTGGAAGGACTGGAAGTCGGTGTCGTCCTCGTCATCGCGGTGGGTGGTGCTGCCGGTGCCCACGCTCATCCAGTCGCCGAGGTCGTCGAGCGGTGATTCGGCGGCCGGCTCGTCGCGGTCGCTGGGGCCCTCGGTGGGGGCTTCGGGCGGGCTCTCGCGTGCGTCGTCGCCCGGGCTGTCGTCCAACTCCAGCAGCGGGTTGTCCAGCAGCGCCTGCTCGATTTCCTGGTTGAGCTCGATGGTCGATAGCTGCAGCAGCTTGATCGACTGCTGCAGTTGCGGCGTGAGCGTCAGGTGCTGCGAGAGTTTGAGCTGGAGGGTCGGTTTCATGATCGGCGCGGGACGTCAGAGACGGAAATGCTCGCCCAGGTAGACGCGGCGCACCTGGTCATTGGTCACGATGTCGGTTGGCGTGCCGCTGGCGAGCACTTCGCCGGCGTTGATGATGAAGGCGCGTTCGCAGATGCCCAGGGTTTCGCGCACGTTGTGGTCGGTGATCAGCACCCCGATGCCGCGGTCCTTGAGATAGCGGATGATCTTCTGGATGTCGAGCACGGCGATCGGGTCGACCCCGGCGAAGGGCTCGTCGAGCAGGATCAGGCGCGGCGAGGTGGCCAGTGCGCGGGCGATCTCGCAGCGCCGGCGTTCGCCGCCGGACAGCGAGACCGAGGTGTTGTCGCGCAGGTGGGCGATACCCAGTTCGTCGAGCAGCTCGTTCAGGCGCCGGGCGACCTCGTCGGCCGCCAGGCCTTGCAGCTCGAGCACGGCCTGGATGTTCTCCGCCACGGTGAGTTTGCGGAAGACGCTCATCTCCTGCGGCAGGTAGGACAGGCCGAGCCGGGCGCGAGCGTGGATCGGCAGGTGGGTGAGTTGCTCGTTGTCGAGCGTGATCTCGCCGCCGTCGGCGGCGACCAGACCGACGATCATGTAGAAACAGGTGGTCTTGCCCGCGCCGTTGGGGCCGAGCAAGCCGACGACTTCGCCGCTGCCGACGTCAAAGGAGACGTCGTGCACCACGGTGCGCGCCCGGTATTTCTTTCGTAATCCGGTGACCTTAAGCAGACTCATCGTCGCGGTCTTTCAATATCCTGTGAATCACATCGGCACCAAAGCCCCGCCCCTGAAGGAAGCGTGCCTGCCGCGCCCAGTCACGGGCATCGGCGGGCGGGGTGCCGAACTTCTTTGCCCAGACCTCGCGTGCCCGGGCGGTATCGTCGCCGTCGCTGCCCTCGGCCAGCGCGGCCGCGATCAGCGCATCGTCGACCCCGCGCTGCCTGAGGTCCATCGCCATCCGCCGGCTGCCGTAGCGCGCCTGCCGGCTGCGCACCCAGCTCTCGGCAAAGCGTGCGTCGGACTGCAAGTCGACCTCGGCGAGGCGATCGAGCAGCGCGGTGATCTCTTCCTCAGTGCCATGGGGCGCCAGCTTGCGGGTCAGTTCGGCGCGGCTGTGCTCGCGCTGCGACAGCAGCCGCAGCGCCCGCGCCTTGAGCGACTCGCTCATGCCCCGTGTCAGGCTTCGCTCGGTTCCGGCGTGCTGGCCGCGATCTCCGGCATGGCCGGCAGATTGAAGTGCGCACGCACCTTGTTTTCGATCTCACGGCCCAGCGCTGGGTTGTTGCGCAGGAACTCGCGGGTGTTGTCCTTGCCCTGGCCGATCTTGGTGCCGTTGTAGGAATACCAGGCGCCGGCCTTGTCGACGATGTTGGCCTCCACACCCAGGTCGATGATCTCGCCTTCGCGCGAAATGCCCTCGCCGTAGAGGATGTCGAAGCTCGCCTGTTTGAACGGCGGCGCCACCTTGTTCTTGACCACTTTGCAGCGGGTTTCGGAGCCGATGACCTCGTCGCCTTTCTTGATCGCGCCGGTGCGGCGGATGTCGATGCGCACCGAGGAATAGAACTTGAGCGCGTTGCCGCCGGTGGTGGTCTCGGGGCTGCCAAACATCACGCCGATCTTCATGCGGATCTGGTTGATGAAGATCACCAGGGTGTTGCTGCGCTTGATGTTGGCGGTCAGCTTGCGCAGCGCCTGGCTCATCAGGCGGGCCTGCAGGCCGGGGAGCTGGTCGCCCATCTCGCCTTCGATCTCGGCCTTCGGCGTGAGGGCGGCGACCGAGTCGACCACCACCACGTCCACGCCGCTCGAGCGCACCAGCATGTCGGTGATCTCGAGCGCCTGCTCGCCGGTGTCGGGCTGGGAGATGAGCAGGTCACCGACCTTGACGCCGAGTTTCTCGGCGTAGTTCACGTCGAGCGCATGCTCGGCGTCGATGAAGGCCGCGGTGCCGCCGAGCTTCTGCATTTCGGCAATGACCTGCAGGGTCAGCGTGGTCTTGCCGGAAGATTCGGGGCCGTAGATTTCCACCACCCGGCCGCGCGGCAGGCCGCCCAGGCCGAGGGCGATGTCGAGGCCGACCGAGCCGGTGGAGACGGTCTGGATGTCCTTGGCGACATCGCCGTCACCCATCCGCATGATCGAGCCTTTGCCGAACTGCTTTTCGATTTGCGCGAGCGCGGCGGCAAGGGCTTTGGCCTTGTTGTCGTCCATGGTGTGGTCCTCTGAAAACGTGCGTTGGATTATGGCACAGACTTTGCTGTGGTGTCGGCCTGAAGGAGGCCTTCGAGGGCGTGGATCACCGACTGTCGGCGAACCTGTTCGCGGTCGCCGGCAAAGCGGCAGGTCTGCGTGCGCACGGCCGCGCCGGGCCCGCCCCAGGCAAAGCAGACCGTGCCGACGGGTTTGTCCGGACTGCCGCCCGTCGGGCCAGCAATGCCGGATACGGCCACTGCCACCTGGGCGTCGCTATGGCGCAATGCGCCGCGCACCATGGCTGCAACGACCGCCTCGCTGACCGCGCCATGCGCGTTGATGAGCGCCGCCGGCACGTCGAGCTGGCGCATCTTGGCGGTATTGGAGTAGGTCACCCAGCCGCTGTCGAACCAGTCCGAGCTGCCGGCGATGGCAGTGACGGTTTCGGCGATCCAGCCACCGGTGCACGATTCGGCCGTGGCCAGCCGCCAACCGTGGGTGCGCAGCCACTGGCCGGTGCGCTGGGCGAGGGTGTCGAGGCGTTCATCCATGATCAGGCGGCGAGCAGGCGGGCGGCGATGGCGAGCACCAGCAAGGTGTAGCCGGCGGCGATGAGGTCGTCGAGCATGACGCCGAAACCGCCCTTGACCTTGCTGTCGGCCCACTTGATGGGCTGCGGTTTGACGATGTCGAAAAAGCGGAACAGGCCAAAGGCGGCGGTCTGCCAGAGCAGGGTGTCGGGCGTGAAATACAGCACCAGCCAGAACGGCACCATCTCGTCCCACACGATGGCGCCGTGGTCGGATACGCCCAGTGCCTGGCCGGTGCGGTCGGCAGCGACGATGCCAAAGATGAAGCCGGTCAGCAGGAAGACCAGAAACGCGGTGTCGCCGAGCGGGGTGAGCAGCAATGGGAACAGCGCCCAGGCGGCTAGCGTGCCAGCGGTGCCGGGGGCCTTGGGCGACAGGCCCGAGCCGAGGCCGAGGGCGATGAAGTGCGCCGGGTGGGCGAATAGGAACTGGACGGTCGGGCGCATCGGGCGTGGGTGGTGGCGAAAGGGCGGAGTATAGGCTCAGAACTGGTGAATAAATCTACTGCGCGTGCCGATTGCTGCGTTGCTCACTCGCTCACGCCTCGCCTATCCATTTTATATGTCTCGTCGTTCGCTCGCTCGCGCCTTGCACTCGGCCCTGCTCGCTACGATTTCTTCACAAGTTCTCAGGCGGTGAAGTGGTCGAAGCCGGCGCGGGCGAGTGCCGCGCTGGTGCCGTCGGCGGCGCGGAGCGTCAGCCCCTCGGCCGGCGCGGTGAGTGTGCCGATGCGGTGCAGTGGCAGGGCCAGCGACCGGCCCAGGGCGGCGATCGCGTCGCGCTGGGCAAGGGGCGCCGAAAACAACAACTCGTAGTCGTCGCCGCCGGCCAGGCAGGCCTGGCGGGCGCGCTCGGCGTCGCCGCAGGCGGCGACCAGCGCCGCGTCGGGCAGGCGCGATGCGTCAATCTGTGCGCCCACGGTGCTGGCGTCGAGCAGGTGGCCGAGGTCGCCAAGCAGGCCGTCGGAGACGTCGAGCATGGCGCTGGCGCGACCGCGCAGGGCGAGGCCGAGGGCGGTGCGCGGTTGCGGGCGGTGCAGCGCGGCGAGGCAGGCATCGCGATGGTCCGCAGCCAGCGGCAACCGGTCGCGCAGATGCCATAGCGCCAGCGCCGCGCGGCCGGGCTGGCCGGAGACCCACAGGTCGTCGCCCACGCGGGCGCCGTCGCGCCGGATGGCCGCACCGGTGGGCACTTCGCCGCAGATGGTGATGCTCAGGTTGCGCGGGCCGCGGGTGGTGTCGCCGCCGACCAGGTCGACGCCGAAGGCCTCGGCGCAGGCGTAGAAGCCGTCGGCAAACGCGGCCAGCCAGTCGGCGTCGGCGTCGGGTACGGCCAGGGCGAGCAGTGCCCAGCGCGGGGTGGCGCCCATGGCGGCGAGGTCGGACACATTGACCGCGAGGCTTTTCCAGCCCAGGTCGGTCGGGTCGGCGTCGGCAAAAAAGTGCCGGCCCTCGACCAGCATGTCGGTGGACACCGCCAGTTGGTGCCCGGGCGTGGGTTGCCACAAGGCGGCGTCGTCGCCACCGGCCAGGTCGGTGTGGCGGGTCGGGCGCGAGAAATGGTGGCGGATGAGGTCGAATTCGGAAGCCATGGCAGGGGCGAGTGTGAGGACGTGCCAGCATAGCGCGGCCGGGCCGGCGCCCCAAGTGGTGGCCGGTGCACGGTGACGGCCGGCGCATGCGGATGGGGTATGCGTTGCGTCTTGAAACGTTTGTGCAAAATAGTTTTGTTACAATGCAACATTGTGAGGCATCCCGAGACGCTCTTTGGCCGGCGCGAACCGGGATGCGCGTGCATGACGCAAAACGCTCAAGGTCTTCGGATCACGGCCAGGCGTTGTCGGTGCGATCGCCCGTTGATGGCGGCCGCTCCCGGCCGCTGCGATTTTCCCTGTCGCCCGTTGCGCTTGTGCTGCGCGGCGTCGGAGCGTTTTGTGTGCGTCGGCGGTGGCCGGCGCCGCGCCGGTGCGCGTGCCGACGTCTATGAGGACAAGATATGTGTGGAATAGCAGGTGAAATTCGATTCGATGGTGGCATGCCCGACGCCGCGGCGTTGGGGCGG
>JAWKYX010000029.1:0-48541 GCA_041396265.1 Rhodocyclaceae bacterium
TCGACGGTGCGCGGATGCAGCTCGCCGCTTTCCTTGTGCAGGAAGAAGGGGATTGGCACGCCCCAGTTGCGCTGGCGCGAGATGCACCAGTCGGGCCGGTTGGCGATCATGGCGTGCAGGCGCGACTGGCCCCACGAGGGGTAGAAGCGGGTGTCATCCACGCCCTTGAGCGCGCGCTCGCGCAGGGTGGAGCCGTCGGCCACCTGGCGGTCCATGCCGACAAACCACTGCGCCGTGGCGCGGTAGATCACCGGCGTCTTGTGGCGCCAGCAGTGCATGTAGCTGTGGGTGATCTTCTGGTGGGCGAGCAGGCAGCCGACCTCTTCGATCTTGGCGACGATATTCGGGTTGGCCTTCCAGATCATCTGGCCGCCGAAGAAGGGCAGGTCGGGCACATAGTGGCCGTCGCCCATCACCGGGGTGAGGATCTCGTCATTGGTGCGGCCGTAGGCGTGCCAGGCGTTGAAGTCGTCCACGCCATGGGCGGGCGAGGAGTGCACGATGCCGGTGCCGGCATCCAGGCCCACGTAGTCGGCCAGGTACACCGGCGAGACGCGGTCGTAGAAGGGGTGGCGGAACTCGATGCGCTCGAAGGCGGCGCCGGTGGCCTTGGCGATCACCGTGCCCTCGAGTTTGTAGCGCTCGAGGCAGGCCTCGACCAGCTCGGCCGCCAGCACTAGCAGGCGCTCGCCGGTATCGACCAGCGCGTACTCGAACTCGGGGTGCATGTTGAGCGCCTGGTTGACCGGGATCGTCCAGGGCGTGGTGGTCCAGATCACCGCGAAGGCGGGCTTGGGCAGCGCGGCGAGGCCGAAGGCGGCGGCGAGCTTGTCGGCCTCGCCCACCGGGAAGGCCACGTCGATCTGCGGCGACTGCTTGTCGGCGTACTCCACCTCGGCTTCGGCCAGCGCCGAGCCGCAGTCGAAACACCAGTTCACCGGCTTGAGGCCCTTGAACACATAGCCGGCCTCGACCATCTTCGCCAGCGCGCGGATCTCGCCCGCCTCGTTGGGGAAGGCCATGGTCTTGTACGGATTGTCCCAGTCGCCCAGCACGCCGAGGCGGATGAAGTCGGCCTTCTGGCCCTCGATCTGCTCGGCGGCGTAGGCGCGGCACAGTTCGCGCACCTTGTCGGCGGGCAGGCCCTTGCCATGGGTGACCTCGACCTTGTGCTCGATCGGCAGGCCGTGGCAGTCCCAGCCCGGCACGTAAGGCGCGTCGTAGCCGGCCAGGGTCTTGGAGCGGACGATGATGTCCTTGAGGATCTTGTTCAGCGCATGGCCGATGTGGATGCTGCCGTTGGCGTAGGGCGGACCATCGTGCAGCACGAACTTCGGCCGGCCGGCCGACGCCTTGCGAATCTTCTGGTAGAGCTTGCGCTGCTGCCAGTCCTGAACCCAGCCCGGCTCGCGCTTGGGCAGGTTGCCGCGCATCGGGAAGGGGGTGTCGGGGAGATTGAGCGTCGTGCGGTAGTCGGCCATTGCAGTTCTTTAGCGTGAAGTATCGAGCGAATTATGGGAGAGCCAGTTGCGGGCAGCGTCGGCGTCAAGTGCGATCTGGGCGGTCAGTGCGTCGAAGGAGTCGAACTTTTGCTCGTCACGCAGCTTGTGCAGGAAGTGCACCCGCAAATGCGCACCGTAGCAGTCCTGGTCGAAGTCGAACAGATGCACTTCCAGAGTGGGCCGGCCGGCACTGTTGACCGTGGGGCGCACGCCCACGCTGGCCACGGCCGGGCGCTGCGCATCGCCCAAGCCTTCGACGGCCACGGCATATACGCCCGACAGCGGCGGGCGGCGGCCCTTGAGCTGGATGTTGGCGGTCGGGTAGCCCAGGGTGCGGCCGATCTGGTCGCCATGGACCACACGCCCGGCGATGCTGTAGGGGCGGCCGAGCAGTTGTGCGGCGCGGGCCAGGTTGCCCTCCGCCAGCGCGGCGCGTACGGCGGAGCTGGAGACACGCTCGGCGTCGCAGGCGTGGGTGGGCATGGCTTCGACCACGAAGCCGAGGCGCTCGCCCGCGGCTTTGAGCATGGCGAAGTCGCCCTTGCGGCCGGCGCCAAAACGGAAGTCGTCGCCGATGATCAGGTGGCGCACCTTGAGGTGGCGCACCAGCACGGTCTCGATGAACTCTTCGGCGGTGAAGGCGGCGAAGCGGGCGTTGAAGCGGATGATGCGGGTGATGTCCACACCGGCGGCGGCCAGCAGCAGCAGCTTTTCGCGCAGCGAGGCCAGGCGCGCAGGCGCCTGCGCAGGCGCGAAGTACTCGCGCGGGTGGGGCTCGAAGGTGAGCACCACTGCCGGCAAGCCAAGTGCCTGAGCCTTGTCCGTGAGTAGGCGGAGCAGGGCCTGATGGCCGCGGTGGATGCCGTCGAAGTTGCCGATGGTCAGCACCGAGGCGGTCGAAGCCTGTTCCGCGTCGCCGCGTGTAACCTGCATAAGCGCCTGAAAAAAGCGGCAATTATAGCCCCAAGGCGTCGATTTTCGGGGCTTTGGTGCGCCGCGGCAAGTCATCGGCCGGCGAATGGCGCGCTTGACGCATGGCATCCGCATTTGGTTTGCTGAGGCCTGACACGCCGAGAGGGCCATGGGATGAACGACCGGGCAGAGATCGAGCAGGCGGCGCTTCGACGCTGTGACGACTGGGCGAGTGCCTATGCGCGCGTGCGTGCGGCCAGCGAGCGTTTGTGCGCGCCGCTGTGTGTCGAGGATTACGGGTTGCAGACGGCCGACTTTGCCAGCCCGCCCAAGTGGCATCTGGCGCATGTGAGCTGGTTTTTCGAGACCTTTCTGCTGGTGCCGTTCCTGCCGGGCTACCGGGTCTTTGATCCGGCTTTTCGCACGCTTTTCAATTCCTATTACGAGCAGGTCGGCGAGTTTCATCCGCGGGCCGATCGGGGGCATCTGTCGCGGCCGACGGTGGAGGCGGTCTATCGCTATCGCGCGCATGTCGACCTGGCCATGGCGACGCTGATCGCCGAGGCGGGCGCCGACCATTGGCCGACCATTGAAACGCGCCTGGCCATCGGCCTGAACCACGAGCAGCAGCACCAGGAGTTGCTGCTCACCGACATCAAGCAGCACTTTTCGGTCAATCCGCTGCGCCCGGCGTATCGCAGCGATCTGACTGCGCCGCGTCAGGGCGATGCGCGGCCGCTGGTCTGGCAAGGGTTTGACGGCGGCTTGATCGACAGCGGCTTCGCGGGAGAGGGTTTCTGCTACGACAACGAGCGCCCGCGCCATCGCGTGTTTCTCAATCCCTTTGCGCTGGCGAGCCGCCCGGTGACGAACGCCGAATACCTCGCCTTCGTGGACGCCGGCGCGTATCGCAATGCCGCGCTGTGGCTGTCTGACGGTTGGGCAACGGTGCAACGCCTGGGTTGGAGCGCACCGCGCTATTGGGAGCGCATCGGCGGCGACTGGCATGAGTTCACCCTGGGCGGGCTGCGGGCGCTGGACCTCAACGCACCGGTCTCGCATGTGAGCTATTTCGAGGCCGACGCCTACGCCACCTGGGCGGGGGCACGGCTGCCGACCGAGGCGGAGTGGGAGCATGCTGCGGGTACCGTGCCGGGCGGGGGCAACTTTGTGGATCAGGACGTGCTGCAGCCGCAGGCGGCGGACGGCGACGGGCTGGTGCAACTGTTCGGCGATGTGTGGGAGCACACCGCGTCGGCCTATCTGGCCTACCCCGGCTACCGGCCGCCCGACGGCGCGCTGGGTGAGTACAACGGCAAGTTCATGTCGGGGCAGATGGTCCTGCGCGGCGGCTCCTGCGCCACGCCAGCCGGTCATGTGCGCGCCACCTACCGCAACTTCTTCTACCCCCAGGAGCGCTGGCAGTTTCAGGGCATCCGGCTGGCACAGGACCCGGCATGAACGCACTGGCCAACTTCGAACTCCATGATCTGAAGCCCGCCGTCGCCGACTTCCGGCGCGAGGTGCTCGCCGGCCTGGCCGCCACGCCGCGGCGCCTGGCGCCCAAGTTTTTCTATGATGCCGAAGGCTCGCGCCTGTTCGATGCCATCACCCGGCAGCCCGAGTACTACCCCACGCGCACCGAGATCGGCTTGCTGCGCGCGCATGGGCCGGAAATTGCCGACCGCCTCGGTCGGCAGTCCGCCTTGATCGAACTGGGCAGCGGCAGCGACATCAAGATCCGCAGCCTGCTCGACGTACTGCGCCCGGCTGAGTACCTGCCGCTGGACATCTCGCTGGAGCACCTGCGCGCCTCGGCCATCGGCATTGCCCGCGACTACCCGCAGATCCGCGTGCGCGCCACCTGCGTGGACTACACACGCGAATTCCCCCTGCCGCCGATCGCGCCCGAGGCGCATCGCGTGGTGTTTTACCCAGGCTCCAGCGTGGGCAATTTCGAGCCGGCCGATGTGCGCGAGCTGCTGCGCTGGGTGGCCGGCATGGTCGGGCCGGGCGGCCGCTTGCTGATCGGGGTGGACCTGAAGAAGGACGCCGCTCGGCTCAACGCCGCCTACAACGACGTCGCCGGCGTGACCGCCGCCTTCAATCGCAACGTGCTGGTGCGCATGGCAAAGGAGTTGGGCGCGCAACTGAGGGTCGAGGACTTTGCGCACCACGCCTTCTACAACGACGCCCCGGGCTGTATCGAGATGCACCTGCGTGCGCAGCGCGCCACGCGCATCGCGCTCGCCGGGCAGGCCTTCGATTTCGCCGAGGGCGAGGGCATCCACACCGAGAATTCGTACAAGTACAGCACAGAGGAATTCGGGGCCTTGGCAGCGACGGTGGGCTTTGTGACCGAACAGGTGTGGTGCGACGCCGAACAGCTGTTCAGCGTGCATTGCCTGCGGGTGGAGGCGGCCGAAGGGCCTGGTTGACGGCGCGACGCCACCCGCTGCGGGGCGGCGTCGCGCCGTCGTCGCAAGCGCTCAGTTGAGCTGGGCGACGCGGGTGCGGGTCAGCGGCGGGTTGTCGTCGAAGTAACGGCGGATGCCCTTCAGGATGGCGTTGGCCATCTTGTCCTGATAGGCGTGGTCGTTGAGTCGGCGCTCTTCTTCCGGGTTGCTGATGAAGGCGGTCTCGACCAGCACCGAGGGGATGTCCGGCGCCTTGAGCACGGCAAACCCGGCGTGTTCGACATCGCGCTTGTGCAGCGTGTTGATGCCGCCGAGCTCGGCCAGCACGGCCTTGCCGACCTTCATGCTGTCGTTGATGGTGGCTGTTTGCGACAGGTCGAGCAGGGTGCGCGCGAGGTGGCCGTCCTGGCCGCCGATGGCGACGCCGCCGATCAGGTCGGCGTCGTTTTCACGTTTGGCCAGCCAGCGGGCGGCCGCGCTCGAGGCGCCGCGCTCGGAGAGCACGAACACCGAGCTGCCGCGCGCATCGGGCTTGACGAAGGCGTCGGCATGGATCGACAGAAACAGGTCGGCCTTGACCGCGCGAGCCTTGTGCACCCGCTTGTGCAGCGGCACGAAGTAGTCGCCATCGCGGGTGAGTACGGCGCGCATGCCGGGCTCGGCGTCGATCCGCCGCTTGAGCAGGCGGGCGATCTTGAGCGTGACGTTTTTTTCGTAGCTGCCGCGACGACCGACCGCGCCGGGGTCTTCGCCACCATGTCCGGGGTCGATGGCGACAGTGATCAGGCGGTTGACCTGCCGTTCGCCAGCCGGGTCGCGGCCCTCGGTGTGCTTGGCGATCTTCGCCTCTGCGCCATCGCGGGTCGGCGTCGGGGCTTCACCGGCGGCCGCCTCGGTGGGAGAACTCTTCTCGATCAGCGCCAGCAGCGGGTCGATGGGCGTGGTCGGGTAGAGGTCGACCACCAGCCGGTGGCCATAGGCGCCGACCGGTTGCAGGGAAAAGATCTGCGGGTTGATTTCCTGCTTCAGCTCGACGACCACGCGCACCACACCCGGCCGGTTGCGCCCGGCGCGGATGAGCTGGATGTATGGGTCGCCCCCGGTGACGCTGTCGGGCAGGTGCTTGAGCACGCTGTCGAACTCGACGCCTTCGAGGTCAATGACCAGGCGCTCCGGATTCTTGACGATCAGGTGCGAGGCCTTGATCTCGGCATGTGACTCGAGGGTGATGCGGGTGTAGTCCTCGGCCGGCCAGATGCGCACGGCCATCAGCCGCGGGGCGGCGTGGCCGAGAGGGGTGACCAGCATGGCAAAGGTGGCGCTCGCCGCTTTCAGGAAGTGGCGGCGCGCGGCAGGCTGCCCTATCGGGCTGGGCGCTTCGCTATTTTTTTTGCGCATTGTTGTCCCGTATCCGTCAAGGGGCGGATGGTCGCTTCGCGCCCGTCACCGTCAATTGCCAGCCTGATCTCGATGTCCGCCGGGCTGACATACGGCTCGGCTTTTTGCGGCCATTCGACCAGGCAGACGCCCTGAGCTGAAAAGTATTCGTCGAGTCCTGCATCCAGAAATTCTTCTGGTGAAGTGAACCGATAAAAATCAAAGTGATATAAGTCTAATCTAGAAACTACGTAAGGTTCAATCAAGGTGTATGTGGGACTTTTCACACTGCCGGTGTGACCGAGGCCTCTGAGCAGGCCGCGCACCAGCGTGGTTTTGCCCGCGCCGAGGTCGCCGAGCAGGTAGATGACGAGGCCCGGTTGCAGGGCCGGCGCCAGCGCTGCGCCCAGGGCGAGGGTGTCGGCTTCGTCGGCCAGATGCGCCTGCAGGCTGGGGTCGCTATCATCCGGGCTATGGACAAAGTGGATCATCAGGAGGTCTCCGGGGCAGGGGGCAGCGCGCTCGACGGCGAGGCGCTCGCGGCGCGGATTCGCGCTTGGGGCCTGGGTTTGGGCTTCGGCGAGGTCGGCATCACCGGCACCGAATTGCCGGGCGCCGAGGCGGGCCTGCAAGCCTGGCTGGCGGCGGGGTTTCACGGCGAGATGGATTATATGGCCAAACACGGCCTGCGCCGCTGTCGCCCGGCCGAGCTGGTGCCGGGCACCTTGCGGGTGATCACCGCGCGGCTCGACTACTGGCCCGAGTCGGCCGACGCCGAGGCGGCGCTGAGCGATCCCGAGCGGGCCTATATCTCCCGCTACGCGCTTGGCCGTGATTATCACAAAGTGTTGCGTTTACGCCTCAAAAAGCTCGCCGAGCGCATCGCCGAGGAGGTGCCGCATGGTTTTCGGGTGTTTACCGACTCCGCGCCGGTGACCGAAGTGGCGCTGGCCACCGAGTCCGGCATCGGCTGGCGCGGCAAGCACACCTTGCTGATCAGCCGCGAGGCGGGCTCCTTCTTTTTCCTGGGCGAAATCTTTACCGATCTGCCGCTGCCGGTTGATCCGCCGGTGCGCGACCACTGTGGCGACTGTACGGCCTGCATCACGGTCTGCCCGACCCAGGCCATCGTGGCGCCCTACAAGCTCGATGCGCGGCGCTGTATTTCCTACCTGACCATCGAATTGCACGGCGCGATTCCGGTCGAGTTTCGTCCGCTCATCGGCAACCGGGTGTATGGCTGCGACGATTGCCAGCTGGTGTGCCCGTGGAACCGATTCGCGCAGCGCACCGCCGAAGCGGATTTTGCCGTGCGCAACGGGCTCGATGCCGCCTCGCTGGTCGAACTGTTTGCCTGGACGGCCGAGGATTTCGAAGCGCGCATGCCGGGCAGCCCGATCTACCGCATCGGCCATGAGCGCTGGCTGCGCAATCTCGCGGTCGGCCTGGGCAACGCGCCGAGCACGGCGGCGGTGCTGGGGGCGCTGCAGGCCCGCGCGGGCGATCCGTCCGAACTGGTGCGCGAACACGTCGCCTGGGCGCTGGCGCAACACGCCGACCGCAGCCCGCCATCGGCGTAGAATGGCCGCTTTTTGCGCGACCCCTGCCATGCCTGTTGACCGTTCCCTGCCCATTGGTGTGTTCGATTCCGGCGTCGGCGGGCTGACCGTGGTGCGCGCGCTGATGGAGCGCCTGCCGCTCGAGAACATCGTGTATTTCGGCGACACCGCTCGTGTGCCCTACGGCATCAAGTCGGTCGCCACCATTGGCCAATTCACCGGGCAGATCACCGATTTCCTGATGGCGCGCGGCGTCAAGATGCTGATCGTGGCCTGCAATACCATGGCTGCCGTCGCTGGTGACGTGGTGCGCAAACAGGCGGGCGAGGTGCCGGTGCTCGACGTGATCGAAGCCGGCGCCCAGGCCGCCGTGGCCGGCTCGCGTGGCCGCGCCATTGGCGTCATCGGCACGCCCACCACTATCAACTCCAACGCCTACGCCCGCCGCATGCACGCGCTCGACCCCAGCGTGCGTGTCTACTCGCAAGCCTGCCCGCTATTCGTGCCGCTGGTGGAGGAGGGCTGGCTCGATCACCCGGTCACGCGCATGACCGCGCTCGAATACCTCAAGCCGGTGCTCGCCGAGCAGGTGGACTCGCTGGTGCTTGGCTGTACCCACTACCCGCTGCTCAAGCCGCTGCTGATGGACGTGGCCGGCCGCGAGGTGCGGCTGGTCGACTCAGCGACCACCGTCGCCGAACAGGCCGCGCAAACGCTCGCCCGGCTGAATCTGGCCAACACCGGCGAGCAGCACGCGAGCGCGCAGTTCTGTGTGACCGACATCCCGCTGCGCTTTCAGACCATTGGGGAGCGGTTTCTCGGGCGCTCGCTGGGGGCGATCGAGCGGGTGGTGTGGTGATGGGTTGCCCCGCCTGATTGGCGCAGCAGGGTCCGGCTCGGTTGCCTCAACGGGTTACGCCCCGCGTGCCACCGCCCGTCCGGTATCGGCACACCACTCGCTCCAGGAGCCCGGATACAGCCGCCCGCCCGGTAGTCCGGCGACTTCCATGGCCAGCAGATTGTGGCAGGCGGTGACGCCCGAGCCGCATTGATGCACGACTTGCTGGGGGGCGCGGCCGGCGAGCAGGGCGGTGAATTCGCGGCGCAATTGCTCGGCGGGCTTGAAGCGCCCGTCGTGGCCGAGATTGTCCTTGAAGAAGCGGTTGATCGCGCCGGGGATGTGGCCACCGACAGGGTCGATGGTTTCGTTTTCACCGCGGAAGCGGTCGGGGCTGCGAGCGTCGATGAGCAGCATGTCCTCGCTGCCTTTGTGGGTGTCGACGTAGTTGACGTCGACCGCCAATGGCTGATGTTGCGCGTCGAAGCGTGTCGCGGTGGTTGCGGCGGGCGTCTGGCTCAGCGGTCCGCCGGCCGAACACCAAGCCTGGAAGCCGCCGTCGAGCACCGCGACGTCGCGATGGCCGAGCCAGTTGAGTAGCCACCACAGGCGCGCGGCGTACATGCCGCCGCCATCGTCATAGGCGACGACCTGGGTATCCCGATCGATGCCGAGCTCGCCCAGACGCTGCGCGAGTGCGTCGGGATCGGGCAGGGGGTGGCGGCCGTTGCGGCCGGTGCGCGGGCCTGAGAGCTCCTCGTCCATGTGCAGAAAATGGGCGCCGGGGATGTGGCCCTTGGCGTAAGCGGCGCGGCCGAAATCGGGATTGCCCAGATCGTGCCGGCAATCGACCACCACCCAGCCGGGCGCGCGCACTTGGTGAAGGAGGCGCTCCGGGGTGATCAGTGTGCGCAGGGGCTCGCTCACGCGATGGTTTCCTCGTCGGCCAGCCAGGCGCGGGCGTCGAGTTCGTCCGTAAAGACCTGGACGTCGGCCTCGACGAACAGCTGCGACACCCAGGCGCTCCAGGTGGCCCATTGGTCCTCGGTGACGACGGCGATCTTGCCGAAATCATGCTTGTGCTCACGGCTGTAGCGGATCTCTTCCCACGCCACGTCGATGGTGAAGCCACTCATTTCGCGCAGGTCGATCAGCAGGTTGACCGGGCCTTCGAACTTGATCTTGTAATTGACCAGTTCTTCGAACTCCTTGTAGTCCGCCAGCGTGAATTCGCCGAAGACGGCGATGGCGACGAGTCCGTCCGAGTGTTCTTTGGTAATCATGCCGTGCTCCTTTTGGGCAGAAGGCCTGTCTCTACTATAACGACCGGCCGGTGGGGCTTCAATCGCGGTGTGACGCGCCCGGCGCCGGCGCGCGGGCGCGGGTGACCAGGATACCGCTGGCCATGATCATGCCGATGCCAGCCCAGGCCGCGGCCGGCAACACTTCGTCCCAGATCAGCATCCCGAACAGGCTGGCGAATATCACCGTGGAATAGGCCAGATTGGCCGCAACGATGGTGGCGCCCACTCGGTAGGCGCGGGTCATGGCCAGTTGTGCGGCGGTGCCGAATACGCCGATGCCGACGACCAGCGCGGCGCCAGTGGCATCGGGTGGCGTGAAGCCGCCGGCGCCGGCCACGAACGGCGTGGCGCCCAGGCAGGTGATGCACGAAAAGTAGAACACCGTGCGTGACTCCGGCTCGCCGGCCCGCCCCAGCTCGCGCACATTGATGTAGGCCAGGCTGGCGATCAGCCCCGAGGCCAGGCCGGCGACGGCACCCAGCCACTGCTCGGGCGCGATGGTCGGGCGCAGCAGCACGACCACGCCCAAAAAGCCGAGCACCACGGCGCCGATGGCGAGCCGGCGCAGCGGCTCGCGAAACCACAGCGCCAGCAGCAAGGCGACGAAGATCGGCGAGGTGTAGTTGAGGGTGACGGCCGCCGCCAGCGGCAGCAGGCTGATGGCAAAGAAATAGCAACCCAGCGCAATTGAACCGGATACCGCGCGGGTGACCTGCAGGCGCCAGTGCCGGGTGCGAAACGCCGTGCCCCGGCTGCGCATGAACAGCGCCATGAACAGCACGCCGGCCAGGCCGCGGTAGAACGTCAGCTCGGCAATGCCGAAGCGGTCCGCGCCAAGTTTGACGCACACGCCCATGCAGGCGAACAGCAGGCTGGCGAGGATCATCCAAAGGGCGGGCATGGCATGGCGCGGTGCAACACGATGACGCATTGAACCACAGCCATGGCGCGACGGGCCGGACAGTTTTGCCGGATTCCATGTCCGATGTGTTCGTGCCCGATGCCGCCGGGCTGACCATAATGCAGGCATGGAACTCGACCCCGACCGCTGCTACGACGCCTTTACCACGCACGATGCCCGCTTCGATGGCCGCGTGTTCGTGGGCGTGCGCTCGACGGGCATCTACTGCCGGCCGGTGTGCCGGGTGCGCACGCCGCGGCGCGCCGTGTGCCGCTTCTATGTGAGCGCGGCGGCCGCCGAAGCGGCCGGCTTCCGGCCCTGCCTGCGCTGCCGCCCCGAGCTGGCGCCGGGCCTGTCGGCGATGGACGCCAGCGCCACGCTGGCGCACGCGGCGGCCGGCCTGATCGACGCGCATCTGGCCGACGACCTGTCGGTGACGTCGCTGGCCGGCAAGGTCGGCATCACCGACCGGCATCTGCGGCGGCTGTTCCGCGAGCAGTTTGGCGTCGCACCGGCCGACTACCTGCGCACCCGACGGCTGTTGCTGGCCAAGCGCCTGCTCACCGACACCGCATTGCCGGTGACCGAGGTGGCGGCGGCGGCCGGCTTTGGCAGCCTGCGCGCGCTGGAGGCGGCCTTTGCGCGCCACTACCGCATGGCGCCGTCGGCCCTGCGCGGCACGCTGCGCCCGGCGGCCTCCGACGGCCTGCACTTCACGCTGGCCTATCGCCCGCCCTTCGACCTGCTGCGGCTGCTCGACTTCCTGGCCGGACGCACCATCACCGGGGTTGAACAGGTGGCCAGTGGCGACTACCGCCGCACCGTGCGACTCGACGGGGTGCGGGGCTGGCTGCGTGTGCGTGCCGGCAAGGGGGCGCTGGCGGTGACCTTGTCGCCGGCCTTGTCCGGCGCCGTGCCGGCAGTGCTGGCGGGGGTGCGCCGCCTGTTCGATCTCGATGCCGATCCGCTCGCCGTCACGCAGGCGCTGGGTTCCCTGGCCGCGCCACGGCCCGGCCTGCGCCTGCCCGGCGCCTTCGACGGCATCGAGATGGCGGTGCGCGCCGTGCTCGGCCAGCAGATCACCGTCAAGGCAGCACGCACGCTGGCCGGGCGCTTTACCACCGCCTTCGGCGAGCCGATCGAGACCCCCTGGGCCGATCTGCACACCACGTTTCCGAGTGCCGGGCGCATCGCCGCGCTCGGGGTGTCGCAGATCGCCGAACTGGGCGTCATCCGCCGTCGTGCCGAGGTCCTCATCGCCCTGGCTGCCGCGGTGGCCGAGGGGCGGCTGGTGCTCTCGCCCGGCGCGCCGGTGCAGGCGACCATCGCGCAACTGCAGGCCTTGCCCGGTATCGGCCCATGGACCGCGCACTACATCGCCATGCGTGCGCTGGCCTGGCCCGACGCCTACCCGGATGGCGACTATGGCGTGCGCGCCGCACTGGGCATGTGCAGCACCCGCGAGGCGCGCCAGCAGGCGGAGGCCTGGCGCCCGTGGCGCGCCTACGCCGTCATGCATTTATGGGCTTCGCTGGGCGAGGCCGAGGAGACGACATCATGAGCCCCACGCACTGCGGATTGCGCTTCGACACCCCGCTCGGCGTCTGCCAGGTGCGCGCCAGCGAGGCCGGCCTGACCAGCGTCCGCTTTGACGAGGCCGACTGCCCCCTGCCGGCCAACGCGCTGTGTCATGAGGCCGCGCGGCAGATCACTGCCTATCTGGCCGGCGAACTCAGCGATTTCGACCTGCCGCTGGCGCCCGCCGGCACCCCTTTCCAGCAGGCCGTCTGGGCGGCCTTGCGCCAGCTGCCTTATGGCAGCACCACCCACTACGGCGCGCTCGCCGCCGCGCTGGGCCGGCCGACCGCCGCCCGCGCCATCGGCGCCGCGGTTGGCAAGAATCCGATCTGGCTGATCATTCCCTGTCATCGCGTCATCGGTCGCGACGGCGCGCTCACCGGCTATGCCGGCGGCCTGCCGCGCAAGCGCGCGCTACTCGATCTGGAGGCCGCCCGTGCGACCGCGTGACACCCTCGAACTGTTCATCCTTGCTGCGCTGTGGGGTGCCAGCTTTCTGTTCATGCGCCAGGCGGCGCCGGATTTCGGCCCGGTTGGCCTGATCTTCATCCGCGTGCTGCTCGCCGCGCTGTTCCTGCTGCCGATCATTGTCTGGCGCGGGCAGTGGCGCGAGTTGATTCAACACGCCTGGCCGCTGACGGTCATCGGCATCCTCAACTCGGCGCTGCCCTTTGTGCTGATTGCCTGGGCGCTGCTCTCGCTCACCGCCGGCTTCGCCTCCATCGTCAACGCCACGGCGCCCTTGTGGGCCGCCTTGGTCGCGTGGCTGTGGTTTGGCGAACGCCTGACCAAATGGCGTGCCGCGGGGCTGGCGATCGGCTTTGTCGGCGTCGGTGTGCTGGTGTCGGGCAAGGCCGGGTTTCATGGTGAGCACATCGCGCTGTCGGTGGTGGCCGGCTTGCTGGCGACGCTGTCCTACGGCGTGTCGGCCAACTACACCAAGCGCTACCTCACCGGGGTGTCGTCGCTGGCCATCGCCACCGGCGGCCAGTGCGCCGCCGCCATCGCGCTCGCGCCCCTGGCCTGGTGGCTGTGGCCGGCCGGCGAGATCAGCGTCACCGCATGGGGCGCGGCGGCGATCCTGGCCGTCGCCTGCACCGCGGTGGCCTACATTCTCTACTTCCGCCTCATCGCCAACATCGGCCCGGCCCGCGCCATCGCCGTCACCTTCCTCATTCCCGCCTTCGGCATGGGCTGGGGCGTGCTCATTCTCGACGAAGCCCTCGGCTTGCGCATGCTCGCCGGCGCGGGCGTGATCCTGGCCGGTACGGCGCTGGCGACCGGACTGGTCGATGGCGACAAGCTCCGGCGCTGGGCGGTAAGGCTGGGGCTACGGGCGGCGTGATCCGCCGGGCGGCGCAGATTACATGCCAAGCACTTTCAACGCCTTGGCCAGCGTGTCGACCGATTCCTGATGCTTGCCGGCCTTGTGAAGGGTTTCGCCTTCGGCGCGCCAGGTTTTCACCTGGGTCATTTGTTCGGCGGTCAGTTGCGGGTTCTTGGACAGAGCTTCGTCGATTTTCTTCATGTCGGCCGGACAGTGAAACGCCCACGCGCTGGTGGCGACGGTGAAGAGTGCGACGGCCAGGGCTGGCTTGATGTTCATGATGCGCCTCCGGTGCGGCGCGGCGCTGGGCCGCGGTCATTTCAGGCTAGTCGGCACGCGGCTCGGGCACCAGACGAAAAGCGTAAGAAATCTCGGCCGGCGCACGCGCGGCGGGCGCCCCAAGTGCGCCGGCAGGCGGTAGACTTGCCGTCCCTGTCTTGATGTACACCGCCACCGCTCATGCAGCCCGCCACCCGCGCCGACGCTTTTGCCGCGCTCGAACTCGATCCCGACGCCTTGCCGCAGGAGATCAAGCGTGCTTTCCGCCGTCTGGCGATGCGCTGGCATCCCGACCGCAACCGCGGTGAGGATGCCGCCGAACGGTTTCGCCAGATCAAGGCAGCGCATGACTACCTGGTCCGAGGTGATGACGAAGCCGCCCCGGCGGCGGAGGCCGAGCCGGCGCCGTCGCGCGGGCCGGACCAGGAAGAAACCCTGTGGCTGGACATCGAAGAAGCCATTTTTGGCGGCGTGCTGACGCTGGAGCTGGAGCGTGCCGAAGCCTGTGGCGATTGTGGCGGCAGCGGACGGGTAACGCTGGCGTCGTCGCGGATGTGCGGGTGCTGCGGCGGTAGCGGTCGGGTGCGTGGCAAGGGCGGGCTGGTCCGCTGCGACGCCTGCGGTGGGCGCGGTTACAGTGCCGAGGTGGCGTGCGAGCGTTGCGGTGGTAGCGGAGAGGCGCGCGCCGGGCGCAAGCTGCGGGTGACCGTGCCGGCCGGCATGTGGCCGGGGCGACGGCTGCGGCTTGCCGGCAAGGCGGCACCGGTGGGTGATGTGCCGCCGGGCGACCTGCTGCTGGTGAGCCAGTTGCGGCTCCATGGTCTGTTTGCCCTGCGGGGCGATGCGCTGGAGGTGACGGTGCCGGTGCCGCTGTTCGATC
Organism: Rhodocyclaceae bacterium; assembly: GCA_041396265.1. Lineage (GTDB taxonomy): Bacteria > Pseudomonadota > Gammaproteobacteria > Burkholderiales > Rhodocyclaceae > Nitrogeniibacter. Next base: position 14,875 of record JAWKYX010000029.1, read on the forward strand.
TGCTGGCCGGGAGCGCGGTCAATGTGCCGGTGCCCGGGGGCGGCGTCGAGATGGTCAGCGTTGCGGCCGGTACCGCCACGGAGACGCGGTTGGTGCTTGCCGGCCACGGTTTGCCATTGCGCTCGGGCGGGCGCGGTGACTTGGCCGTGATATTGCAGCCGGTGCTGCCCGAGCGGCTTGGCAAGACGGACGTGGCAGCGCTGCGCGTGCTGCAGGAGCGCCTGGCCGGGCGCGAAGCCAAGCTCTACCCGGCGCTGGCGGATTGGCGCGCTCGCTGGCTGGCGCCGTCGCCGGCGGGGCGCCGCGGAAAATCGCGCAAGAAGGGCTGAGCCGGGACCGCCTCCCGCGCGCGATGGCCGGTGCGGTCGCCGGTGCGCACGCTATCGGCGTCGGTGCACGATCAGACCCATCAGGCCGAGCCCGGCCAGCAGCATGGCGTAGGACGCCGGCTCCGGCACGGCGGCGGTAATGCCGTAGTCGACGCCGGCCAGCGAGTGGAGTCGCACGCTCGGTGCGGCGACCATGGCGAAGCTGGTGCTGTTGCTGAAATCCGCCACCCCTCCGTCGGTGGCGTTGACCGAAAAGCTGGCGACGATGCCGTACTGTTTGCCGTATTCGAAATCAAAACTCGACGTGAAGGTGTCATTGACGGTCAGCATCTGGCGGCCGCTGCTGCTGCGGGTGTCGGTGGCCAGCCACAGCGGGTTGCTGAGGCTGATGCTGCCGCCGACGTCGCTGACGTCATACAGGGCAATGTCGAGCTGGTAGCCCGCCGTGCCGGTCTGGTTGCCGGTGAGTGTGCCCGTCAGCAGCGTGGTAAAACTGGCGCTGGCCATGCCGCTTCCGCCCGAGAAGGTGATGAAATCGGTCAGCCGGGTGCTTGCCTGTGCGCTGGCTGAACCCGTGGTGTCGGCGACGGTGGTTGCGGCAAGCGCCGACAGCGTGGTGCTGTCGAGTTGCGCATGGGCGTTGAAGCCGAAGCCGTACTTGCTGGCGCTGGCCGATACCGGCGCACCGAGCGTGTCGGATTCGCGGATCTCGAGCTGACTGCTGGCCGAGCCTTGTGTGACGGCGTAGTTGCCGCTGACGGCGCTGTTGTGCTCTGTCGCGGGCTGGGCGAGGGCTGTCGGCGCGATGAGGGCGGCGGACAGGCTGAGGGCCAATGGGAACAGCGGGGGTCGATGCATGGTCGGTCTCCAGGGGACAATCGGCGGGGCGGAGTGCCCCGTGCCGTGCGGATGTTGTCGGCCCGGTCAGATATAGCATTGCTGTTGCAGCATATTGCAATGGCATTCAATGGAAGTGAAACGGAATATTTGTAAGTGCCCGGGCAGCGACCATCCCTGGCGCATGCATCGTGGCTGGCCGGGACAGCGCGGCAGCGTAAGGCAAGGCCAGGGATCTGGCCGGGATGGCGCCGCCGGCGCCTTGCTGGCTGGCGGCGCCATGGGGTGGTGGCAGGCATGCGCGAGCAGACGGTGCCGCTGATCTCCTGTCACAAATGATGGGTCAATGTCCCGGCGTGTCCGCACTGCCGGCGCCGAGGCGGACGCCTTGGCCGCTCAGGGGCAAGCGCGCATCTGGCGCTCGACGTCGCGGTAGGCCGCGGGTGAGTCTATGCTCGCGTGAGCGGCGCCGATGCCGGCATGCAGCTGGTCGAGGAGCGGGGCGATCCGCGCATTGACGCGGGCCGACAAGGCATGTTGCATGGCCTGCTGCGAGGGGAAGTACAGCGGAGGCGCCGGTTGCTGGCGCAGACGGGCCTCGATCAGGCGGGCGCCGGCGCGATAGTGATTGCGCCAGATGGCCACGTGCTGCTGCTCGTGGGCACCAACCACGCGTCGCTGGCAGTCGGTGCTCAGCTCGCGGGCGAGCGACACCGTCATGTGTGAAAAGCTCAGGTGCAGCACGATGTCTGGCGCGGCGCAGACGCGGCCGTCGGTATCGACCAGCGCCCGTGCCGTGACTTCCACCCGGCTGGCGGGGGCGGCGTGGGTCAGGCCCAGTACGCTGTGATGCCGGCTGGCGGCCGCGCCCGCGCGCCGGCCGAGGGCGATGGTGTCGAGCCGGTTGTCGTAGGCGACCGGCCGGTCGGTGAACACCACCTGGGTGCGGGCGGCGGCGGCCAGCGCGTTGCAGCGCTGGGCGAAGTCGGGTGAGGCCGCGCTGGCCGGCAGTATCGCCATGCCGGCGAGCAGGATGATCCGGCGGGCCGTCATGGCAAGGGGCGGGCGCGGAACGTCGGGTCAGGCCGGGGGCGCGCCATTGCCTCCGCCGCGCCTGGCAAACAAGACCTCGCACTGGTGCGTCGCGCAGTCGCGCATGAAGCGCTTGAGTTGCAGGAACTGGCGCGCCAGCTGGCCTTTGTCGACAGCGGTGTGTTCATCCGCCGCGGGCCGGCGCTCACACTGGCTGATGGCTTTGGCGAGTGCGCCGGGCGCGATGGCATCAATGCGCTCGGCCAGCGCCGGCAGGCGTCGGGCGGGCAGGTAGCGGGCATCGGTGGTGCCTGGGATGGTCAGTGCTTGAACGCCGAGCGCCTCGTCAAGGTCGAGTCGGTCGCACAGCGCGGCCAGCGCGTCGCCGGCGTCGGTGAGTGCGAGTTGCGCCGTCGCGCCGATGGCGTGGGTGCCTGTCACGAAGGCGGCCAGATCGGCGCGGGTGCGGATGCGGCTGCCAAAGACGCCGGGCGGCAAGGCATGGAAGACGCCTCGGAGTGTCACGGTCAGTCCCTCCCGATCAAAACCCGTAGTGTAGTGGCCATCGCCGGATGGTACGCGTGCCGGAGTGCACTGGTGGCCGTTGTTGTGCGCCGACCGGCGGCGTTGCGCGCCCCGCCGGACTCGGGTGATGCCGCTCGCGACGGCACGACATGGTTGGCACGCTCCGAGGCGTCGTTGCCCGCCGCGGTCAGGCGCGGCGGCGCCGGGCGGCCTTTGGCTTGCCAGGGTGCGGTGCCGGCTTGTGGGCCAGGCCGAGCGCTGCGCGTGAGAGCCGGTCGGCGCATTGGTTGCGGTGGCGGGGGACCCAGCGCCACTCGAGGTGCTCGAAGCGGGTCATCCAGCGTTGCACCTGCTCGATCAAGGCGACCAGCCGTGGGACGGCGGTGTGGTCGGTACCGGCGCCCTGGCGGACCGCGAAATCGCTGTCGCCGGTGAGGATGAGACGGCGGGCGCCAGCCGCGTGGGCCTGGGCCAGGGCCAGGCAGGCGGCCTGCAACTCTGCTTCGTTGCTGCAGCCGGCGCCTTCGCCGCGCGTCGAGAACACCGTCTGCGTGCCATCGGGCGACTGCAGCACGACACCCAGGCCGAGCCTGCCCGGGTTGGGGGCGGCGGCGCCGTCGAACCAGGCGTACCAGAGCGCAGCGGTGTCGTCCATGGCGGGCGGAGAGGGGGTCGTCAATGCGTCGGATGTGTCGAGGGGGGAGTCGGAATAGTGCCACCGTCGCGCGGCGCGTGCCACGGGTCATGTCGGTGATACCGCCCTGGGCCGGTCCGACAGCAATGCGTCAGTTGAATATGCCGCCGTATCCACCATGGGGCGGTACCGACAAAGGCGCCGGACAATACGGGAGGAGACCCAGGGCGCGGCCGGCGTCCCGCGCCGCGCGGGTGGGGACGCCCTCGGCAGGATGGTGATCGCCTGTGCCGACGCCGGCACGCCGGAACGCCGGAACGCGCACGGCGCGGCGAGCTGCCGCGCCGTGCCTGCCTCAGCGCGGGCAGGCTGTCAGCCAGCTGCCGTGGGTGTCGTCCTCGCCGCGCACGGTGGCGAAGAAGCGGCGTTGCAGTTCGCGGGTGACCGGCCCCGGGCTGCCGCTGCCGACGCGGCGACGATCGACTTCCACCACGGGCGTCACTTCGGCGGCCGTGCCGGTGAAGAACACTTCGTCGGCCACGTAGAGTTCGTCGCGGGTGATGCGTCGCGAGGCGATGCGCAAGCCGGCATCGGCCGCCAGGGTGTGGATGGTGCGCCGGGTGATGCCGTCGAGCGCGGAGGTGATCTCGGGCTCGTAGATCTGGCCGCGCTTGACCACGAACACGTTCTCGCCCGGCCCCTCGGCGACGAAGCCGTCGGTGTCGAGCAGCAGGGCCTCGTCATAGCCTTCCTGCCGGGCCTCGCGGCAGGCGAGGATGGAATTGGTGTAGGTGGACACCGACTTGGCGCGGCACATCTGAACGTTCACATGGTGGCGCGCGAAGCTGGCCACCTTGACGCGGATGCCCTTGTCCATGCCGTCGGCACCGAGGTAGGCGCCCCAGGCCCAGGCGGCGATCATCACATGCACCTCGGTGCCGATCGGATCGACCCCGGCTTTCTCCGCGCCGAGAAACACCAGCGGGCGGATGTAGCCGCTTGCCAGGTCATTCTTGCCGATGGCGTCGATGCAGGCCTGGCGCAGCGTGGGGGCATCCCAGGGCATGTCGAGGCCGAGGATTTTGGCCGAATCGAACAGGCGCTCGATGTGTTCGTCCAGGCGGAAGATGGCCGGGCCGTTGGGCGTGGCGTAGGCGCGGATGCCCTCGAAGCAGCCCAGACCGTAGTGCAGGGTGTGGGTCATGGCGTGCACCTTGGCGTCGCGCCAGGGCGTCCATTGCCCGTCCATCCAGATCCAGCCGTCGCGGTTTTCCATACTCATGATGTGCGTCCTCAAAATCACTTTGAATGAACCGGCAAAGCCTTGCCGGCAGGACGTCCGTTGTGCGGTGCGGTGGCCCGAGGGGGTGCCGGTGGCCGGGTGGGCGAGGGCGTGGTCGGGCGAAGAGGCGATGGGTTCAGCTTGCGGCAGGGCGCTGCGCTACTCAAACGAAAAGCAGAGGCTTATGCATGAATGACATTCATGTGTTTGGTGCGCCGCGTGTTTCTTCGGCGGGATGAATCCGCTATCGTCCAAGACGCCGGCATCTCCAGGGAAACGCCCATGGACTATATTCTTGCGCTCGATCAGGGCACGACCAGCTCCCGCGCAATGCTGTTCGACGCCAACGCCCGGGTGTGCGCCATGGCTCAGCGCGAGTTCGCGCAGCACTTCCCCCGGCCGGGCTGGGTCGAGCATGACGCGAGCGAGATCTGGCAGACCCAGCTGGCCTGCGCGCGGCAGGCGCTGGCCGAGGCGGGGGTGGCGCCGGCGGCGGTGCGTGGCATCGGCATCAGCAACCAGCGCGAAACCACGGTGCTGTGGGAGCGCGCCACGGGCCGCCCCGTCGGCCCGGCCATCGTCTGGCAAGACCGTCGCACCGCCGAGGCCTGCGACCGCCTGCGGACGGCCGGGGAGGCCCAACGGATTCGTGAGCTGACGGGGCTGGAGCTGGACGCCTACTTCTCGGCCACCAAGCTCGCCTGGCTGCTCGACCATGTGCCCGGCGCCCGTGCGCGGGCCATCGCTGGCGAGCTGGCTTTTGGCACCGTCGACAGCTGGCTGGTGTGGCAGCTCACCGGCGGCGTTCGCCATGTGACCGACGCCAGCAATGCGGCGCGCACCTTGTTGTTCGACATTCACCGCCAACAGTGGGACGAGGACTTGCTCGCGTTGTTTGACATCCCCCGCGCGGTGCTGCCGACCGTGGTGGCCTCCAGCGGTGTGCTCGGTGAAAGTGCGCCGACGGTGCTGGGCGCGGCGATCCCGATTGCCGGCGTGGCGGGCGACCAGCAGGCCGCCACCTTTGGTCAGGCCTGCCTCGCGCCGGGCATGGCCAAGAATACCTATGGCACCGGCTGCTTTCTCACCCTCAACACCGGCAAGCAGCCGGTGGCCTCGCAGCATCGACTGCTCACCACCATTGCCTGGCAGCGGGCTGAGGGCACCGACTACCTGCTCGAAGGCAGCGTCTTCATGGCCGGCGCCGTGGTGCAGTGGCTGCGCGACGGGCTCGGCCTGATCACCACCGCCGGCGACATTGAAGCCCTGGCCGCGACAGTGCCCGACAGCGGCGAGGTGGTGATGGTGCCGGCCTTTGCCGGCCTCGGCGCCCCGCACTGGGACGCCTACGCGCGCGGCAGCCTGATGGGCATGACCCGCGGCACCACGGCGGCGCACATCGCCCGCGCCGCGCTGGAGGCCGTCGCCCTGCAGAACGCCGACCTGCTCACCGCCATGGCCGCCGATGGCGCCGAGGTGAAGGAGCTGCGGGTCGATGGCGGCATGACCCGCAACAACCTGCTCATGCAGTTGCAGGCCGACCTGCTCGGTGTGCCGGTGCTGCGGCCGATGCAGACCGAAACCACCGCCCTGGGTGCCGCCTTCCTGGCCGGGCGGGCGGTGGGGGTGTGGCCCGACGATGCGGCCATTGCTGCCCACTGGCAGCTCGACCTGGCCTTTGAACCGCAGGCCTCGGCCGACTGGCGCGAGGCCTTGCTGGCGCGCTGGCACAAGGCCATCGCGCGCAACCGGGGCTGGGCCGATGGCGCCTGAGGACAGCCATCTGGCGCCACCCACCCTGGCGCGCCCGGCGTTGCTGGCGGCGGCACAGGCGGTCGACCACTGGGATGTGATCATCATCGGTGGCGGCGCCACTGGCCTGGGGGCGGCGGTCGACGCCGCCAGCCGCGGCTATCGCACCTTGCTGCTGGAGGCGCACGACTTTGCCAAGGGCACCAGCTCGCGCTCCACCAAGCTGATCCACGGCGGGGTGCGCTACCTCGGCCAGGGCCGGATCGCGCTGGTGCGCGAAGCGCTGGTCGAGCGCGCGCGCCTGTTGCGGAACGCCCCGGCCCAGGTCGCCCCGCTGCGCTTCGTGGTGCCGGTCTACAGCCGCTGGGAGCAGCTCAAGCTGCGTGTCGGGTTGAGCGCCTATGAATGGCTGGCCGGGCGCTACAGCCTCGGCCGGGTGCGCGGCCTGTCGGTGGCCCAGACCCGCGCTGCGCTGCCCAACGCCCGCCCGGAGGGCCTGCTCGGCGGGGTGGAATATTTCGATGGCCAGTTCGACGACGCCGGCCTGGCCATCGCGCTGGCGCAAACCGTGTTCGACCATGGCGGCGTGGCGCTCAACTACGCCCCGGTGACTGGCCTGGTCGAGACGGGCGGTCGCATCAGCGGCGTGCGCGGGCATGACGAGATCACCGGCCAGGCGCTCGAATTCACCGCCCGCGTGGTGATCAACGCCACCGGCGTGTGGGCCGACGACATTCGCCGCATGGCGATTCCCGATGCGCCGCCCATGCTCGCACCCAGCCAGGGCGTGCATGTGGTGGTCGATGCCGCCTGGCTGCCCGGCGACACCGCCCTGCTGGTGCCCGAGACCGAAGACGGTCGCGTGCTGTTCATGATCCCCTGGCAGGGCAAGGTGCTGCTCGGCACCACCGACACCCCGCGCGACGACAGCCCGCTCGAACCGCAGGCGCAGGCCGCGGAGATCGACTTCATCCTGCGCACCGCCGCGCGCTATCTGCTGCGCGCACCCGGCCGCGCCGATATCCGCAGCGTGTTTGCCGGGCTGCGCCCGCTCATCGCCGCCGACCCCGACGCAGCGCGCAGCGAGCTGTCGCGCGAGCATGTGATCCGCGTCTCGCCGCAGGGCCTGATCACCATTGCCGGCGGCAAGTGGACCACCTACCGGCAGATGGCCGAAGAGGTGATCGATCGCGCGGCGAGCGAGGCCGGCCTGGGCGCACGCGCCTGCCGCACGGCCGATCTGCCGCTGCATGCCGAGCCCGCGCCCGAGGCCGGCGAACGCCTGCACCCACGCCTCGACGTGACCGAAGCCCGGGTGCGCCGGGCGGTCCGTGCGCAGTTTGCGCTGACGGTCGAGGACGTGCTCGCCCGGCGCAGCCGCGCGCTGTTTCTCGATGCCGAGGCGGCCACCGCCGTCGCCCCCGAGGTGGCGCGCATCCTGGCGGACGAACTGGGGCGCGATGCCGACTGGCTGGGCGCGCAGATCTCCGATTTCGCTGCGCTGGCTGCCGGTTACCTGCCCACAACGGGCAGGTCGCCGGCGGCTTGAGTCGGCGCCAAACCATGTATCCGGTGGGTGTGGACAGTCGCCCGGGGCCTGCCTAGGCTGAATTCTGATCCCTTGCGCGCCTTCGATGGCCGGGCGTTTCCCGCACCCTCCGGTGCCGTGTGCTCCGACTTGAGCGGCGTGCGCTCTGGAGGTGCGATCATGGCTGCCGAATACGATCTGCTGATTCGTGACGGGTGGGTGGTCGACGGCCGCGGCGGCGAGCCCGTCCAGGCCGATGTGGCGGTGCGCGGCGGGCGCATCCGCGCGGTCGGCAAGCTCACCGGCGCGGCGTGCGAGGTCATCGACGCCACCGACCACATCGTGGTGCCGGGCTTTGTCGACATCCACACCCATTACGACGGTCAGGTGAGCTGGGAGAGCCGGCTGGTGCCCTCGTCCTCGCACGGTGTGACCACCGCGGTGATGGGTAACTGCGGCGTCGGCTTCGCCCCGTGCCGGCCCGAGCAGCACGAGTTGCTGATCCAGCTGATGGAAGGGGTCGAAGACATCCCGCACCCGGTGCTGGTCGACGGTCTGCCCTGGGCCTGGGAAAGCTATCCCGACTACCTCGATTTCCTCGCCGCGCGGCAGTACGACATGGACATCTGCGGTTACGTGCCGCATGCGCCGGTGCGGGTGTACGCGATGGGCCAGCGCGGTGCCGATCGCGAGCCGGCCACGGCGGACGACCTGGCGGCGATGGCGCGCATCGTGGCCGAGGCGGTGCGCGCCGGAGCGATGGGGTTTTCCACCTCACGCACCTTCTTCCACCGCTCCAGCGACGGGCGCTCCACGCCCAGCTTCGAGGCCGCCGAGGCCGAGCTGATGGCGCTGGCCGGTGCGCTGCGCCAGGAAGGGCGCGGCGCGATGCAGCTGATCACCGATTTCGATGCGCCCGAGGCGACGCTCGATCTGCTGCTGCGCCTGGTCAAAGCCGCCGGCCGGCCCTTGTCGGTGTCGTTGCTCGAAGGCAGCTACGGGCCGATGACCCTCGACTGGCGCACGGTGCTCGACCGCTTCGCGGCGGCCGGCGCCCAGGGCCTGCCGATCAAGGCCCAGGTGCTGAGCCGGGCCATCGGCGTGATGCTCGGCCACGAGCTGACGCTCAACACCTTCTACACCTGCGAGTCCTACAAACCGCTCGCCGCGCTACCCTTCGAGGAGCGCATCCGCGCACTGCGCCAGCCGGAGATGCGCGCGCGCATCCTGGCCGAAGCGGCCGACCCCGACCCGACCATCGTGCTCGGGCGGCTGGCGCGCGAGTTCGACCACATGTTCCTGCTTGGCGACCCGCCCGACTACGAGCAGCCCTTCGAAAACAGCATCGCCGCCCGCGCCGCGCGGCTCGGCGTGAGCCCCGAGGCGCTGGTGTATGACCTGATGCTCGAGCGCGACGGGCGCAACAACCTGTATGTGACGCTGTGCAACTACGAGCACGGCTCGCTCGAATCCTCGCGCGAGATGATGCAGCACCCCGGTGCCGTGCTCGGCCTCGGCGACGGCGGCGCGCACTGCGGCACCATCTGCGACGGCAGCTACCCCACCTTCATGCTGACGCACTGGGTGCGCGACCGGCAGCGCGGCCCGCGGCTGCCCCTGCCGGACGTGGTCAAGTGGCTCAGCCACGACACCGCGCAGGCGGTCGGCCTGTGCGACCGGGGCGTGCTCGCACCCGGCTACAAGGCCGACATCAACGTCATCCACCCCGGGCGCCTCAAATTGCATGCGCCCGAAGTGGCCCACGACCTGCCCGGCGGCGGGCGGCGCCTGGTGCAGCGCGCCGACGGCTATGCCGCCACCGTGGTCAGTGGTGCCGTGGTGTATCGCGATGGCCAGCCTACCGGCGCGCTGCCGGGCCGGCTGGTGCGCGGCGCGCAGGCGGCCCCGGTGCACTGACGGCCTGGCCCGCGCGCGATCAGTGACTCAGGCCTTGAACGCCAGCAGCAGGTCCTTGGCACTGACCTGGGTGCCCGGTTTCACATGCACGGCGCCGATGGTGCCATCACGCTCGGCCTTGATGGCCAGTTCCATCTTCATGGCCTCGAGCGTCATCAGCGTGTCGCCACGATGCACATGCTGGCCTTCGCGGGCGCCGACGCTGCCGATCACGCCGGGCATGGGCGCGCCGACCTGGTCGGGGTTGCCGTCCTGCGCCTTGGGGCGCTCGCTGGTGTTGGCGACGCCCGCGATGGGCACCTTGATCAGGCGCGGCTGGCCGTTGAGCTCGAAGAACAGCTTCATGTGGCCGTCTTCAGACTCGGCGCGGCCGAGCAGGCGGATGACCAGGCGCTTGCCGCGGTCGATGTCGACCACGATCTCCTCGCCATCGGCCAGGCCGTAAAAGAAGGCCGGGGTGGGCAGCACCGAGACGTCGCCGTACTTGGTTTCGTGCGCGGCAAAGTCGCGGAAGACCTTGGGGTACATCAGTGAGGAAGCCAGTTCGGCATCGGTGGCGTCACGCTCGAGCAGCTTGGTCAGCTCGGCGCTCGCGGCAGCCAGGTCGACCGCCGGCAGATGGTCGCCGGCGCGCCCGACCATCGGCTTCTCGCCGGCCAGCACCTTGGCCTGCAGCGCTTCGGGGAAGCCGTCGGCGGGGTAGCCCAGTTCGCCGCGCATCAGCTGCACGACCGACTCGGGGAAGGCGATGTCGCGCGCCGGGTCCATCACGTCGGCGGTGGTGAGGCCATTAGTGACCATGAACAGCGCCATGTCGCCGACCACCTTGGAGGTGGGGGTGACCTTGACGATGTCGCCGAACAGCAGGTTGACCTCGGCGTAGGCCTGGGCGACCTCCGGCCAGTGGTGGTCGATGCCCACGGCGCGGGCCTGTTCGCGCAGGTTGGTGTACTGGCCGCCGGGCATTTCGTGCAGGTAGACATCGGAAGTGCCCGAGCGGATGTCGGCCTCGAAGGGGGCGTACTGGCGGCGCACGCCTTCCCAGTAGCGCGAGAGCTTTTGGAGGTTGGCCAGATTCACGCCCGGGTCGCGCTCATGGCCTTGCAGCGCGGCGGCAATGGAGCCGAGGTTGGGCTGGGCGGTGAGGCCGGACAGCGCGTCGAGCGCGCCGTCGACCGCGTCCACGCCGGCCTCCACGGCCGCCAGCACGCTGGCCGCGGCGATGCCGCTGGTGTCATGGGTGTGGAAGTGGATCGGCAGGCCGACCTCGTCGCGCAGGGCCTTGACCAGCGCACTGGCGGCGCGCGGGCGACAGACGCCGGCCATGTCCTTGATGGCGAGAATCTGCGCGCCGGCTTTTTCCAGGTCCTTGGCCATCTTCACGTAGTACTGCAGGTTGTACTTGGGGCGCGCGCTGTCGAAGAGGTCGCCGGTGTAGCAGATGGCCGCCTCGCACAGCGCGCCGGTCTCGCGCACCGCGTCGATGGCCACGCGCATGTTGTCCACCCAGTTGAGCGAGTCGAACACGCGGAACAGGTCGATGCCGCCCTCGCCGTCCCGGCCGGCCGCGGCGCGCTGCACGAACTGGCGCACCACGTTGTCGGGGTAGTTGGTGTAGCCGACAGCGTTGGAGGCGCGCAGCAGCATCTGCAGCAGCAGGTTGGGCATGGCCTGGCGCAGCTCGGCCAGGCGGGTCCACGGGTCTTCCTTGAGGAAGCGCAGGGCCACGTCGAAGGTGGCGCCGCCCCAGCATTCCATCGAGAACAGCTCGGGGGCGAGGCGGGCGTAGTGCGGGGCCACGGCGACCATGTCGCGGGTGCGCATGCGGGTGGCGAAGAGCGACTGGTGGGCGTCGCGCATGCTGGTGTCGGTCAGCAGCACCTCGGGTGTTTCGCGCATCCACTTGGCGAAGGCGTCGGCACCCATGGCCTTGAGGCGGTCGCGCGAGCCGGCCGGCGGCGCGGTGGTCAGGTCCACTTTGGGCAGGATCGGTGCGGCCATCGGGCCGACCGGGGCGGTGCGGCCCTTCATCTCGGGGTTGCCGTTGACGGTCACCTCGCCGAGGAAGTTGAGCAGCCGGGTGGCGCGGTCGCGGCGCGGGGTGAACTCGAACAGCTCGGGCGTGTCGTCGATGAAACGGGTGATGCACTCGCCCGAGATGAACTGCGGGTGGGCGATCACGTTCTCGAGGAAGGCCAGGTTGGTGGTCACCCCGCGGATGCGGAACTCGCGCAGGGCGCGGTCCATGCGGCGGGCCGCTTCGGCGGCGGTGTTGTCCCAGGCGGTGACCTTGACCAGCAGCGAGTCGTAGTAGGGGGTGATGACCGCGCCGGCGTAGGCCGTGCCGCCATCGAGGCGCACGCCCATGCCCGAGGCGCTGCGGTAGGCGGTGAGCTTGCCGTAGTCCGGCGCGAAGCCGTTCTCCGGGTCTTCGGTGGTGACGCGGCACTGCAGGGCGTGACCGTTGAGGCGGATCTGCGCTTGCGGTGGCACGATGCTGCCTTCCTCGCCGATGCGCGCGCCCTCGGTGACGCGGATCTGCGCCTTGACGATGTCGATGCCGGTGACCTGCTCGGTGACGGTGTGCTCCACCTGGATGCGTGGGTTCACCTCGATGAAGTAGAAGGCGCCGGTGTCGGCGTCCATGAGGAACTCGACCGTGCCGGCGTGGCTGTAGCCGACTTCACGCGCCAGACGCAGGGCGGACGCGCACAGTTCGCTGCGGGTGGCTTCGTCGAGATAGGGCGCGGGCGCACGCTCGACCACCTTCTGGTTGCGCCGCTGCACCGAGCAGTCGCGCTCGAACAGGTGCACCAGGTTGCCGTGGGTGTCGCCGAGGACCTGGACTTCCACATGGCGGGCGCGGCGCACGAGTTTTTCCAGATACACCTCGTCGTTGCCGAAGGCACTGGCCGCCTCGCGTCGCGCCACTTCGAGCGCGCCGGCCAGGTCGGCCTCGGTCTCGACCACCCGCATGCCGCGGCCGCCGCCGCCCCAGCTGGCCTTGAGCATCAGCGGGTAACCCACCGCGGCTGCTTGTGCCTTGCAGGCATCCAGATCCTTGGGCAGGGCGCCGGTGGCGGGCACCACCGGCACGCCGGCGCGCTCGGCCAGTGCCCGGGCGGCCACCTTGTTGCCCAGCTCGCGCATGGCCGTGGGGCTCGGGCCGATGAAGCGGATGCCGGCGGCCGCACAGGCCTCGGCAAAGTCCGGGTTCTCGGAGAGCAGGCCATAGCCGGGGTGGATGGCGTCCACGCCCGCTTCCTTGGCGATGCGGATGATGTCGGCGATGTCCAGGTAGGCGGCGATCGGCCCCTTGCCTTCGCCCACCAGATAGGCCTCGTCGGCCTTGAAGCGGTGCAGGGCGAGGCGGTCTTCCTTGGAGTAGATGGCCACGGTGCGGATGTTCATCTCGCTGGCGGCGCGGAACACGCGGATGGCGATCTCGGATCGGTTGGCGACGAGGAGGCTCTTGATGGGATTCATGGGGCGGGTCCTGAAGAGACTGTGGGGAGTGGCTGGCCGCCGTTTCGGTAGGTGAGACGTTCAGGGCAGATGTCGTCCGATGAGATCTGCTCGCGACTTTTGGCCTGGTTTTGTTCGGCAATGGCGGCTGTTGTTGCTGCCATCATCACGGCTTTGCCCGGTGCTGACTAGTCGGGTGAACCCGGAATGCTGCGCTGCAGCGGCTGCCCTGGCGCCGTCGCGGTATCCTCTTGGCTTTGCCCGGCGCAAACAGACGAATGAACCTGCAGGACTATTTCAGCGAAGACCAGTGGCTGCCGCGGGTGGTGGCGACGCTGGTGTTGGTGGTGATCTTCGTGATCGGCCGGCGGCTGGTCACGCGCTATGTCCGCGGCGACGCCGGCGTGCTCGACGCGTCGCGCCGACGGCGGGTGTTCTACGCCCGCAGCGCCTTCAACCTGGGCATGGCGGTGGCGCTGCTGCTGCTGTGGCTGGGCCACCTGCAGAACATCATGCTGTCGCTCACCGCGGTGACCGTTGCCGTGGTGCTGGCCACCAAGGAACTGATCATGTGCGTGAGCGGCTTCATGCTGCGTACCGGCGCGGGCCTGTATTCGGTGGGCGACTGGATCGAGGTCAATGGCGTGCGCGGCGAAGTCAGCGACTACAACCTGCTGTCGACCACCGTGCTCGAGCTGTCACCGCCGAAGAAGGGGCATGGCTATACCGGCAATGTCATCGTGATGCCCAACAGCCTGTTCCTCACCCACCCGGTGCGCAATGAGCGGCTGGGGCGCCACTATGTGCAGCACCCCTTCGTGGTGACCGTCGAGGCCGGACTGGATGTGTGCGCGGCGCTGGCCTGGTGGCAGACGGAAACGGCCGCCGCCTGCGCCGACTTTGCCGATGAGGCCCGGCGGGTCAGCATGGCGGTCGACCGCGCGCTGTCGGCCGACGTGCAGGGGCCCGCGCCGGTGGTTCATGTCGGCACGACCGACGGTGCGCTGGTGAGCTTCCAGGTGCAGTTGTTCTGCCCCGCCGCGCGGGCGCAGGCGCTGGAGATCGGGCTGAGCAGTGCCTTTCTCAGTGCCGTGGCGGCCGGGCGCTTTGCCCCGGCGTCGCCATCGGAGCGGGACGGCTGATTACTCGCACTGCGCCACGCACGGCCCGTCGGCCGGGCAGGCGCCCTCGGCCGGCACGGTGCAGCTGGCGCGGGTGCGGTGTACGAAGTACGTGCCGTTGGAGTAGTCGCAGCGCAGCAGCGTGAGCCCTTTCTTCTGGCTCACGCTGATCTTCACCGGCCGGGCCTTGGCCATCTCGGACGCCGCCATGTCGCAGGACAGATAGTTGGCGAACTCGCCGTCAGCTGACTCCCACAGCGCGATGTCCTTCAGCTTGCGATAGTTCTCGAAGCTCTCGCAGGTGGTGTCGGTGGGGTTGTAGAGACGGGCGTTGTCACCGCAGTAGCCGTCGAAGGTGTATTTCAGTTCTTCCATCGACGGGCAGGCGTTGACCTGCTTGACGGTGGTGGCGTCCGGGCAGGCCACCGGCGCGGCGGCAGCGGTCAGGGGGACGGCCAGGGCGAGGGCAGCGAACAGCGAACGCATGAAAAAACCTCCGGTGCAGTGGAAAACAGCGCGCAGTGTGCCAAGAGCGCCGGTGCGGCGCTCTGATCCAGCGCAGGAAAACGGCGCGTTAGCCCGCATGCGGTGCGCGCACCTCGTGCTGCAGCCAGCGCACGAAATCGCGGATCCACGCCTGGCCGGCCGCCGCCGGCGGCAGTACCGCATAAAAGCCCTGGCCCGCCACCGCGATGTCGAAGGGCGCCACCAGCGTGCCGGCCGCCAGATAGCTGCGTGCCAGCAGGCCGACGCTCAGGGCGACGCCTGTGCCTGCGGCGGCGGCTTCGAGCATCATCATTGCGTCATCGAACTCTGCTCCGCTGTCCGGTTCTGGCCAATCCAGGCCCGCCGCGGCAAACCAGGGTTGCCAGTGCAGCAGCGGATGGCGCAGCAGGCGGGCGCGGGCCAGGTCGCTGGGGGTTTTCAAAGTGGCGGCGAGCGCCGGCGTGCACAGCGGCGCCACGGTTTCGTCACTGAGCTTGAAGGCTGTCAGCCCCGGCCAGGGCGGGCGACCGTAGCGCAGGCCGAGGTCGGCACTGCCGTCGAGCATCGGGTCCAGCCGGGTCGAGGCCGACAGCGTGAACTCCAGCGCCGGGTGCGTCTGCTGGTAGCCGGCCAGCCGCCCGACCAGCCATTTGGCGCCGAAGGCCGGCGCCACGCTGATGCGCAAGGTGTGACCGGCGTGCCGCCGCAACTGCCGCGACGCGGTGTCGACACGCTGCAGCGCCGGCTGAATCTCGGCCAGGTAGGCCTCGCCGGCGCGGGTCAGTTCGATGCGCCGGTTGATGCGCGCGAACAGCGCCTGTCCCAGCCAGTCCTCCAGCGCCTTGATGCGATGGCTGACCGCCGAGGCGGTAATGCACAGCTCTTCGCCGGCGCGCAGGAAGCTGCCGTGGCGGGCGGCGGCCTCGAAGGCGATCAGGGTGTGGGGTGGGGGCAGGGTGAGCATGGTCGAACGCATTTAACGCGACCCGCCGGATAAATGTCCACAGCCCCTAGCAGCGCATGTCGCACCTCGGCCCGATGACTGCCGCCGCCGCCCGGTGCCGCTGCCACAACTGCCGCAGCACTGCGGTCGGCGGCTGGCGCTGCGGTGCGGCGATGAGCGCGAGCGTGCTGTCCGTATCGGCCTGGATCACGACTTTGCCGGGGTCGGGCAAAGTGAGCGTCATGCCCGCGGTGAGCCAGACATCCTGGGCATGGCCTTCGGCGGTGACCCATAGCCGGCCGCGCAGGCAGTGCACCATGCCGCCCTGGAAATCGCCGATCGCGCACACGGCCTTCGCGGCGAGATCATGCGCTGTGTGTGTTAGTGTGGCTTTCATTGGTATGCTCCGAAACGTCTCTCGATATGCGCTGCATGGCCTTAAGCATGGATGTTTTGTGGCGTTTCGAAAAACGATCCTTTCTTGCTGATATGTGAGCGAGACTTGCCAATGGAAGCGCCCGGAAAACTCCCGCCCCTGCCCGCCCTGCGCACTTTCGAGGCCGCGGCCCGCCACCTGAGCTTTACCCGCGCGGCCGAGGAGCTGCATGTGACCCATAGCGCCGTGAGCCACCAGATCCGCGCGCTGGAGGCGTGGCTGGCGTTCCCGTTGTTTTCGCGCCAGGGGCGGGCGGTGGTGCTGACCCGTGCGGGCGAAGAACTGTTGGTGGTAGCCAACGAGGCGCTGCGTCAGGTGTCGGACACGGTCGCCGTGCTGCGCCGGCGGATTAACGTAAACCGCTTGTCGATCAGTGTCATGCCGTCCTTCGCCGGGCGCTGGCTGGCACCGCGGATTGCCGCCTTCATCGAGGCGAATCCGGGCTGCGAGGTGAATGTGGTGTCCACCACCGCACGCTCGGATTTCGTGCGCGATGGTGTGGACGTGGCGATTCGCTGGGGTTTCGGCGGCTACGCCGGGGTGCGCAGCGAGCTGCTGATGGAAGACGTGCTGTTTCCCGTCGTCGGCACGCGCTTCGCCGGTCGCCTGCCGCGCACGCCGGCCGAGCTGGCTGGCCTGCCGCTGCTGCGCTCGGATGGCGAGGACTGGGTGCCGTGGTTTCGTGCCGTCGGCCTGGACTGGCCGGAGCCGAGCGCCGGACTGATGCATAACGATTCGGGGCTGGTGGTGCAGGCGGCCATCGAGGGGCAGGGTGTGGCGCTGGCGCGCGGTTCGCTGGCGGCGCTGGCGCTGCGCAACGGCCAGCTCACACGCTTGTTCGAGGCCGAGGTGCCAGTGATGTACCGCGAAGGGCAGGACGTGTCGGCCGAGCACGGCTTTGACGAGCACGGCCGGCCGCGCCGCTGGGCCTACTGGCTGGTGCTGCCGCTGCGCGGTGGTGAGACGCCCTTGCGGCAGGCCTTCATCGACTGGCTGCGTACTGAAATGGCGGCGGATGCGGTGGCTGGCTTCGGGCCGGCGCCCGCGTGAACGAAACTGTTGCACACGTGAAAAAGACGCGTTTGTCCTGGCGGGGCACGCGCGCGATGATGCGACTATCCTGATCCACAAGGACTGTCTGATGACCCCGCCCATGCAACTGGCACAACTCAATGTCGCCCGACTGCTCGCCCCGATCGATTCGCCACAGCTGGCCGGCTTCGTCGCTCGGCTCGACGAGATCAACGCGTTGGCCGAGCACAGCCCCGGTTTCGTCTGGCGTTTCGAGGGCGATGCCCGCGAGGGCAGCACCTCGGCACTGGGCGATGACGCACTGATCGTCAACCTGTCGGTGTGGGAGAGCAGCGAGGCGCTGTTCGACTATGTGTACCGCTCGGCCCACAAATCGGTCATGACGCGTCGGCGCGAGTGGTTTGCCAAGGCGGCCGACATGCACATGGTGCTGTGGTGGGTGCCGGCCGGGCATCGGCCCGACCTTGCCGAGGCGATGGCGCGGCTGGACGAGCTGAACGCCAAGGGGCCGTCGCCAGCGGCCTTCAGCTTTCGCGAGGCCTTTGACGTCGATGGCCGGCCGCTCGGGCGCCGGGTGCTGACAACGGCTGACTGAGCGGGCAGGGCTGGCCCGGTCATGCGCTGGCGGATTGTCTCTTTGACAATGGGTGCGTGGCGCGCAGGGTAAGTGTTTTACGACTGCCGCCGTTGCGGTTGCGAGCGCCCTCATGCCAAAGCCATCCGATGTTTTGTCCGACGACCACGCTCAGACCGACGCGCTGCTGCGCGACGTGTGTGCGCAGGCCAGCCAGTGGTTAGCCAACGTGCCGGCGCGGCCCGTGGCCGGTGGCGCGCCGCCGGCTGCGCCCATCGATCACGACGGTGGCGCCCGTGCGGCGCTCGACGAATTCCTGCGCCGGTTCTCGTCCGGCCTCGCCGCCAGCGCCGGGCCGCGCTACTTCGGCTTTGTCACCGGCGGTGTCACCCCCGCCGCGCTGGTGGGCGACTGGCTGGCCAGCGCCATCGACCAGAACGCCACCGGCTCGGCCGATTCCAGTGCCGGCGCGCTGGAACTGGAAACCATTGCCCTGTTCCGCGACATGCTCGGCCTGCCGGAAGACTTCAATGGCGCCTTCGTGTCGGGCGCGACCATGGCGAATTTTGTCGGACTGGCGACGGGGCGGCAGTGGCTTGGCCGGCAGGCCGGCGTGGATGTGGCCGAGGCCGGACTGGCCGCGCTGGGGCCGGTGCGGGTGCTCAGCGCCGGCGCGCATTCGAGCACCGTGAAAAGCCTGGCCATGCTCGGGCTGGGGCGGCAGAGCCTGCAGCGTGTGGCGAGCCTGCCGACTCGGGAGGCGGTGGATGTGAACGCACTGGCCGAGGCGCTGGCCGCCGCGCCGGGGCCGTGCATCGTGGTGGCCAATGCCGGCACGGTGAATACCTGCGATGTCGATGACCTAGCCGCCATCGCGGCGCTGAAAGCGCGTTTCGACTTCTGGCTGCATGTGGACGCCGCCTTCGCCGGCATCGCCGCGGCCAGCGCGCGCTACCGGCCACGCCTGGTCGGATGGGAGACCGCGGACTCGATCACCGTCGACTGCCACAAATGGCTCAACGTGCCGTATGACTCGGCGGTGGTGCTGACGCGGCATCTGCCGCTGCAGGCCGAGGTGTTTCGCAACCAGGCGGCCTACCTGCGCGGCGAGGTGGAGCCCGGCAACTTCCTGCAACTCACCCCGGAAAACTCGCGCCGTCTGCGCGCGCTGCCGGCATGGTTTGCGCTGCGCGCCTATGGCCGATCGGGCTATGCCGGGATCGTTGAGCGCAACTGCGATCAGGCGCGCTGGCTGGGCGAGCGCATTGCCGCCGAGCCGCGTCTGCGCCTGCTCGCGCCGGTGACGCTCAATGGCTTCTGCTTTGCCCCGGCGGAGGGCGACGCCGCCGCGCTGCTCGCGCGTATCAACGCCACCGGCGAGGTGTTCATGACGCCGACGGTGCTGTTCGGCCAGGGCGCGATCCGCGGCGCGATCAGCCATTGGGCGACCACGCAGGCGGATATGGAACGGGTGTGGGCGGCGATTCGATCCGTCTTGCCGGGCTGAGGCGTTTCAGCGCACGATCACAGCATCTCGACAAGGAGTGTTCCCATGCTGCTCACCCATCTCGGCCACACGCCGACCATCGACCCCGAGGCCTGGGTGGCGCCGACCGCCACGGTCTGCGGCAATGTGCACATCGGCCCCGGCTGCCGCGTGATGCATGGCGCGCAGATCATCGCCGAGGGTAGCCGCATCAACCTCGGCGAGTGCGTGATCGTGCTCGAGAACGCGGTGCTGCGCAGCACGGACGACCATGCGCTGACGATCGGCGCTCACTGCCTGGTCGGGCCGGGCGCGCATGTGGTGGGCTGCACGGTGGCGGATGATGTGTTCATCGCCACCGGCGCCTCGGTGTTCCATGGCGCGCAACTGGGGCAGGGCTGCGAGGTGCGCATCAATGCCGTGGTGCATTTGCGCACCACGCTGCCGCCGGGCGAGACGGTGCCGATTGGCTGGGTGGCGGTGGGTAATCCGCTGCGCATCTTGCCGCCTGATCAGCATGAGGCCATCTGGGCGGCGCAGGCGCCGCTGGATTTCCCCCGATTTGTGTATGGCTTTGATCGCGCCGAGGCGAGCATGGCGAAGATCACCCGCAAGCTGTCGGCCAGGCTGGGCGCGCATCGGGACGATGTGCCAGTTCGCGCACCCGAGTGACGGGGCTTGCGGGCGGCGAGCGTGCTCATTCGAACGGGGTGTCCTCGGCGTCGAAACCCGACACATTGGCCAGATAGGCCGCAATCTCGGCATCGAGCCACTGGCCAAAGTGCTCGACCCGGGCCCGGCCGGCGCTGCGGGCGGGCCACACCAGCCAGTAGGCGTTGGGGTAGGGCACGCTGATTTTCGTCAGCTGCACGAGCCTGCCGTCGAGGAGGGCGCCGTGTACCAGCGACAGCCGCGACAGCGCCACGCCCTGGCCGAGGCGGGCGGCTTCGAGCACGAGATTCGAGTCGTTGAAGTGGATGCCGTGCAGCGCATTGGCCGGCAGGCCGGCGGCCTCCTGCCAGGGGCGCCAGTTTTCGATCGACAGTAGCAACGGCGCGGAGAGTACCTCAGCCGGCGTGCGCGGCAGGCGTCCGCCGTTGAAATGCGGCGCGGCGACGGCGACCAGCCGGTCGGCAAACAGCTCGCGTTGCTGCACCCTGTCCCAGCCGCCATGGCCCATGCGGATGGCAACGTCGATGCCTTCGGCGTCGAGGTCGGCCACCTGCAGGCCGGCGCGCAGGGAAATCTTGAGTTCCGGGTAGGCGGAGGTGAAGTGCGGCAGGCGCGGGATGAGCCAATGCGCACCGAAGGACGGAATGGTGCCGACGACCAGTTCGTCCTCGCGCGGCTGTGCCAGCGCCGTGTCGGTCGCCCGCGACAGATCCGACAGCGCGTGGCGCACCTGCATGGCATAGACACGGCCGTTCTCATTGACTGTGAGGCGTTTGCCGTGGCGGTCGAACAGGCGCAGGCCAAGCATGTTCTCCAGTGCCCGCAGCTGGTGGCTGATGGCGCTGTGGGTCAGATGCAGCTCGCCGGCGGCCTTGACGACGCTGCCAAGCCGGGCGACGGCTTCGAAGGCGCGCAGGGCAGGCAGGGGAGGGATGCGCTGCATGTGAAATTCCTTCACATAAACGTCAAATCATTATCGATATACGGCCGTCTGGCGGTGCGATAGAGTGATTCGACTGATGTTGGTTGAAACAGCAATCACATTGTAGCGGAGAGCGATATGACAACATGGCTGACCATTCCGGGGCTGGGTGGTTCGGGGCCGACGCACTGGCAGAGCCATTGGTCGCGCGCGCTGCCGCAAGTGCGGCGGGTGGTGCAGGCGGACTGGGACGCGCCTGTGCGACGCGACTGGATCCGGACACTCGACGCGGCGGTGCGGCATTGTCACGACGACGTGATCCTGATTGCGCACAGCCTGGGGTGTGCCCTGGTGGCACACTGGGCCCGGCAGGCGACGGGGCGCGTCCGCGGAGCGCTGCTGGTGGCGCCGGCGGACGTGGATTCAGCGGTACACACGCCACCGGTGGTGCGCGGCTTTGCGCCGATGCCGTTGCAGGCCTTGCCGTTTCCGTCCATCGTCGTGGCCAGCGATGACGATCCGTATGTGTCCATGACCCGGGCCCGCGCGTTTGCCGCGGCCTGGGGCAGCCGCTTCGTGTCGGTCGGCGCCGCGGGCCATGTCAATGCCGACTCGGGCCTGGGCAACTGGCCCGACGGGCTGTCACTGGTTGAAGCGCTGGCTGCGCCGGTGGCGGCGGAAGACGCGCTGCACTGCTGACAGGTTTGTTTTCAAGGAGAGATCGATGTACGCACTGTATTTTGGCAACAAGAACTATTCGTCCTGGTCGCTGCGGCCGTGGGTACTGATGAAGCATTTCGACATTCCGTTCGAGGCGCATCAGGTGCAGGTCAGCGGCAAGGGCGCGCACGCCGGCCACCGGACCTATTCGGCCAACGGCCTGGTGCCCTGCCTGCATGTGGACGGTTTCCAAGTGTGGGATACGCTGGCCATTGCCGAGTTTCTGGCCGAGCGCCATCCGGGTTTGTGGCCGGCCGATGCACTGGCGCGGGCACGGGCACGCAGCGTTTCGGCGGAAATGCACTCTGGCTTTGGCGCGCTGCGCACGGCCATGCCGATGAACATCAAGCTGCGCCTGAAGGGCAAGACGCCCAGCCCGGAGGTGCAGGCGGACGTCGACCGTATCGCCGAGATCTGGACGCAGGCGCGGGAGGAATTCGCAGGCGACGCGGGGCGGTATCTGTTCGGCGGATTTTCGATTGCGGACGCGATGTATGCCCCGGTGGTGATGCGTTTCGTGACCTACAACGTGGCGCTGCCGCCGGTGGCGGCGGCGTATCGCGATGCCATGCTGGCGCATCCGGCGATGGTCGAGTGGGCGGAGGCGGCACGGGCCGAGCCGGTGGCGCTGGCGGCCTACGATGCGGTGGCCGAGGCATACGGCGGGCCGCGCTGAACCGCCGTTCAGGGGCGCTGGGGCCGATAGCGTTGTGCCAGGGCGTCGGCGCTCAGGGGACGGTCGAACAGATAGCCCTGGCCGTGCAGGCAGCCGTGGGCAACCAGGAAGCTGCGGTGGGCGTCGGTTTCGACGCCCTCGGCGATGGTCGCCAGCCCGAGATCCTTGGCCAGGGCGATGACGGAGCGGACGATGGCTTCGTCATTGGGGTCGGTGCACAGGTCGGCGACAAAGCTCTTGTCGATCTTGAGCGTCTGGATGGGCAGCTTCTTGAGGTAGCTCAGCGATGAGTAGCCGGTGCCGAAGTCGTCGATCGAGATGGCCACGCCGAGCCGGGCGAGTTGATGAATGGCGTCGACGCCGCGCTGGTCGGCGATGGCCGATTCGGTGATCTCCAGTTCGAGCCGGCTGGCCGGCAGGCGGGCGCGGTCGAGGGCGTTGCGGACCTGCTCGGGCAGATCGGCCTGGCGCAGTTGATGCGCCGAGACATTGATCGCCATGCGCTGCGGTGACCAGCCGGTGGCGTCCCAGGCGGCCAGTTGCTGGCAGGCGGTGTCGAGCACCCAGGCGCCAATCTCGTTGATCAGGCCGGCTTCTTCGGCGATGGGGATGAAGACATCCGGTGTGATGGCGCCCAGTTGCGGATGCTGCCAGCGCAGCAAGGCCTCGACGCCGACCAGCGCATTGCTCACCAGATCCATCTGTGGTTGGTAGGCCAGTGTCAGCTGTCGGTGCACGGCGGCTTCGCGCAGAGCGGATTCGATCTGCAGGCGCTTGATGGCGCCATCGGTCAGGGATTGGGTGTAGTACCGATAACGGTTCTTGCCCAGTTGCTTGGCATCGTACATGGCTGAGTCGGCATGCTGGATCAGCGCGCCGGGCGTGTCGCCATCCTGCGGAAACAGGCTGATGCCAATGCTGCCGCTCAGGTAGAGCTGATGGCCTTCGAGGCGGCGTGGCTCGCGCAGCACGGCGAGCAGCTTGTGCACGATCTGTTCGATGCCGGCGGGGGTGGTGACGGTGTCGACCAGCAGGACGAATTCATCGCCGCCGATACGTGACAGCGTATCTTCGCTGCGGATGTGGTGCCGTAGTTCGGTGGCGATGGCCTTGAGCAGTTCATCGCCGGCATGGTGGCCGAGGCTGTCGTTCACATGCTTGAAGTTGTCGAGGTCGATGAAGCACACGGCGAGGCTGTGCTGATGGCGACGGGCGCGCTCGATGCTGTGGGCAAGGCGGTCGAGCAGAAGCAGGCGGTTGGGCAGGCCGGTGAGCGGGTCGTGGTGGGCGAGGTGTTCGAACCGGGCTTCGGAGCGCTTGATGTCGCTGATATCGGAGAAGACGCCGACATAGTGGGTGAGCGTCCCGTCGGGGTCGCGAACGGCGTTGATGGTCAGCCACTGCGGATAGATTTCACCGTTCTTGCGCCTGTTCCACATCTCGCCCTGCCAGCGATCGTTGGTGTCCACGGCCTCGTGCAGGGCGTCGTAGAACGCGCTGTTGTGCCGCCCAGAACTGAGCAGGCGGGGGGTCTGGCCGATCGCCTCGTGCTCGGCGTACCCGGTGATTTCGCTGAATGCGCGATTCACGCTGACCATGCGCTGGGCGGCGTCGGTGATCATGACGCCTTCGCTGGAGCACTCGAAGACCTTGGCCCACAGGTGCAGCTGGGTTTCCATCTGACGTTGCGCCGTGGTGTCGCGGCTGTAGGCGAGCAGACCAGTGATGCGGCCGTCGGGGCTTCGCAACGGGCGCTTGTAGGTGTCGAAAATCCGTGTCCGACCCGATGCGTCACACACATGTTCGCGTGGCAGGTGCTGGCTGTGACCCGCGAAGACGCGTTCGTCGCTGTCGCCGGCAGTGTCGGTCGAGGCCGTGAAGTGCTCGGCGGCGGGCTGCCCGATCATGGTCTGGGGGGATTTGCCAATGGCCGAGGCCATTGCCTGGTTGACCAGGATGTAACGCTGCTCGCGGTCTTTGGCGTAGATCCAGTCGGGTGAGGTGTCGATGACGGTGTGCAGCAGGTCATGTGCGCTGCGCAATGCGGCCGCTGCGGTCCGCGCCTCGGTCACATCCAGGCCCGAGGCCAGGATGGCGGCCGTGCGGCCGTCCGGAGTGCGCAGTACGGTGTTGGCCCAGGCGATGATGCGCTCGTCTCCGTGCGCGGTGACGACCGGGTTTTCGTAGCGACTGACCGAGTCGTTTCCTTCGCGGATCAGGGTATCGAACGCGGTCCGGACGTCAGCATGCAGGCGCGGTGGCAGGCACAGGGCGAACCAGTCGCTACCGAGCAGCTCGGCCTCGCTGCGGCCGAGGATCTCGCAGCCGATGCGGTTGATCTGCAGCACCCGGCCGGTCGGATCGAGCACCAGGATGATGGCGCCGGCGACATCAAGGTATTGCTGGACGGTGGATTTTTCAGCGGCCAGCTCGCGGGTGCGCTCGGCGACCTTGATCTCCAGACTCTGGCGACGCGAGTCGACTTGGGCGGCCATGTGGTTGAAGCTCCGGGCCAGCCGGGCAAGATCCTCGCTGCCGGTCGTCATGGTCGTCGGCATCCGCACCCAGGCTTCGCCGGCGGCAATGCGTTCCGCGGTGGCTGTCAGCGCACGCAGCTTGCGGGTCAGCTGGCGGGAGAAGAGCCTGACGAGGAGCAAAAACACCGCGGCAAGGGCTAGGCTGAGCAGCAGCACGCGGTTGCGACGGTCGGTGATGTAGTCGAAGGCTTCGTCCTGACTGCGGCGGATCGCCAGTGTCCAGCCCGCGTCGGTGCCGACGGGCAGATAGCGGTAGGTGGTGATGTCGAGGGTGCCGTCGGCGCGCGGTTCGAGGAAACTGCCTTCGATTCCGTGGCGGCGGGCGGCGGCGGGTGGCGGCGTGACGAGGGCGGCCGGGGTGCCCTGCCGGGCGAGCACGATGCCGGCGCTATCGGCCAGTTCAATGCGTCCGCTCGGGCCGAGCACGGTTTCATCGGCGCGCGCGAGGGGGGCGAGCAGATCGCGGGGGGCCATGCGCAGGATCAGCGCACCCAGGACGTCGCCGGAAGGTGCGAGGACCTGGCGGGCGAGAATCAAGGTGGGCGCGCCGTTCGGGCCGTCGTGATCGAGCAGGATGGTTTCGGTGATGCCAGGGGTGAGCAGCCCGTCGAGCCAGGGCGGGCGTTGATTCGCCGGGGGGGCGTCAGCCGATAGCGCGCGGTGGACGCGCCCGGCGGTGGTGAGCAGCAGCACATCGAGGTAGCGATCGGGATAGGCGCGCTCAAGCCGGGCGAATGCTCGGTCCAGCACCTTGTCGAGCGATGTGTCGGCGGCTGCGGCGCTGGCGATCAGTTCCGGGCTGTCGGCGAGCATCAGCAGATCGCCGCGGCGTTCACGCAGGTCGCTGGCCAGTTGCGCGATGCGGGCGTCGGCCTGGATCGTCTGGGTGGCGATGATCTCGCGCAGGCGCTGATCCCGCGCGCCGATCAGCCCGGCGGGTGCAAAACCGTGATACCACACCGCCACCAGCATGCCGATGATCGCCAGGATGCAACTGCCAAAGACAAGGCTGATCCTGGCGCTCAAACTGGAGGTGGCTCGATGGATTAACCGCATGGCACGGTTAACGGCCATAGTCGAAGGTGTTTAAGCGATATTTCGCGGGTGCCGACTGCACTTCGGCCAACCCGGTATAGTCGAACGCCTGTTCAATTTCGGTTGCGCCGATGTGTGTGGGGATCTTGCCGCGATGCTGCAGGAATCTGAGTTTGCCGCCGAGCCCCTGCACACCGCGCGCCGAGGCCGGAATGGCGGGCAGCGCGGGAATGTCGAGCAACTCGGCGCGGGTGATGCGTACCGCCTGGCTGACTGATGCCTGCGCCGGTTCACCCGCCAACTGGCTGCCGTCGGCCATGGCCCAGCGGGCTGCCGTCTCGATATTGTGCCGGCGCCGCTGCATCCAGTGAATGGCCCGGACCAGGGCTGCGGTGAGCTGGCGAGCGGCCTCGGGGTGCGCTTCGGCGAACTGCCGGGAGATCAGCAGGTAGTCGGTGCTGCGCCCGCGGAACACGATCCGGTGGTCGGGATCCTGCGCCAGTGCGATCG
The DNA here is from genome assembly GCA_041396265.1 of Rhodocyclaceae bacterium. Taxonomy (GTDB): domain Bacteria; phylum Pseudomonadota; class Gammaproteobacteria; order Burkholderiales; family Rhodocyclaceae; genus Nitrogeniibacter. Next base: position 41,326 of record JAWKYX010000029.1, read on the forward strand.
CCGGGGCCGGCTCCCAGGCGGCAAAGGCCGACACCGTGCCCTTTTGCAGGGCGTCGGGCATCTCGTTGACCGGCATCGGTACCAGTTCGACATCGGTCTCTTTCAGGCCGGCGCTGGCCAACCCCTCGAGCAGGGTGTAATGGGCGCTGGAGCCCTTGACATAGGCAATGCGGCGGCCGCGCAGGTTTTCCATCAGGCCGATCTCGCGCGAGACGACGGCCGAAGTCGAAAATTTCACCAAGCCTGCGACCAGTGTATCGCCGGCGGCGATGGCGGAAAGCGTGGGCATGTCGCCGACCAACCCGGCCGCCAGGCGTCCGCCACCCAGGCGGCTGACGATGTCGGGCCCGCGCTGGAAGGCGAGAGTCTGGAATGCAAGCCCCTGCTCGGCCAGTGCGCGACGCAGGATGCGGTCGCGGCCCAGTGCGGCGCCGACCAGGCCGGTCGGATAGCCTAGCGGCTGAACGCCGAGGTCGAGGCGCACGGCCTGGGGGGGAGCGACGTCGCTGTTACCAGCGGCCTCATCGCTGGCGTGGGCCATGGCGCCCAGCAGTGCCAGCATCAGCAAACACGGCAGGTGAATCAATCGGCGCATGCCGCCTCCCGAGGGTGGGCTCACGACCATGGTAGAGCATGTTCAGCCGGCGCAGCGAGCGCCGAGGGTTCAATCTTTGTCGGTGGCGGCCGATAACCGACGAACGACACCACAATCAGGAGACCACAAGATGCCAAATCGGCGTGCAGGGCAAGTGAACGGTAAGGAAGCGGCGGTGCAGGATCAGAGCTTCGCCATTGCCCTCATGCAGCATCTGGTGGTACCGACCTTCGTGCTCGACGCCGAAGGCAAGGTGCTGATCTGGAACCGCGCGTGCGAGCGTCTGACCGGGGTGCCGGCAAGCGAGGTGATCGGGACGCGAGACCATGGCTTTGCCTTTTATGACCAGCCGCGGCCATGCCTGGCCGACCTGATTGCCGAAGGACGCATCGAGGAGATCCAGGGTTTCTATTCTGCCTACGATACCGACGCGAGTAGTGCGACGCTGGGCTTTCATGTCGAGAACTGGTGCCGCATGCCGCGTGCGGGTACGCGCTTGTATCTGGCGGTGGATGCCGGGCCGATTTACGACGAGGCGGGGCATCTGGTGGCCGTGGTCGAAACCTTACGCGACATGACGGTGCAGAAGGAGGCGCAGATCCAGCTTGAGCAGATCGCTGCCAAGGACGCCCTGACCGGTCTGGCCAACCGCCGTGCTTTCGACGAGCGCCTTGGGGCAGAGTGGCAGCGCTGCCAGCGTGGCGGGCAGTTGCTGTCGATCATCATGGTCGATGTGGATCACTTCAAGACCTACAACGACACCTATGGCCACCCGCAGGGCGATGCCTGCCTGCGTAGTGTGGCGTCGGTGCTGGCCGGAGTGGCGGCGCGCACGGGCGATCTGGTCGCGCGCTATGGAGGCGAAGAGTTCGTGGTGGTGCTGCCCGGCACCAACTCGGTGGGGGCCCGGGTGGTGGCCGAACGGATCCGCACCGCCATCGTCGCACTGGACATGCCGCACGTGGCATCGTCGGTCGGCAAGGCTGTCACCGTCAGTCTGGGCGTGGCGAGCGCCGATCCGTCGAAGTTCTCCGCCGCGGCCTTGCTGTCGGCGGCCGACCAGGCCTTGTACGCTGCGAAGAAGCTCGGCCGCAACCGGGTCGAGGTGGCCGGCGACCTGCCGTGACTGATCCGCAGGGATAAAAAAAGGCGCCCATCGCTGAGCGAAGGGCGCCTTTTTGTTGCCTTGCCGACCCCGATGGGGCCGGCAGGACAGGGTGTGGCTTAGTGGAACTGCTCTTCTTCGGTCGAACCGGTCAGGGCCTTGACGCTGGACGAACCGCCCTGGATCACGGTGGTCACGTCGTCGAAGTAGCCGGCGCCCACTTCCTGCTGGTGCGACACGAAGGTGTAGCCCTTTTCGCGTGCGGCGAATTCCGGCTCCTGCACCATCTCGGTGTAGTGCTTCATGCCTTCGCCCTGTGCGTAGGCGTGGGCGAACTGGAAGGTGTTGTACCAGTTGACGTGGATGCCGGCCAGGGTGATGAACTGGTACTTGTAGCCCATGGCGGACAGCTCGTCCTGGAACTTGGCGATGGTCGCATCGTCCAGGTTCTTCTTCCAGTTGAAGGACGGCGAGCAGTTGTAGGACAGCAGCTTGCCCGGGCAGGCGGCATGCACGGCCTGCGCGAACTCGCGGGCAAAGCCCAGGTCCGGCGTGCCGGTTTCGCACCACACCAGGTCGGCGTAGGGGGCGTAGGCAACGCCGCGGCTGATGGCCTGTTCCAGACCGTTCTTGACGCGGTAGAAGCCTTCCTGGGTGCGCTCACCAGTGAGGAAGGGCTTGTCGTTGGCGTCGTAGTCGCTGGTGATCAGGTTGGCGGCTTCGGCGTCGGTACGGGCCAGGATCAGGGTCGGCACGTTCATGACGTCGGCGGCGAAACGGGCAGCGGTCAGCTTCTCGATCGCTTCGCGGGTCGGCACGAGCACCTTGCCACCCATGTGGCCGCACTTCTTGACGGCAGCGAGCTGGTCTTCGAAGTGCACACCGGCGGCGCCGGCAGCGATCATGTTCTTCATCAGTTCGAAGGCGTTGAGCACGCCACCGAAGCCGGCTTCTGCGTCAGCGACGATCGGCAGGAAGTAGTCGATGAATTCCTTGTCACCCGGGTTGATGCCACGCGACCACTGGATTTCGTCGGCGCGTTTGAAGGTGTTGTTGATGCGGCGAACCATGGTCGGCACCGAGTCGTAGGCGTACAGCGACTGGTCCGGGTACATGGTTTCGGAGGTGTTGCCGTCGGCGGCGACCTGCCAGCCGGACAGATACACGGCTTCCAGGCCGGCTTTGGCCTGCTGCATGGCCTGGCCGGCGGTGATGGCGCCGAAGGCGTTCACATAGCCTTTCTTGGCGCCACCGTTGACCTTCTCCCACAGCTTCTCGGCACCGCGCTGAGCCAGCGTGTACTCGGGCTGCAGGCTGCCGCGCAGACGCACGACGTCTTCAGCGCTGTAACCGCGCTTGACGCTGGCCCAGCGGGGGTTTTCTGCCCAGTCTTTTTTCAGGGCGGCGATTTGCTGATCACGGGATTGGGTCATGATGATTTCCTTGTGTTGCTGTGAAAACAGGGAGGGAGCCTGTCGTTGGAGCTGCTGTCTGGCGGCGCGTCGATCAGCGGGCAAAAGTCACCGATTCGAAGCATCCGGCTGTGAGAAAAGTATAGGCGTCTTTTTGCACAGCAGCAATAGGTCTTATATAAGATATAAGAAAAATGTTTTTCTTTTTAATCAATGCCTTGATTGATGTGTTTTGTAATGCGGGACGCGTTCCAGCGTTGTGAAACCGATTTTGGTGCTGATGCACCCGAACGCTGGGTGCGCGCGAGCGCTTCAGCCCAGCTCGCGCCCTGCCACCACAACGCCATCTTCGTCCGCATACAGCACATCGCCCGGGGTAAAGGTGACGCCGCCGAAGGTGACAGGGATGTCGACATCGCCCACGCCCTTCTTGACGCTCTTGCGCGGATGCGTGCCGAGCGCAAAGACGCCGATGGGCATGCTGGCGATGGCCTTGGCGTCACGGATGCAGCCATACACCACGATGCCGGCCCAGCCATTGTTCACGCCGAGCACGGCGAGCTGATCGCCGACCATCGCGCAACGCTTCGAGCCGCCGGCGTCGATCAGCAGCACGCGGCCGTTGCCCGGCCCTTCAAGTGCAGTGCGCACCAGGCTGTTGTCTTCGAAAACCTTGAGCGTGGTGATCCGGCCGTGAAAGGCACTCTTGCCACCAAAGCTGCGGAACATGGGCTCGACGACACGCACCTCGGCATCGAACTGGTCGCACAAATCGGCGTTCTGGAAACTCATGGCATCTCTCCTGGACGAGTGGATTCGGCCGGCAGTGTAGCAGGCCCGGACGCAAAAAAAGGGCGGCTCGATGAGCCGCCCCATGCCGTGTGACACGGATTCAGTGAGTGTGGGCGAGCGCCTCGTCCAAGGTCAGGACAACCTTTTCTTCGTCGTCCAGGTCGATCGTCACCCTGCCGCCGTTGGCCAGCCGGCCAAACAGCAGCTCGTCTGCCAGGGCGGCGCGGATGGTGTCCTGGATCAGACGCGCCATCGGTCGGGCGCCCATCAGCGGGTCGAAGCCCTCGGCGGCCAGCCAGGTGCGCAGCTTGTCGGTGAAGGTGGCTTCGACCTTCTTCTCGTGCAGTTGCGCCTCGAGCTGGGTGAGGAACTTGTCGACCACCCGCAGGATGATCTCGTTGTCCAGCGCCCGGAAGGAGATGGTGGCATCGAGCCGGTTGCGGAATTCCGGCGAGAACATGCGCTTGATGTCGGCCATCTCGTCGCCGGCCTCACGCTTGGCGGCAAAGCCCATGACGGTCTTCTGCATGGCTTCGGCGCCCGCGTTGGTGGTCATGATGATGATCACGTTGCGGAAGTCGGTCTGGCGCCCGTTGTTGTCGGTGAGCGTGCCGTGGTCCATCACCTGCAGCAGGATGTTGAAGATGTCCGGGTGCGCCTTTTCGATCTCGTCGAGCAGCAGCACGCAGTGCGGCTTCTTGGTAATGGCTTCGGTCAGCAGACCGCCTTGGTCGAAGCCGACATAGCCCGGGGGCGCACCGATGAGGCGGCTGACCGCGTGGCGCTCCATGTATTCGGACATGTCGAAGCGCTCGAGTTCGATGCCCAGCGTGTAGGCGAGCTGGCGGGCCACTTCGGTCTTGCCGACACCGGTGGGGCCGCTGAACAGGAAGCTGCCGATCGGCCGGCCCGGGCTGCCGAGCCCGGAACGGGACATCTTGATCGCCTTGGCCAGCGCATCGATGGCCGGGTCCTGGCCGAAGACGACGTTCTTGAGGTCGCGGTCAAGCGTCTTGAGCGCGGTCTTGTCGTCGTTGGAGACGGTGCGCGGCGGGATGCGGGCGATCTTGGCCACGATCTCCTCGACCTCGCCCTTGCCGATGGTCTTGCGCTGCTTGGACTTGGGCAGGATGCGCTGGGCGGCACCGGCTTCGTCGATGACGTCGATCGCCTTGTCGGGCAGGTGGCGGTCATTGATGTACTTGGCCGACAGCTCGGCGGCCGAGGCCAGCGCGGCCGACGAATAGCGCACCTTGTGATGCTCCTCGAAGCGGCTCTTGAGCCCCTTGAGGATTTCCACAGTTTCGGCAATCGAGGGCTCGGGTACGTCGATCTTCTGGAAGCGCCGTGACAGGGCGTGGTCTTTTTCGAAAATCTGACGGAACTCGCTGTAGGTGGTCGCGCCGATGCACTTGAGCTGGCCGCTGGAGAGCGCCGGCTTGAGCAGGTTGGACGCATCGAGCGTGCCGCCCGAGGCCGCGCCGGCCCCGATCAGCGTGTGGATCTCGTCGATGAAGAGGATCGAGTGCTCGTTCTCGAGCAACTGCTTGAGCACCGCCTTGAGACGCTGCTCGAAGTCGCCGCGGTACTTGGTGCCGGCGAGCAGGGCGCCCATGTCCAGCGCGTAGACCTGCGCGTCGACCAGCACGTCGGGAATGCGCCCCTCGACCACGCGGCGCGCCAGGCCTTCGGCGATCGCGGTCTTGCCCACGCCGGCTTCGCCGACCAGCAGCGGATTGTTCTTGCGGCGGCGGCACAGGGTCTGGATGACGCGCTCGACTTCCTTGTCGCGCCCGATCAGCGGGTCGATCTTGCCCATCAGGGCTTGTTGATTCAGGTTCTGGGTGAAGTTCTCGAGGGCGCCACCGGCCGGCGTGCCTTCGGACTCTTGGGCTTCATGCTCGGCGTCAACACCCTTCGGCGCTTCGGGGGCGCTGCTGCTGCCGCCCTTGGCAATGCCGTGGGAGATGAAGTTGACCACGTCGAGCCGAGACACTTCCTGGCGCTGCAGGAAGTACACCGCGTGTGATTCCTTCTCGCCAAAGATGGCAACCAGCACGTTGGCCCCGGTCACTTCCTTCTTGCCGGAGGACTGCACATGCAGGATCGCGCGCTGAATCACGCGCTGGAAACCGAGCGTGGGTTGGGTGTCGATATCCTCGTCGCCCTCGACAGTCGGCGTGTGCTCGCTGATGAACTCGGTGAGCTCGCGTCGCAGGGTCTCGATATTGGCCGAGCAGGCCCGGAGCACTTCGGCGGCGGACGGGTTGTCGAGCAGCGCGAGGAGCAGGTGCTCCACGGTAATGAACTCGTGCCGTTTCTGGCGCGCCTCGACGAAGGCCATGTGAAGGCTGACTTCCAGTTCTTGCGCAATCATTCTCAGTTCTCCTCCATCACACAGGCCAACGGATGTTGGTGTTGCCGGGCATGAGCGATGACTTGCTCAACCTTGGTTGCGGCGATGTCCTTTGGAAAGGTACCGCACTCTCCACGTCCTTCCGTGTGGACTTGGAGCATGACACGCGTCGCGCGTTCGCGGTCCATCGCAAAAAAACGTTGCAGTACGCTCACGACGAAATCCATCGGCGTGAAATCGTCGTTGAGCAAAAGCACCTTGTACATGCGCGGCGGGCCGACTCGCGTCTTTTCCGCCTCCAGCAAAGAATCGTCTTGTTTCCTGACAGCCATGGGAGCCATTCTAATCGAGCGCTATGGGATGGCAAGCCGGCGATTTCGCGGACTGTGATGAATGGCGTGTCGCAGAAATGCCGCATAAAGCGTGGTGCGCCGCACGGCTACCGGCGCAACAAAAAAAGATCAAATAAAACAGCGTGTAACGCATTAGTTGAGAATCATTGCAGCTACTGATTAGGTGGTGTCGCTGCGATGCACTAAAAAAGGGCTTCAGGAAGTGCTTGACCTGCAAAACATATATGGGTAAAAGCTGATGCATACCTTTCGCGTCGATTGGCGGTTTCAGAACACCGACCCTTCGATTGACCAGGGGGATCGGCCCGGGTTCCGGGCGTATCATTGATGTAATCGCGAGGAAATAGGCAACATGGCAACTGGTACTGTTAAGTGGTTCAACGACGCCAAAGGTTTTGGTTTCATTACTCCTGATGACGGCAGCGAAGATCTTTTCGCGCACTTCTCCGCCATCAACATGAACGGTTTCAAATCGCTCAAAGAAGGTGACAAAGTCACTTTCGAAGTGACGCAGGGTCCGAAGGGCAAGCAAGCCTCGAACATCCAGCGTGGCTAATTCCGCCTAGGTGGAATGCGTTAGAAAAAGCTGCCTTCGGGCAGCTT
>JAWKYX010000030.1:0-48301 GCA_041396265.1 Rhodocyclaceae bacterium
CGGTGAATTGCTTGAGCCGCGGCAGCACGGCCGCGGGTGTCACCAGCCCTTGCGGCGCGATGAGCGTCACCTTGTCGCCGGCGCGTGCGCCAAGCGCGCGCGCCAGATCGACGCCGAGAATGATGCCAAAGCTGCCGGGTTGCAGCGCATCGAGCGTGCCGACCCGCATGGTCTTGCTGAAATCCGCCACCCGGTCTTCGTCCGCCGGCAAGATGCCACGCACCATCGCGCCGCGCACCGTCTGGTCAAAGGACAGCATGCCCTGCGCCTGCACGAAGGGCGCCGTGCCCTTCACGTCCGGATGCTCGGCGGCAATCTGCGCCGCCTGCTGCCAGTTGTCCATGTCGCCCGAGGCGCCGGCAATTTGCGCATGCGACGCGACACCCAGGATGCGGGTGCGCAGCTCCTCCTGGAAACCGTTCATCACCGACAACACCACGATCAGCGCGGCCACACCGAGCGCGATACCCAGCATCGACACCAGGGAAATGAAGGAGATGAACCGGTTGCGTCCCTGCGCACGCTTGCGCGAGCGGGTGTAACGCAAACCGATGAGTGTTTCATATCGCATCGGGCAATCGGCCTCGAATCAGCAAGGTCGCCATTGTGCCCAATGTCGGCCGATGATGCGATGCGGCGTGCGATCGCGCGTGCCATCCCGCGCCGGGGCGGCATGACCCCGCATGCTAGAATCGCCGCCTGCTTTCGAGGCACCATCGCATGCATCTGCACCTTGTCCTACCCGGCCTGCTCTGGCCCAGCGTTCACGCCCGCGGCTTTGCCAGCGCCCTTGCCCTGCCCGCGCTGTCGCGCCTGCTCGGCCGCGCCGATTGCCGCGCACTGGCCGGCGAGACGCCCGAGCAGACCTGGGCGCGACTGTTCGGCATCGACGCGGCCACGCTGCCCGACGCCCCGCTGCGCCGCTGGGGCGAGGCCGACGCTAACCACGAAGGCACGGACTTGCTGTGTGCCGACCCAACGCACCTGCATTTCGCTGGCGAGTATTTGCTGCTCACCGATGCCCGCGAGCTGGCTATCAGCCGCGACGAGGCCGACGCGCTGGTCGACGCGCTGAATGCCGAGTTCGCCGACATCGGCCGCTTCGAAGCGCCCACGCCCGACCGCTGGTACCTGCATCCGGTCACGCCGCCCACGGCCGCGCTGTCGCGCCTGTCGGCCGTCACCGGGCGCCCGATCGTGCACTACCTGCCGAGCAATGGCGACGCCCTGATCTGGCAGCGCAGCATGAACGAGATCCAGGTGGTGCTGCACAACCATCCGGTCAACCGGGCACGCGAAGCGGCCGGGCAACGCCCGATCAACAGCGTATGGTTCTGGGGCGCAGGTCGCGCACCGCTCACGCTCGATGCGCCGATGCCGGCCATTGCCGCCGCCTCCCCGCTGGTGCGCGGCCTGGCCCGCGCTGCCGGTCTGGCGCCGCAAGCGCCAACACGCTTTGCCGACTGCCCCGCGGGGGACGCGCTGGTGGAACTGGCCGCGGCCTACCACCCCAGCCTGTACCTCGATCTCGCCCCCTGGCAAGCCGCGCTCATCGACATCGAACAACACTGGCTTGCCCCGGCCCTGGCCGCGGTATCGAGCGGGGCGCTGAAAACACTGACACTGACCCTGCCAGACGAGCGCGGCGGCGTCCAGCTGACGCTGCGCAAGCCGCACCTGTGGCGCTTCTGGCGCAAAGCGCAAGACCTCGAAACCTTCACCCTGGCCCGCTACTCATGACCCGCATCGCCCCACGCACGGCCAACCCCGCCACCGTCCGCCGCCTGGCCGAGTCCGGCCTGCACCCCACACTGGCCCGGTTGTACGCCGCGCGCGGCATCACCGATCCGCGCGAACTCGACGACAGCCTCGCCACCCTGATCCCCCCCGCTCAGCTGCGCGGCGTTGACGCCGCCGCCATCCTGCTCGCCGACGCCATCGAGGCCGGTGCGCGGATGCTGGTGGTGGCCGACTATGACTGCGATGGTGCCACCGCCTGCGCGGTCGCCGTGCGCGGGCTGCGCGCCATGGGCGCCGACATTGCCTACCTGGTGCCCAACCGCTTCGAATATGGCTACGGGCTGACTCCGGCCATCGTGCAACTGGCCGCACAGAGCGAGCCCGACCTGATCATCACCGTCGACAACGGCATCGCCAGCATCGATGGTGTCGAAGAAGCCCGCTCGCTGGGCATCGCCACCCTCATCACCGACCACCACCTGCCGGCCGACGCCCTGCCGCAGGCCGACGTCATCGTCAATCCCAACCAGCCCGGCTGTACCTTCCCGAGCAAGGCCCTGGCCGGCGTGGGGGTGATGTTCTACACCCTGCTCGCCCTGCGCGCCGAATTGCGTACCCGCGGTGCCTTTGACGACGGCAAGGGACCGAATCTGGCGACGTTGCTCGACCTGGTCGCCCTCGGCACGGTGGCCGACGTCGTCCCGCTGGACCGTAACAACCGCGTGCTCGTCTCGCAGGGGCTGGCACGCATGCGCGCCGGCCAGATGTGCCCCGGCGTGCGCGCCCTGTTCAGCGCTGCCGGCCGTGACGCCAGCCGCGCCAGCACCTTCGACATGGGCTTTGGCCTCGGCCCGCGCCTCAACGCCGCCGGGCGCCTGGCCGACATGTCGCTGGGTATCGAGTGCCTGATCACCGACGACATGGCCCGCGCCATGAACATCGCGCAGGAACTCGACCGCCTCAACCGCGAACGGCGCAGCATCGAGGCCGACATGCAGTCCGACGCCCTGCTCGCGCTCGATGGCTTCGACCCCGGCCAGCGAGCCAGCATTGCGCTGTTCGAACCGACCTGGCACCAGGGCGTGATCGGCATCGTGGCCGGGCGCATCAAGGAGAAATTCCATCGCCCGGTGGTGGCCTTCGCGCCCGGCGACGACGGCCAGATCAAGGGGTCGGGCCGCTCGATCCCGGGGCTCCACCTGCGCGACGCGCTGGATCTGGTCAGCAAGCAATGCCCCGACCTGATCCTCAAGTTCGGTGGCCACGCCATGGCCGCCGGGCTGACCATCCGCGAGGCCGACTACGCGCGTTTTGCCGACACCTTCGAGGCGGTGGTACAGGCCCTGATCGATCCGGCCGACCTCACCCGGCGGGTCGACACCGACGGCCCGCTCGAGACCGGCTTCATGACGCTGGAGACCGCCCGTCATCTCGAGCATGCCATCTGGGGCCAGAGCTTTCCCGCGCCGGTGTTCGACGATGTCTTCGAGGTGGACAATCAGCGCCTGCTCAAGGACAAGCACCTCAAGCTCGCCCTGCGCAAAAACAACGCCCGCTTCGACGCCATCTGCTTCAACTACGCCGAGCCGGTGCCGGCCGCGATCCGCGTCGCCTACCGGCTGGCGGTCAATGAATACAATGGCGTAAGCTCGGTACAGCTCATGCTCGAACACATCGAACCGGCCTGAGGAATCCGCCCCGCCATGAGAACCCGCCTCCGTCACCAGGTCCGCATCATGCTCGACGACAAGATCGCGCTCGGGCCGGGCAAAGCCACGCTGCTCGAAGCCATCGGTCGTCACGGTTCCATCTCCGCGGCAGCGCGCGAAATGGGCATGTCCTACACCCGGGCCTGGGCGCTGGTCGATGCCATGAACCGCTGTTTTCGCCAGCCTGTGGTGCTCACCGTCACCGGTGGCAAGCGCGGCGGCGGCGCCGAGGTGTCGGCCGTGGGCTACGAGGTGCTGCGCCGTTACCGCGCCATGGAGGCGGCCGCCAGCGCGGCGCTCGACGGGCTGTTCGACGACATGCGCCCGATGCTGCGCGACCAGCCCGACACCACCGGCAGCAACCACCAATAACAACGCCGGCCGGGACGCATGGTCCGGGCCGGCGTGGCTTGCCGTCGCGCGCGGGGGGGCTTACTCGATCAGGACCCGTAGCGTCCGACGCTCACCCCCGCCCGACGGCGCCTTTTCGCCCGCCGCCGGCACCCGGCGCGCAATCAGCTCGGCAATATCGGTGTTGCCGTTTTCCAGCGCCCAACTGCGGGCCGTGCGGTTCTGGTCATTGACCAGCGTGGCATCGGCGCCGTGGTCGAGCAGCAGCCTGACCACCTCGATATGCCCGTTGCGCGCGGCGAACATCAAGGCCGTGGCCTGGTTGGGCGCTTTCTGGTCGATCTGGGCGCCGCGCTCGATGAGCATGCGCGCGATCTCGGCCTGGCCCTCGAAGGCGGCATACATCAGCGGCGTCCAGCCGTCGTGGTTGAGCGGCGCACCAGCGGCGAGCAGACGCTCGACGATCGGCGCATGCCCCTTGAGCACCGCCATCATCAAGGCGCTGTCGCCCGCCGGATTGCGCAGGCTGGTGCGTGCGCCGCTGCGCAGCAGCAGGTCGACGGCGTCGAGTTGTCCTTCACGCGCCGCGAGCATCAGCAGGCTGTTGCCGCCGGCATCGACGGTGTCGGCCTCCAGCCCCTGGCGCAACAGGCCGCTCAGGGTGTTGGTATCTCCCATCCGCGCGGCGTTGATCGAATCATCGTAGGCGCCGGCAAGCACGGGGCTGGCCACGGCTGACAGCATCAGCGCCACAGACAAGGCGGCGCGTTTGAAAAGGAGCATGAGGCCTCACACAATCTTGAACAGGGTCATGAAATTGTCGGTCGTCTGCCGGGCGATGGTGTCGACCGGCACATCGCGCAACTCGGCGATGTGTTCTGCGACATGTTTGACGAAGCCGGGTTCATTTTGTTTGCCGCGATGCGGCACCGGTGCGAGGTAGGGCGCGTCGGTTTCGATCAGCATCCGCTCGAGCGGTACATAGCGTGCCACCTCCTTCAAGGCCTTGGCGTTCTTGAAGGTGACGATGCCGGAGAAGGAAATGTAAAAGCCCAGGTCGAGCGCCGCTTCGGCCACCTCGCGGGACTCTGTAAAACAATGCATCACGCCGCCGGGCGCATCGGCGCCCTCCTCGCGCATCAGGCGCAGGGTGTCTTCGGCCGAATCGCGGGTGTGGATGATCAACGGTTTGTTGCAGGCCCGCGCCGCCCGGATGTGGGTGCGGAAGCGCTCGCGCTGCCACTCGGGCTGGTCCTTGTGCCAGTAGTAGTCCAGCCCGGTCTCACCGATGGCGACCACGCGCGGATGCGCCGCAAGCGCCAGCAGGCGGTCGACATCGGGCTCCTCACAGTCCTTGTTGTCGGGGTGGACACCCACCGAGGCGTAGAGGTGTGGATAGGCCTCGGCCAGCGCCAGCACCCGCGCAAAGGTCTCCAGCTTGACGCTCACGCACAGCGCATGGGTGACGGCGTTGTGCGCCATCAGGGCAAGGATTTCGTCCTGGCGTTCGGCGAGTTCCGGAAAGTCGAGATGGCAGTGTGAATCGACAAACATGGGTCAGAGCGTATGGGTCGGGCGGTTGGAGCCAAGGTGGCCGGCGAGGATGGTCTCGATCCGGCTACGCAGCAGCTTGCTGGCGTCATCGTCGGAAAAATGCACCCCGGCGCCCTGGGTCTTGCCGCCCTGGACGCCATGCGGCGTAATCCACACCACCTTGCCGGCCACCGCGTGCTTGGCCGGATCGTCCATCAGCTGAAGCAACATGAAGACTTCGTCGCCGAGCTGGTAGTCGCGCGAGGTGGGGATGAAGATGCCGCCATTCTTGAGAAACGGCATGTAAGCGGCGTACAGCGCGGACTTGGAGTTGATGTTCAGCGACAGCACGCCCGAGCGGGCACTGGTAGCGGGTTTGTTCATGAGCGGCCTCCGGGCCGGCTGACGGCACGGGCGTACCGCAGCAACATGTCTTCGATCAAGAGCCTGGGGTTGAGCGGATGCTTGACCACCCGCCGGATCTGCACCAAGGCATTGTAGCAGTCGAGCATAACGGCACGATCGGCGCCCGCTGAACAGCGATCGAACTGCGCCTGACAGTCGGGGAAGTAGCGTGCCCGGCCACCGAGCACGGTGGCACACAGATCCCAGGTCCAGCGCAGCATCCAGTCGACCAGGCGCGTCAGGTCGAAATCGGCGGCGGCCGCCTCCTTGCTGCGCAGCCAGGCCTCCCAGTCGCCGGCGAGCATGAGCGGGTCCTTGCGGCCGATGCGTCGGAGGTCGTCAACAAAGCGCTTGCGCATGGCCGCACCGTCGGTGGCTGCCAGCTGGGCGGTGGCCAGCGGCATGCCGCCGGTGAGCGCCAGCAGGCTGGCGTCGGCCGCGCCGGTGGTCTCGTTCAGCCAGGCCAGCGCGGCGTCGGCATCGGGGCGGGCAAAATCCCATTGCTGGCAGCGGCTGCGGATGGTCGGCAGCAGACGCCGGGGCGCCGAGGACACCAGTACGAACACGGTGTGCTCTGGCGGCTCTTCGAGCAGCTTGAGCAGCGCGTTGGCGGTGTTGCCGTTCATGGTTTCGGCCGGGTCGATGATGACCACCCGCTCGCCGGACTGGTGGCCAGTCACGGTGAGCTGCTCGCGCAGCTGGCGCACCTGGTCGATGACGATCTGTTGCGACGGTTTGCTCTTGCTGTTCGAGGTCGATTCGGCCGCGTCGGCCTGTTCGGCCTCGGGCACCAGGCGCCGCAGGTCGGGGTGATTACCGGACAGCCGCAGCCGACAGCCGCTGCAGGTGTCGCAGGCCTGGCCGTCGGCCGCGGGCGAGGCGCACAGCAGATGTGCGGCATAGGCCTCGGCGAACACCCGCTTGCCCTGCCCCGGCAAGCCGGCGAGCAGGATGGCGTGGGCGCGCCGGGTACCGGTGGCCATCAGGCGCGCCCAGATATCGCGGTGCCAGGCGTGGATCATGCGAAAAAGCGCTCGGCCAGCGTGGTGGTGATCCGTGCCGCGATATCGACCGGCGAGGCACTGGCATCGATGAGGCAGAAGCGCTGCGGATCGGCCTCGGCGCGCGCCAGGTAGGCGGCACGCACCCGCTCGAAGAAGTCGCGTTGCTCGCGTTCGAAACGGTCCGGCGCGGCACCCGTGCCGGCGACCCGCGCGGCGGCGATGGCCGGGTCGAGGTCGAACAGGAAGGTCAGGTCGGGCTGGAAGCCCGGATGCACCCAGGCTTCGAGGCGGGCGAACTTGTCGGCCGACAACCCGCGCCCACCGACCTGGTAGGCATAGGTGGCATCGCTGAAACGGTCGGACACCACCCAGCGGCCCTCGGCCAGGGCCGGCAGAATGCGTTGCGCCAGATGCTCGCGCCGGGCGGCGAACATCAGCATCGCCTCGGTGTCGATGTGCATGGCCTCATGCAGCAAGAGCGTACGCAACTGCTCACCCAACGGCGTGCCGCCGGGTTCGCGGGTCTGGACCAGCGCGATGCCACGGGCCTCGAGCCAGGCGCAGGCCCCGGCAATCTGGCTGCTCTTGCCGGCGCCGTCGATGCCTTCGAAGGTCAGGAAGCGCGCGGGCGCGTGGGCCGCGCTCATGAGCCTTTTCCTTTTTGCGAGAGCTGGTACAGGCGGACGGCCCGGTTGTGCTCGGAGAGGTTTTTCGAGAACTCGGAGCTGCCATCGCCACGGGCGACGAAATAGTAGAAATCGGACGCCGCCGGATTGAGTGCGGCCTCGATGGCCGCATGGCCGGGCATGGCGATCGGCGTGGGCGGCAGACCCGGGCGTGTGTAGGTGTTGTAAGGCGTATCGCGCTCGAGGTCGCGGCGGCGAAGGTTACCGTCGAAGCGCGGTCCGACGCCGTAGATCACGGTCGGGTCGGTTTGCAGCAACATGCCGACACGCAAACGATTGACGAACACCGAAGCGATCAGCGGTCGGTCGGCGCCCTGCCCGGTTTCCTTCTCGACGATGGACGCGAGGATCAAGGCCTCGTAGGGCGACTTGAGCGGCAGGTCGGCGGCGCGCTTTTCCCACTGGTCGGTCAGGCGCGACTGCATCTGCGCATAGGCCTGCCGATACACGTCGAGGTCCGACATGCCGCGCTCGAAATGATAGGTGTCGGGGAAGAACAGGCCCTCGGGATGGGCTTCCGAGGCGCCGATCTGACGCAGCAGTTCGGCGTCGTCCATGTCCTTGCTGTCGTGCTGCAGGTCGGGATGGGCGTCGATCGCCGCACGCACCTGGCGGAAGGTCCAGCCCTCGATCAGGGCCAGGCTCTTGAGCACCACATCGCCACGCACCAGCTTTTCAACGATCTGCCGGGGCGAGACACCGGACTCGAAAGCGTAGGTGCCGGCCTTAATCCGGTTGGCGTGTCCGCCGAGCCGGGCAAACCAGTACAGCGTAGAGGCGCTCACCGCCACCCCGCCGTCGGCCACCGCATTGGCCGCCTGGCGCATGCTGGCGCCACGGGCGATCTGCACTTCGACACGCTCCCCCGCGACGGTCAGCGGGCGGTCCACGTACCAGATGAGCGAGGCCGCCGCGGCGGCAATGACCAGCACCGGCAACACCAGGGCCAACAGGATCAGGCGTTTCTTCATTCACGTCTGTCCGGGCATCGCGGCCCCGACTTTTCAAGCGCAACAGAAAGGAAAAGCGCAGCGGAACGATGCCTGCGCGCAGAGCGCCTTATAATATCGCATTCATTCCTGCACCGAACGCACACAGACCGCCATGGACCACTGGACCTCACTTCTCGCGAGCACCGATCTGCACCTCGACGGCGATATCGTCACCAGCGCCAAGGCGTCGGCCGACGTCGTGCGCGCACGCGACGGCGACATCATGGTGCCACTGACCCACCTCGGCCTGATCGACGCGGTCGGCGACGACGCCACCGTGTTCCTGCACAACCTGTTCTCCAACGACGTCAAGAAGCTCGGCCGCGACGCCGCGCACTGGACCAGCTTCAACAGCCCGAAGGGGCGCATGCTGGCGAGCATGCTGCTGTGGCACGGCGAGGCCGGCTACCGGCTGGCCCTGTCCGCTGACCTGCATCCGGCACTGTTGAAAAAACTGTCGATGTACGTCCTGCGCAGCAAGGTCAAGCTCAGCGATGGCCGCAGCACGCGTGCGCTGATCGGACTGAGCAGCATGATGTTGTCCGAGCGGCTCGGCGCCGCCCGGCTGCCGGTGCCGGCCGCACCCTTGCGTACCAGCACCCGCGATGGCGTCACGGTGATTCGCCTCGATACGCGCCGCGCGATCATTGACGCACCGGTCGAGCGCCTCGCCGAGGTGTGGGGCGCGCTTGCCGCCATCGATGTCGCGCCGGCCACGACGCTGGCCTGGCAGTGGCTCGATGTGCAGGCCGGCATCCCGATGGTCACCCAGCAGACACAGGACGATTTCGTTGCCCAGATGCTCAACTACGAGCTCATCGGCGGCGTCAATTTCCAGAAAGGCTGCTATCCGGGCCAGGAGATCGTGGCCCGCACCCAGTATCTGGGCAAGCTCAAGAAGCGCATGTATCGCCTGACGGCGCCGGCCAGCGCCACCCCGGCCGCCGGCGACGAGCTCTACGCACCGGCCTTTGAAAACCAGTCGGTGGGCAAGCTGGTCACCGTGGTGCCCTCGCCCAACGGCGGCTTCGAGGCCCTCGCGGTGCTGCAGATGCAGGCGGCCGACGCGGGCGAGATCCACCTGCGCGCCACCGACGGCCCGAAGCTGCGCGTCGCCACCTTGCCGTATGCGCTCGAGGTCGCGCCCCGCGAGGCATGACCGACCTGTATGTATACTACCGGGTCGTGGCAGCGCGGCAGGGCGAGGCCCGCGACGCCGCGCGGCACATGCTGGCGGCGGTCGAGCGCGCCACCGGCATCGCCGGCCGCTTGCAGCATCGCGCCGACGATGCGCTGACCTGGATGGAAATCTACCCGTCGATTGATGATGTCGCCCCGTTCAGCGCGGCGCTCGACGCTGCGCTGCAGGCCGCCGGCCTGCGCGCGTGCATCGACGGCGACCGCCACACCGAGCGCTTCGTGCCATGTGTCTGATCGCGCTGGCCTGGCACCACCACCCCGACTACCCGCTGGTGGTAGTGGCCAACCGCGACGAATTCTTCGACCGTCCCGCGGCGCCGGCCGACTGGTGGCCCGACACGCCCGCCTTGCTCGCCGGGCGCGACCTGCGCGGAGGCGGCACCTGGCTGGGCGTGGGCCGCGACGGCCGCTTTGCCGCGCTGACCAACTACCGCGATCCGGCCCGGCTCCGCGACGATGCCCGCAGCCGCGGCGACCTGGTGGTCCGCTGCGTCACCGCGGCCGCACCGGCGATGACGCTCGGCGAACAGATCCTCACTGAACGCGGTGCCTACAACCCCTTCAACCTGCTGATCTGCGACGGCGAGTCGCTGGTGGCGATCGAGAGCGTGACCGGGCGTCGCCAGCGGCTCGCGCCGGGCATCCACACGCTCTCCAATCAATTACTCGACACGCCCTGGCCAAAGGCCGTCGCCGCCCGCCGACGCCTCGGTGATGCCCTTGGCGGCACCCCCGACATCGACCGGCTGATCGACGTCCTGCGCAGCGACCGCCCAGCCGCCGATGCCGATCTGCCGGCCACCGGCATACCGCTGGCCTGGGAACGCATGCTGTCGAGCTGTTTCATCCGCGCACCCGGCTATGGCACGCGCTGTACCACCGTGGTGCTGCGCTCGGCCAGCGGTCAGATGCATTTTGTCGAGGCGCGCTGGCAGCAGGACGGTCAGCCGGACGGCCGCACCGACATCCGCTTCGCCATCGCCTGAGCGATCAACCGCCGGCCAACGCCCGCCGCATGCAGATGTGTGGCAGACCGGCCTCCATGAAGACCTCGCCGTCTTCGATAAAGCCGAACCGCCGGTAAAATGCGCAGGCATGCGTCTGTGCGTTCAGGCAGACCTCGGCCATGCCCAGCCGTGCCGCCTCGCCCATCAGCGCAAGCAGCACCTGGCCCCCCAAGCCCGCGCCACGGTGCGCGGCGGCAACGGCCATGCGGCCGATGTGTCCGTCCGGCAGCAGACGGCCCGTGGCGATGACCTCGCCATCGGCGCCATACAAGGCCGCATGGCGCGACAGCGGGTCAGAGGCGTCACGTTCGATCGCCGCCGGCACGCCCTGCTCGCGCACGAACACCGCTTCACGCAGCGGCATGACTCGCGCTTGCGCGGCCGACCAGTCGAGAATTTCCAGGCTCATCGAATCTCCACTTCGGTCGCGGTATCGACCAGCTCAAACAGTTCGATCACATCGCGGTTGCGCATCCGGATGCAACCGTGGGAGCGCGGCGTGCCCATCGGTTCGGTGTCGGGCGTGCCGTGGATGTAGATATAGCGCTGCATGCTGTCGACACCACCGAGGCGGTTGCGGCCGGGTTCGAGCCCGGACAACCACAGGATACGACTCAGGATCCAGTCGCGCGCCGGATGGGCGGCCGCCAGCGCGTGAGACCAGATCTCGCCCGTCGGCCGGCGGCCGACAAACACCGCATGGCTCGGCTGTCCGCCGCCGATACGGGCCCGGATGCGGTGGCGACCGCGTGGCGTGCAGCCCGAATCCCTGCATTCGCCCGGCCCGTTGAACGCGGTGGAGACATGGTAACGGCGCAGGCAGGTACCCTCGGCATCGAGCAGCTCCAGGGTCTGTGAGGCGAGGTCAACACGCAGCTTCATGTCAGCCCCTTTGCCGTGCCATGATGCGGCGCGCGGCGAAGAACTCGGACAGCATCCGGCCGCAGGCGTCGGCCAGCACGCCGCCCTCAATGCGTGCATGGTGATTGAGCCGCGTCTCCTCGAACAGGTTGAGTATGCTGCCGGCCACGCCGGTTTTCGGGTCGCGCGCGCCGAAGACGACGCGTTCGATACGGGCATGCATCATGGCGCCGGCACACATCATGCACGGCTCCAGCGTGACGAACAGCTCACATCCGGGCAGCCGGTAGTTGCCCAGGCGCGACGCGGCATCGCGCAGCGCCATCACCTCGGCGTGCGCGGTCGGGTCGTGCCGGCCGATCGGCTGGTTGAAGCCGCGCCCCACCACTTCGCCCTGGCAGACCACCACCGCGCCTACCGGCACCTCGCCGGCGTCGGCCGCCTGGCGAGCCAGGTCGAGCGCCATGCTCATGAACGCTTCGTCATGCATTGCTCAAGTTCACTCCAGATAATTCGTCATTTTACCCATAGCCGTGCCAGCGCAAGCCGGCATGCAGCAGCTACACTGAGCCATTTGTTGTCCGCACACTGGTATCGAGGCATTGAAGACGCCGCTCCCCCGCACCCCGTTGATCGTGTTGTGCCTCGCCTGGTTCCTGTGGCTGCTCGCGCAATGGCTGGTGCCTTGGGCCGTTGCGGTGGCGGCGTTGCCGGCCATCGCCTCGGTGTGGGCGGTCCTGGCGGCACGCCGGCAGTCGGCGGAAAGGCGACCGTCGCGCCAGCCGGATCCCGACGTGCTCGCCCGCGATGTGGAAGAGGCACTGGCCTGCCGTGGTCACATTCTGTACCGGCTCGACCTGCGCCGCCGCGGCTACGACTACATCTCGCCCAACGTCGAAACCCTCATTGGCGTGCCCGATACGGCGCTGCTCAGGGATGGTGGCTCGGCACACGTCCAGTCACGCATTCCACCCACTGACGCCGAACAGATCCGCCGCCGCATCCGTGAGGCGCTCGCCAAAACCCCCGATGGCCCCTGCGATGTCGAGCTCGAATACCGGCTACGCGACACACACGGACAGACGCGCTGGCTGCGCGACTCGGTTCGCCTGGTCCGCGATGCCGCTGGCCGCGTCTGTCACACCACCGGCGCGGCGATCGAAATCACCGCCACCAAGACGGCCGAACAACGCGCGCGCGTCACCTTGCGGGCAATCGACGATGCGGTCATGGCCACCGACGCCAGCGGACGGATCACGCTGTTCAACCCCGGCGCGGTCGCGCTGACCGGTCGGCTCGAAAACGAGGCACTTGGACAGCCGCTCGACACCGTTCTTCGCTTCGCTCCCACGATCGACAATCGTCCCGCAGCGCTGCCTGTCGATACCGTACTCAAGACCGGGACGGCCATGCGCAGTCCCGAGTCCATGAAGCTGATCACCCGTGCCGGGCAGCTCATTCCGGTGCTCGACAGCACGGCGCCAATCCAGATGAGCGGCGACCCGACCCCGATCGGTGCGGTCATCGTACTGCGCGACGCGCGCGCCAGCAGCGAGTCGCTGCGCCGACTCAACGAGAGCGAGGCACGCTACCGGACGCTCGTCGAGAGCTCACCGGTCGGTATCTTCCATTTCGACGGTGAGCATCGCATCACCTTCGTCAACAGCCGCTTTTCCGACATTCTCGAGCGGCGCGCCGACCAACTGGTCGGGCTCGATCTGCGCAGCCTCGCCGACGCCACGGTCCTGCCCGCAGTGCGCGCCGCGCTCGAAGGGCATCAGGGGCGCTACGAGGGCCCCTACCACGATGCCAGTTCAAACCGGGACATTCGCTTATCCATCCGCACCGCGCCGGTGTTTGACGCCCACGGCAAGGTCATCGGCGGCGTCGGCATCGTCGAGGACTACACCGCCAAATACGATGCCGAGCGCAAGTTGCGCGAAAGCGAAACCCGTTACGCGTTGGCCATGCGCGGCACCAACGAAGGCCTGTGGGACTGGAACCCGCTCACCATGGAGCTGTTCCTGTCCTCGCGCTTGATGGCCTTGCTCGGCGAAGCGGCCGAGTCGCTGCGCACCACCAGCGACGCGTGGCTGGCGCGGATGCACCCCGACGACCGCGATGTGTATTACCTGCGCATGGTGGCGCACCTCAAGGGCGAGACCCAGCACTTCGAGCTGGAGTTCCGCATGGCAACGCACGACGGCAGCTATCGCTGGTTCCGCTCGCGCGGCATCGCCCAGCGCGACGACACCGGCAACGCCTACCGCATGGTCGGCTCCATGGGCGACATCACCGCGCGCAAACGCGCCGAGATGCAGCTGACCAACGAGCTGGCCTTCTCGCGCACCCTGGTCGACAGCCTGCCCGTTGGCCTGTGCGTGGCGCGCCGCGACGGCGCGCTGACGCTGCTCAACCCGTATTTTGGTCGGCTGACCGGCTACACCATCGACGACCTCGGCGCACTGACGGTCACCGACCTGATCATTCCCGAAGACCGCCCACTCATCCAGCAGCGCCTCGAGCGCGCCTACGACGAGGGCGCGGCCTGGGCTGAAACCCAGATCGAATCGCGTGACGGGCGGCACCTGCCGGTGAGCTTCCTGGCGCGACGGGTCACGCTCCACGACATCGACCAGCTGCTGTGCATCGCCACCGACATCTCAGAGCGCAAGAACGCCGAGCAACAGATGCGCAACCTCAACCGCGAGCTTGAAAGCCGGGTTGCCGACCGCACCGCGCAGCTGGCCGCCGCAGTCAAGGAGCTGGAGACCTTCAGCTACTCCGTCTCGCACGACCTGCGCTCGCCGCTGCGCGCCATCGACGGCTATGCCCGGATCATCCGCGACGACTACCGCGAGGCGTTTACCCAAGAAGCTCACGTGCTGTTCGAGCGCATGCTGGCGGCCGTCTCGCGCATGAGCGACCTCATCGACGACCTGCTCGAGCTGTCCCGCGTCTCACGCCGCCCGCTGAACCGCACGCGTATCGACCTGAGCGCCATGGCCAATACCGTGCTGGCCGCGCTGGCGCAAAGCCAGCCTCAGCGTCAGGTCAGCACCCGCATCGACCCCAACCTGCACGTTGTTGCCGATGCCAAGCTGCTGCAGATTGCCGTCGAGAACCTGCTCGGCAATGCCTGGAAATTCACCGCCAAGCGCGCCGATCCGCAGATTCGCCTGAGCCGCGTCCAGGCCAAGGATGAAACCGTGTTCTGCGTAGAAGACAACGGCGCCGGCTTCGACATGCGCTACGCCGACAAGCTGTTCGGCCCCTTCCAGCGCCTGCATACCGACCGAGACTTCGAAGGCACCGGCATCGGCCTGGCCACCGTGTCGCGCATCATCCAGCGCCATGGCGGCCGTGTGTGGGCCGAAGGCGAGGTGGACAAGGGCGCGCGCTTCTACTTCACGCTGGGTGATATCGACAACTGATTCGCTGCGCCCGGCTCAGCGTCGCGTCCGCGCCCCTCGCCGCTTCTTCCACGAACCGAACAACACCGTCAGCAGCCCGAACAGGATCTCGTCGGCAAACGGCAGCGGATCGGGCACCAGCAGGTCGACGATGAACAGCGCCGCCGTCAGCGCAAACAGCTGCGGGAAACGCAAACCCGCCAACCGATTGAGCAGTGCGTCAATGAGTGGGGTTGCCATGCGCGACCACCGTCGTCCGTATCCTCATGCCGTGAACCTATCAGGCTGGCGATCAATCGTCATCGTCACGCGCCCTGTCCCGGCGATTGTTGGTTGGCATCGGCCGATCACCAAAAGCCGCCCGGTACACCTCGGCAGCGGTAAAGCGGCACTCCGGGTGTTCCGACAAGGTATCGAGCAACGCGGTATCCGGCTTGTCGCGGACACCTGCCTGCGCCTGGATCTGCGCCCGAATCTGTTCGCAAGAGACGGTCGACGGCGCCGCCGCCAGGGCGGATGCCGAGATGGCCAGACCGACGCCGACCATGGCGAGTGCTTTGAAAGTTGTGGTGTTCATGATTGACTCCCGTGCTGTGATGGACGGAAGTACTTTGCCCGCACACGCCTGAACGCCCACTGAAGCTGCCGTTCATCCCGCATTCATCGCGGTCGAAAAAAATCCCCGCAGGCAGCAGGCCGGCGGGGATGCGCGATGACGGGCGAGAATCAGCCCGCAGATGCGGCGCTCACTCCCACTCGATGGTCGCGGGCGGTTTTCCGGAGATGTCGTACACCACCCGGTTGATGCCGCGCACTTCATTGATGATGCGGTTGCTCACACGAGCCAGCAGCGAATGCGGCAACTCGGCCCAGTGCGCGGTCATGAAGTCCTGCGTCTGCACGGCGCGCAGGGCAACCACATACTCGTAGGTGCGCCCGTCGCCCATCACGCCCACACTTTTGACCGGCAGGAACACGGCAAAAGCCTGGGAGGTCTTTTCGTACCAGTCGGCGGCGCGCAGCTCGTCGATGAAGATCGCGTCGGCGCGGCGCAGCAGGTCGGCAAACTCCTTCTTGACCTCGCCAAGGATGCGCACCCCCAGGCCCGGCCCCGGGAAGGGGTGACGGTAAACCATGTCGTGCGGCAAACCGAGGGCAATGCCCAGCTCGCGTACTTCATCCTTGAACAGCTCGCGCAGCGGCTCGAGCAGCTTCAGGTTGAGCGTCTCGGGCAGGCCACCGACGTTGTGGTGGCTCTTGATGGTGTGGGCCTTCTTGGTCTTGCCGCCGGCCGATTCGATCACGTCCGGGTAGATGGTGCCCTGCGCCAGCCAGCGCGCCTTGGGCAGCTTGGCCGCTTCGGCCTGGAACACCTCGACGAACTCGCGTCCGATGATCTTGCGCTTCTGCTCGGGGTCGCTCACACCGGCCAGATGGCCGAGGAACTGCTCGGTCGCGTCCACATGAATGACCTTGACGCCGAGGTTTCGGCCGAAGGTCTGCATCACCTGCTCGGCTTCATTCAGGCGCAGCAGACCGTTGTCCACGAACACGCAGGTGAGCTGGTCACCGATGGCGCGGTGGATCAGCGCGGCAGCCACGGACGAATCGACCCCGCCGGACAGGCCGAGGATCACCTCCTCGTCGCCGACCTGCTCACGGATGGCCGCCACCGCTTCGGCCACGTAGTCGGGCATGTTCCAGTCATGGCCGCAACCACAGATGTCGTGCACGAAGCGGGTGATGATCTCCTTGCCCTTGAGGGTGTGGGTCACCTCGGGGTGAAACTGCACGCCGTAGAAGCCGCGCTCTTCGTCTGCCATGGCGGCAATCGGTGTCGATGGGTTGCTGCCGATCAGGCGGAAGCCCGGCGGCAGTTCGGTGACCTTGTCGCCATGGCTCATCCACACGTCGAGCAGGCCATGGCCCTTGTCGTTGCTGCGGTCCTGGATGCCCTCGAAGAGCTTCGAATGCCCCTGTGCGCGCACCTCGGCATAGCCGAACTCGCGTGTATCGGAGCTCTCGACCTTGCCGCCGAGCTGGGCCGCCATGGTCTGCATACCATAGCAGATGCCCAGCACGGGCTTGCCCAGCTCAAACACGAGCTGCGGCGCGTTCATGATTTCGCTATAGACCGAGTTCGGCCCACCCGAGAGGATGATGCCGTCCGCGTCGAAACTGCGCAGGAAGTCATCGGCCACATCGCACGGATGAATCTCGCAATACACCTGTTGTTCGCGGACCCGACGCGCGATCAACTGGGTGAACTGGGAGCCGAAGTCAAGAATGAGTATTTTCTGATGCGCCATGTTTTTCGCTCAGCTGAGAATGGAAAAAAGGCGGCCGAAGCCGCCTTGTGCGTGCAGGACGCGGATCAATCCACGTGGTAGTTCGGCGCTTCCTTGGTGATCTGCACATCATGCACATGCGACTCGCGAACGCCGGCCGAGGTGATCTCGACAAACTGCGCACGCTCGACCATCTGCGCAATGCTCGCCGCACCGACATAGCCCATCGAGGCGCGCAGGCCACCGATGAGCTGATGGATGACAGCGGTCACCGGCCCCTTGTAGGGCACGCGGCCTTCAATGCCTTCGGGCACCAGCTTGTCGGTGTTCGAGGAAGCATCCTGGAAGTAGCGGTCGGCCGAGCCTTGCTGCATGGCGCCCAGCGAGCCCATACCGCGGTAGGACTTGTAGGAGCGCCCCTGATACAGCACGGTTTCACCCGGGGCTTCTTCCGTGCCGGCAAACAGGCCGCCGAGCATGACGGCATTGCCACCGGCGGCGATCGCCTTGGCAATGTCGCCCGAGAAGCGAATGCCGCCGTCGGCGATCATCGGCACACCGGTGCCGGCCAACGCCTCGCAGACATTGGCAATCGCGGTAATCTGCGGCACCCCCACCCCTGCGACGATACGCGTCGTGCAGATCGAGCCAGGGCCGATGCCCACCTTGACGCCGTCGGCGCCCGCGTCGAGCAGCGCCCGGGCGGCATCGCCGGTGGCGATGTTGCCGCCGATCACGTCCACCCTGGGGAAGTTCTTCTTGACCCAGCGGACCCGCTCGAGCACGCCGCGCGAATGGCCGTGCGCCGTATCGACCACGATCACGTCCACGCCGGCATCGGCCAGGCGCTCGACGCGCTCTTCCGTCCCCTCGCCCACGCCCACGGCGGCGCCGCAGCGCAGGCGGCCGTGTTCATCCTTGGCGGCATTCGGGTGCTCGGTGGACTTGAGCATGTCTTTTACGGTGATCAGGCCGCGCAGCTCATCGGCCGCGTTGATCACCAGCACGCGCTCCAGGCGGTGCTTGTGCATCAGCGCCTGGGCCACCTCGAGGCTTTCGCCCTCGGGGACGGTGATGAGGCGCTCGCGCGGCGTCATGATCGACGACACCGGCTGGTCCAGATTGATTTCGAAGCGCAGGTCACGGTTGGTGACGATGCCGACCACCTTGTCGCCATCGACCACTGGCAAACCGGAGAACTTGTTCAGGCGGGTCAGCGCCACCACTTCACGCACGCTCATGTCGGGCGGGATGGTGATCGGGTCCTTCAGGACGCCAGACTCGAACCGCTTGACCTTGGCCACCTCGGCAGCCTGCTGCTTGGCCGAGAAATTCTTGTGAACAATGCCGATTCCGCCTTCCTGGGCCAGCGCGATTGCCAACCGGGCTTCAGTGACCGTATCCATGGCGGCCGACACCAGCGGAATGTTCAGGCGAACGTTCCGGGTCAGCTGCGTCTGGAGGTTGACATCCTTGGGAAGAACGTCGGAATGGGCGGGGACAAGAAGGACGTCATCGAACGTCAGCGCCTTCTGAATCACGCGCATGGCTTTAATCCTTTCAACCAAATCCGTATTATACAGATGGATCGGCGCTCTGTAGATAGTTGCTTTGCTCGCGATTTCGAACAACGGGTGTGCCAGTCGGCCATCCGCGATGCCGCGCAGGGCCGCCATTGACACCGGATGCCCTGATTTTCGGGCAATGCCGCCAGATCCGATTACAATGGCATCGATCGCCCGCGCCGGGCGAGATGTTGCACACACAGCTCTGCAAGGCCTGAACGCAATGCGACGACTCCGCCTCCCTCTGCTGTTTCTTGCCATGGCCTCCAGCATCGCCTGGGCCGGCCAGGTCTATGAATGGACCGACGCCAACGGAAAGCGCCATTTTTCCGACACGCCACCGGCCGGCATCGACGCCAAGCCGACCGGCATTCGCACCTCGGCCCCCAAGCCAAGCACTCAGCCCGCCGGCGGCGCGGCGCAGAGCACCTCTGACGCGCCCACCACTTGGGCAGAGAAAAACGCCGATTTCGCCAAGCGCAAGGCCGAGCAGGCCGACGCCGCCGCCAAGGCCAATGAAGAGGCCGAGCAGGCACGGCGCAAGAAAGAAGCCTGCGAGCAGGCCACCACGCAGCTCAAGTTGCTCGAGAGCGGCGGCCGGGTGCAGCGCATGAACAGCGCCGGTGAACGCGAAGTGCTCGACGATGCCGGCCGGGCCGAAGAAATCGCCCGAACCCGCGACATCATGAATCAGGTGTGCAACTGATCCGCGCCACGCCATAACACGAAGGCCTCGCGACACGAGGCCTTTTTCATGGGCTTGACCCATCCAGCCAGCACGCCATGCCGCTTCCGCCGCCAAAAGTGCGCGGCCGGCTGCGCCACGGCACAGTCAGCTCACTCGGCGGCTCACTACCCCCTCACTGCCCCTCTTCCGCGCCCCCGGCGTCATCACCCCCGCCCTTCTTCATGACCTTGCCTTCCTTGGCCCGCTTGCGGCGCACCTCTTTCGGATCGGCAATCAACGGGCGGTAGATCTCGACGCGATCGCGCTCTCGCAACACCGTCGACAGCGGCGCCAGCTTGGCGTAGATGCCCACCTTGTTGGCGCCCGACAGATCGATCTCGGGGTGCTTCGCCAGCAGACCCGAGGCCTCGATCGCATCCTGCGCCGTGGCGCCTTCGGGCACCTTGACCGGCACCACGTCCTGGCGCTCGCGCAGCGCATAAACCACTTCGACGGAAATCTGTTCTGCCATGCGCTCAGGCACTCCGATAGACCTCGCCGGCGCGCTTGACGAAGGCGTCGACGAAAGTGTTGGCAATATGATTGAAGACCGGCCCCAGCACCTTCTCGAGCAGGCGGCTGGCAAACTGGTAGTTGAGGCTGAACTCGACCTTGCACGCCGTCTCGCCCAGCGGGGTGAAGACCCAGCCGCCGTCGAGATGCTCGAACGGCCCCTCCTTCAGGCGGATATGCATCTCCCGTGGCGGCAGCTTGCTGTTCTCGGTCGAAAAATGCGCCTTGATGCCGTGGTAGTTGATGTGCAGCGTAGCCGCGGTGAGCGTGTCGGTGCGTTCGATCAGTTCCGTCCCGCCACACCAGGGCAGGAACTTCGGATAGTCCTCGACCTGGTCGACCAGTGCGAACATCTGGGCTGGGGTGAATTCGATCAGAACAACTTTTTTGACGGCGGCCATGTGTCGGGAGCGCAAGAGTGGGGAACTGCTAGAATGCTCGATTTTACCGCAAGCGGGCCGCCGTGGCCGACCGGGACGTCATGAGCATCATCGACAATCGCAAAGCCTTTCACGACTACTTCATCGAGGAGAAGGTCGAAGCCGGCCTCGTGCTCGAGGGCTGGGAGGTCAAGGCAATCCGCGCCGGTCGCGCCAACATCAAGGAAGCCTACGTGCTGATCCGAGATGGCGAAATCTTCATCCTCGGCATGCACATCACCCCGCTCACCTCAGCATCGACCCACATCCATGCCGAGCCGGTGCGTACCCGCAAACTGCTGCTGCATGCCAACCAGATCGACCGCCTGATTGGCCAGGTCGAACGCGCCGGCTACACACTGGTGCCGCTGGACCTGCACTACTCAAAAGGCCGGATCAAGGCATCGATCGGCCTGGCCAAGGGCAAGAAGCAGCATGACAAACGCGAGACCGAAAAGGCCCGCGAGTGGGAGCGAGAAAAAGGCCGGCTGATGCGCAACAAGGTCTGAGACCTTGTGAAGAAATCGTCGCGAGCAGGGCCGAGTGCCAGGCCGGACTTGGCAACGACGCGAGCGAACGACGAGACATATCAACGCGATAAGCAAGACGTGAGTGCGTGAGCAACGCGGCAATCGGCACGCGCAGTCGATTTATTCACGCGTCCTGAGCGCCCCGAGTGGCCCCCCGGCAACACCCCGCAATGGCAATTTGATGTGGATCGCACCGACGCCGCACGGATTTGCGTTATAGTTGGCAAACTATAACGGTGCGACCCTCGCCATGCTACGACGCTGCCGCTCCCTGATCGCCGTCGCGCTGCTCGCGATGATGCCAGTCGCCGTTGCCGGCGAGCTGACCGTTGCCGTCGCCGCCAACTTCGCCAAACCCGTCGAAGCCCTGACCCCGGTCTTTGCCGCCGCCACGGGCCACCAGCTGCGCATGTCGACCGGCTCGACCGGCAAGTTCTACGCCCAGATCCAGCGCGGCGCGCCTTTCGACGTTTTCCTCTCGGCCGACGAAGCGCGCCCGGCCCTGCTCGAGGCGGAGGATCGCATCGTCCCCGGCAGCCGTTATGTCTATTCGGTCGGCCGCCTCGCCCTGTGGCAGGCCGCGCCGGGGCGCCCACTCACGCCGGACACCCTGCGCGCCGATTCCGCCGGCCGCGTCGCCATCGCCAACCCCAAAATTGCCCCCTACGGCGCCGCTGCCGCCGCGGTGATCGCGCACCTCGGCCTGACCGACGCGCTCACGCCACGCCTCGTGCACGGCGAAAACATCGCCCAGACCTTTCAGTTTGTCGCCACCGGCAACGCCGCCCTTGGTTTTGTCGCCTGGTCGCAAGTGAGCCAGAACGGCGCGGTGCTGCGTGGGTCGGCCTGGCTGGTGCCGCCCGACATGCACCCACCCATCCGGCAAAGTGCGGTGCTGCTCAAGCACGGCGCCGACAACCCCGCCGCCGCCGCGTTCATGGCCTTCCTGAAGACCGACGCGGCCCGCCAGATCATCCGCCAGCACGGCTACGACCTCGAATGACTGGCACGCTGAGCCCGCTCGGCCCGGCCGATCTGGACGCCATCTGGCTCACGCTCAAGCTCGCCACCACCACCACGGTGCTGCTGCTCCTGCTCGGCACCCCGCTGGCGTGGTGGCTGGCACATTCGCGTGCCCGCTGGCGGGGCGCCATCAATGCTCTGGTGGCACTGCCGCTGATTCTGCCCCCGACCGTGCTCGGCTTCTACCTGCTGGTGGCGATGGGGCCGGAGGGGCCGCTGGGCCGCCTGATCGCCGCGGCAGGACTCGGCGCGCTCCCCTTCAGCTTCGCCGGCCTGGTGGTCGGATCGTTGATCTACTCCCTGCCCTTCGTCGTTCAGCCCATTCGCGACGCCTTCATCGCCATCGGCCCGCGACCGCTGGAGGTGGCCGCCACCCTTGGCGCGCGGCCAATCGACGCATTCTTCTCGGTGCTGCTGCCACTGGCCCGACCCGGTTTCATGACGGCCATCGTGCTCGGATTCGCCCATACGGTGGGCGAATTCGGGGTGGTGCTGATGATCGGCGGCAATATCCCGAACGAAACCCGTGTGGTCGCCATCCAGATCTACGACCATGTCGAAGCGCTCGAATACGCGCAGGCCCACTGGCTGGCGGGCGGCCTGCTGGCCTTCTCCTTCGCCGTCCTGCTCGCCCTGCATCTGCTCAACGACCGTCAGGTGCACCGATGACGCTCCGCTTCGACCTCGCACTCGACCTGCCCCAGATCCACCTGCGCGCCGCCGCCACCGTGCCGGGCAGCGGCGTCACCGCGCTGTTTGGCGCCTCGGGTTCGGGCAAGACAACGCTGCTGCGCATGCTCGCCGGCCTTGAGCCCGGCGGACGCGGGCAAGTCAGCCTCGGCGACACCCCCTGGCAGGACGACACCGCCGGCCTGTGGCTGCCAACGCATGCCCGTCCCCTGGCCTATGTCTTCCAGGAAGCCAGCCTGTTCGCGCATCTGAGCGTCCGAGACAATCTGGCCTTCGGGCTGAAGCGGGCGCGGGTCCCGATGCGCGCCATCGCGTTCGACGACGCCGTCAACTGGCTCGGCATCGGCCACCTGCTCGATCGCCGGCCGGCCCACCTCTCCGGCGGTGAGCGCCAGCGCGTAGCCATCGCCCGCGCCTTGCTGGCACAACCCCGCCTGCTGCTGATGGACGAGCCGCTGTCGGCTGTCGATGCCGCCGGTCGCGATGCCATTCTGGACGCCCTCGAACCGCTGCCCGAGCGCCTGGGCATCCCGGTCGTGTATGTCAGCCATTCGATCGAGGAAGTGGCCCGGCTTGCCGACCATCTGCTGCTGATCTCTGGCGGGCGTATCGTGGCCAATGGCCCAACCAACGAAATACTCACCCGCTGCGACTTGCCGCTGGCCCATGGCGCCCACGCCGGCGCGGTGGTTCATGCGACCGTGACCGAACACTTGCCCGACGAACAGCTGACCCGGCTCGGTTTCGATGGGGGGCAGTTGCTGGTCAGTACGGTCGACCGCCCGAGCGGTGCGGCCGTGCGCATCCGCATCGCCGCTCGTGACGTCGCCATCGCCATGAGCGCCCCCGCCGACAGCAGCGTCATCAACCAGCTGCACGCCGAGCTCATCGACATCAGCGACGACCCGAATCCCGCGCACTGCCTGGTTCGCCTGCGAGTCGGCAACGCGGTGCTGCTCGCTCGGATCACCCAGCACTCGCGACGACGGCTCACGTTGTGCCCGGGAATGCACGTCTGGGCGCTGGTCAAGGGTGTGGCGGTGCGCTGATCACCCGCGGCGGCGTGGCGACGTCACGCAGTTGTCACAAGATGTCACGAGAATCACGCACTTCCTATCTCTTTCGTATGAGTTCATGCCCGTGATCTTCCGCATTGCCGTCGCCTGTCTCGCCACCGCGTTGCTGAGCGCAAGCGCCTCACTGCGCGCCGAAACGCTCACCGTCCGCGGTGCCGGTTCCTCGGCGGCAAAGCTGGTCTACCAGGCCTGGTCCGAGGCCTTTGCCAAAGGCGGCGGCAGTGTTATCGACTACGCGCCAGTGGGCTCCTCAAAAGGCCTCAAGGCCATCCAGGCGCGGGAAGTCAACTTCGGCGCGTCCGACCTCGCGCCCTCGCCGGAATCGCTCGCAAAGGACGGACTGGTGGTGATCCCGACGGTGGTCAGCGGCGTCGCCCCCATCATCAACCTGCCAGAGCTCGCCCGCACGCTGCGCCTCGACGGCCCGACCCTGGCCGACATCTTCATGGGCCGGATCACGCACTGGAACGATCCGGCCATCCGCCGCCTCAACCCCGACGGCACCTTGCCCGCCGCGCCGATCCGCGTCGTCACGCGCAGCGACGGCTCGGGCACCACCTACAACTTCACCGATTATCTGGCCAAGGTCAGTCCGGAATGGCAGCACCGCTTCGGCGCCAACACGCTGATCGCCTGGCCGGGCAAGGTGCTGCCGGCCAAGGGCAGCGGCGGCGTGGTCGGCACAGTGACGTCCACGCCGGGTGCCATCGGTTATGTGGACTTCACTTATGTCCTCAATGGCGGGCTGCGGACGGTGACGCTGAAGAATCGCGCAGGACAGTTCGTGGCGCCCGCTATCGACAGCTTCCGCGCCGCGCTCAACGCCAGCGCCTGGCACAGCCAGGGCGACTTTTCACAGACCCTCACCGACCAGCCGGGCAGCACCAGTTGGCCGATTACCATGGGCACCTTCGTGCTGCTGCCCAAGGTGATGGACGAGCGGGCCGGTGTAGCCACCCTGCGCTTTTTCACCTGGGCCTTCATGCATGGCGACGAACTGGCCAGTCTCGCCCATTTCGTTCGACTGCCCGATGTCGTGCAGGCCAAGGCCTATCGTGCGCTGGCCACCATCACCAGCCGCGAGGGCAAGTCGATCGCCTACGCCAGCCTGGGCCAGTAAGCTGCCGATCCGGATGGCGCTGACTGTATAATGCGCGGTTTGCATTGAACAGCCGGAGACCCCTGCCATGGACGCAGAACGCATCAACGACATCGCCGAAGCTCTTGCGGACCTGAAGCGCCGCGGGGAAGAACTTCGGAGGTATCTTTGACTACGATGAAAAAGCCTCAAAGCTAGAAGAAGTCAACATCGCCCTCGAAGACCCCGACGTCTGGAACGACGCCGCGCGCGGTCAGGCCCTGGGCAAGGAAAAGAAACTGCTCGAAGGCGTGGTGGTCACGCTGCAGCATGTGGCGCAACAGTCGGGCGACCTGCTCGACCTGTTCGAGATGGCCGAAGCCGAGGGCGACGACGACACGCTCGAAGCCATCGAGACCGACGCCAAGGCGCTCGAGGCCATCGTTGGCGGGCTTGAGTTCCGCCGCATGTTCTCCGGCCCCATGGACGAGAACGCCTGCTTCATCGACATCCAGGCCGGTGCCGGCGGTACCGAGGCGCAGGACTGGGCCGGCATGCTCGAGCGCATGTACCTGCGCTACTGCGAACGCAAAGGCTTCGAGACCGAGCTGCTCGAAGAGTCCGAAGGCGAAGTGGCCGGCATCAAGAGCGCGACCATCAAGGTCTCGGGCGAGTACGCCTACGGCTTCCTGCGCACCGAGACCGGCATCCACCGCCTGGTACGCAAGTCGCCCTTCGACTCCAACGCACGCCGCCACACCAGCTTCTGCTCGGTGTCGATCTACCCCGAAATCGACGACTCCATCGAGATCGAGATCAACCCGGCCGATGTGCGTACCGACACCTACCGCGCCTCGGGTGCGGGCGGCCAGCACATCAACAAGACCGACTCGGCGGTGCGCCTGACGCACAACCCGACCGGCATCGTCGTGCAATGCCAGAACGACCGCTCGCAGCACCGCAACAAGGACGAAGCCTGGAAGATGCTCAAGGCCAAGCTCTACGAGCTCGAGTTGCGCAAGCGCCAGAGCGAGGCGCAGGCGCTCGAGGACGCCAAGAGCGACATCGGCTGGGGCCACCAGATCCGCTCCTATGTGCTCGACCAGTCGCGCATCAAGGATCTGCGCACCAACTACGAAGTCGGCAACACCCAGGCCGTGCTCGATGGCGACCTCGACGACTTCATCGAGGCCAGCCTCAAGCAAGCCGTCTGAGGCGCTGCACGTATCGCGCATGACGGATCAGGACCTCGCTGACTACCTCGCGCCCGGTTACGCCGTGGACGATGTGCCCGAACTGTCGGCACTCGCCGCGGCGCAGCCGGTCATCGACACCTTCATCTCCCTGTTTCGCGGCAGCGAGGCGGAGGTGTTGCTGCGCCTGCTCGTCCTGCGCGAGGTCGGCCACGACGTCGAGCACCCGCGCTGGTCGCCCGACGCCCTGCGCCGCCGCTTCGCCTTCCTCGACCCGGTCAAGCTCGAAACCACGCTCAAGCGCCTGCGCGAATCGGGCCTGATCAGCTACGCCGACGATGGGCTCTATCACCTGTCGGACGCCGGTCGCAATGCGGTCGCGGCGCTGGGCATGTTGCTGCGCTTCGGCGAGTCCGAAGACGCCGAGCTTGGCTTTCTCACCGCCCAGCTCGCCGGCCTGCAGGCCACTGACAGCATCACCGCCGAAGCGCTGGGGCATCTGCTCTCCAAGCTCAACGACCTCACGCTGCACTTCGAAGAGGCGATTGCCTCGGGCTCCGAGTTCCGCATCGTCGAGTCGCGCCGCCGCCTGTCGGCCAACGGCAAATGGCTGGACCGCGGCACCGACATCCTGCGCACCTTGCTGGCTGACCCCGAAGCGCCCTTCGACGTCGCCCGCATCGCGCAGCGCATCGGGCTGGCGCAGTCCCGCCTGGCACGTGTCGACGCGGCCTTCCAGCGCGCGCTCAACAAGATCGAGACCCAGCGCGTCACCCTCGGCAGCTCCGGCATCTCCTCAAGCGATGTCGCCGCCTGGCTGGGCCAGCAGGGCATGGACGCCCTGGCCGCGATGGCCGCTCGACGCCATCACCGACACCCCGCACATCCCGCTGCTCGCCGGCGGTCACGAACTGCTCGACCGCGCCGAGACCGCCCTGTGCGACCTGCTGCGCGGCGAGGCCGACGACACCCCCCTGCCGGCCGCCGACGACGCCCCCACGGCGCTCGCGCCCGAAGAAGAAGACCTGCGCCTGCTCACCCATTTCGCCGAGCGGCTCGACGCCATCGATACCGAGCCCGCCACCTTGCACGCCATGGTCGCCGGTGGCGGCTTCGGCCACGCCGCCTACCGCCTGTCGCTGCTCGCCCTGCTCGCCGACAGCCAGGACAGCGCACCCGCCGACGGCCCCATCGGCGCCTTCATGCGCCTGCCGCTCAAGGTGGACTTCGAACCCACGCTGGTCGAGGTCGGCCATGACGACATCGCCCGCATCAGCGCCGGCAGCATCCGCCGCCTGAGCCCCCATACCACGGACTGACGCGCCCATGGAACACGACATCCGCGCCCTCACCGCGCGCCTCATCGCCCAGCGCTGGCTGCCGCGCAAGGACCCGATGGTGCGCCGCGCGCTCATCGACGAAACCTTCCGCCACGAGATCGACCAGCGTCTGGCCAGCGTCGGCCTGCGCCTGCTCGACAACCCCTACGCCGCGCATGTGGCCGTCGGCCTGACGCCCGACGCACTCGAACCCACCTTCGGCAGCGGCCGCGAATACCAAGCCAGCAACATGGGCCTGACGCGCGACGAGATCGCCCTGCTGGTGGTGCTGTGGGCGCTGATCATCCTGCCCAAGCGCGAACGCCAGGTCACCCGCCAGAACCTCGCCAACGAAGGCCAGGAAGAACTGTTCGCCGCCGAGCAACCTGTCGCCCACGGCGCCGAAGTGTCGGCCGGCGTCTCCGAAGCCTCGCTGATTGCCGACTTCGGCCCGCGCCTGGGCGGCAAGACCAAGGTGCGCAACTTCATGCTCGGCCGCCTCGCCCGCCTCGGTTTCATCGAACGGCGCAACGGCATGCTGCTCGAAGGCCCGCTGCTCGACGTCGCGCTCGACTACCGCCTGATGGCCGACCGCATCATCCACGGCACGCTCGCTGGCGTGCTCACCGAGGCCGGCCACCCACCGCCTGCCACCGACGCCTTCGCGCTGGCTGGCGCGGACGACGAAGACGAATTCGACGGCGACATGCCCGAACCCGATTCCGAGGTCTTTTGATGACACGATTTTTCCAAAGCTGTCTCGTCGCACTCGTTGCCCTCGCCACCGCGCAAGCCCATGCACTGAGCGGCGCACGTGCCGGCGGCGACGACACCCGCAGCTATCGCCCGCGCCCAGCGCAGACCGATCGGAATTGCGCGCGCTATCAAAGCGCCATTGCCAAGCTCGATGCCAGCATCGCCCGCGAAGGCAACCGCAGTCGCATTCAACGCCTCACCGAGAGCAAGCACCGCTACCAACAACGCATGCGCGAGGGCGGCTGCAGCCGCAGCCTTCGCTGACCAACGCCGAAAACGATGTTCCATATCAAACAGATCGAACTGGTCCACTGGGACTTCTGGCGCCGCTTCACGCTGCCGCTGGACGCCCAGATCATCACCATCGTCGGCCCCAACGGCTCGGGCAAGACCACCCTGCTCGACGCCCTGCGCACGCTCTTCGCGCTGCGCTGCTCGGGCAAGCGCGACTTCCGCCGCTATGTGCGCCGCGCCAACCGCAGCCATGCCTGGATCCGCGCCACCGTCGCCAACCTGCCCGGCGCCACCGGCCGCCGGCCGTTCTTCCCCTGCCTGGCCGACACCGTCACCCTGGCCTGTCGCATCCGCCGCGCCGGGGGCGAATGGACACGCGATTACGCCATCATCGACGGCGACGTCGAGATCGAGGCGCTCGACACCGGCAACGACTGGATCGGCCTGCGCGACTACCAGAGCCGGCTCGCCGCCGGCGGCCTGACGCCGGCCATCGCCAAGGTGCTGGCATTGGAGCAAGGCGACACCGACAAACTCTGCGAATACGCGCCCAAGGCGCTGCTCGAACTGGTGTTCG
The DNA here is from genome assembly GCA_041396265.1 of Rhodocyclaceae bacterium. Lineage (GTDB taxonomy): Bacteria > Pseudomonadota > Gammaproteobacteria > Burkholderiales > Rhodocyclaceae > Nitrogeniibacter. The sequence goes on from JAWKYX010000030.1 coordinate 28,890, forward strand.
ACGTCTTCGGCGACAAGGAAGTGCTCGACAACTACGATGTCGCGCGCGAAGAGCAGCAAAACGCCGAGCGCGAACTCGACAGCCTGTCGATCGACCTCGACCGCCTGCGCGCCCAGGCCGAGGCCAAGCGGCTCGAAGCCGACCGCTTCCTGGAATGGAAGCAGATCACCGACGAGCTCTCCGCGCTCGATGCCGAGATCGTGCCGCGGCTCGAAGCCTTCGAGCTGCGCCGCGACATCCGCGCCGAACGCAGCCAGCTGCGCGCCCAGGACGGCGAGCGCCGTGAGCGCCAGCAGGGTCTGGTCGCTGCGCGCCAGCGCATAACTCAGGTCGAGGCCGAGCGCGCGACAGAAGAAGCCGCCCGCGCCAAGGCCCGCAGCGAGTTCCTCACCGTCGAACAGCGCCACCTCGCCGCCCACGACCGCGTGCGCGATCTCGAACGTGTGCTCACCGAGCGCAATGCCCTGCGCGAGCTGCTGGCCCGTGAAGAAGGTCAGGACGCCGCCGCCATCGAGGCCGAGCACGAGTCCGTTGAAGTCGAGCTGACCGCCCTGCGCGCCCAGGAGCGCGAGCTGATCGCCCGCTTCGAAACCGCCAAGGACGCCCTCGCCCATGCCCACGAGCGCAGCAGCCCGCCGTCCGACCCCGAGGTGCGCGCCTTCCGCGCCCAGCTCGCCGAGGCCGGCATCGGCCACCGTGCGCTGTCTGAGGCCATCGAGATCACCGATGCCGCCTGGCAAGGCGCCATCGAAGCCGTGCTGCGCCCCTACCGCCATGTGCTGCTGCTCGAACGCGCCGCCGACCGCCACCAGGCCTGGGCGCTGGGCGAGCGCGAGCGCTTCCGCCACTTCATCGTCGCCGACTGCGAAAACGCCCCGCCCGCCCAGCGCGACACGCTGGCCGAGGTGGTGCGCTTTGCCGGCCCGGTGCCGCGCTGGCTGGCCGATTTGCTGAACCGCATCACCCGTGTCGAGGATGCCGCCGCCGGCAGCGCGCTGCCGCGCGACACCGAATGGATCACCCGCGACGCCTACCACCGCGAGCGCCGCGGCGCCCGCCACCTGGGCCGCCCGCGCGAATTCCACTTCGGGGAGCTGGCGCGTCAGGCGCGCATCGATGCGCTCTCGGCCGAGGTGCGCGAGCTCGACAAGGCGCTGAGTCCGCTGCGCCCGCAGATGGACGGGCTGCGCGACCGCCTCGCCACCCTGCGCAGCCAGCTGCTCGGCCTGAGCGCCGCGCCTCAGCTGGCGGCCCGCGCCCAGGCTTTCGCCGAGGCCGAGGCCGAGCTGCCGGTGGCCAGGAAGGCGCTCACGGAGGCGATTGCCGAGCGCACCGAATTGCAGGCCACGCTCGACGGCATCGGCGAGCGCCTCAACGGCATCCAGATCGAACTCGACCGCCGCCGCCGCGAGCTGGCCACGCACGAGCAACGCCTCGGCCTGCTCGACAGCGAAGACCGCCCGCGCCGCCAGTCCCAGGCCCAGCGCGTGCAGCGCCTGCGCCGCCTGCGCCGCGGCATGCCGGCCGCCTGGCGCCGCGGCGAAGGCAACGAGGCACTCATCGAACGCTATGGCGATGCGCGCAGCGCGCGGGCCGAAGCGGAGCGCTTGCGCCAGCGCCTCGAACACGGCGACTGGGTGCAGGACGCCGCCGTGCTCACCCTGCGCGACCGCCTGCTCGACGAACTCGGCCGCCGCGAGCGCGACTACGCCACGCGCCAGGGCTACTGCGCCACCGCCCGCCGCCACACCGACGAGGCGCGCGCCGCCTACATCGGCAAGCTGCGCGCCACGGTGCGCCAGTACAGCCGCAACCTCAAGGCGCTGGGCGAACTGGCGCATGTGGAGGTGGACTGCCCGGTGCCGCATCTGGACAACGACGATGCGGCGCTCAACCGCTCGGGGCTGGAGGTGCGCTTCGACTTCGACCGCAAGGGCGCGGTCGGCCTCAACGACGGCGAGGCCTCGGGTGGCCAGCAGGTGATGAAATCGCTGATCCTGCTGATCGCGCTGCTGATGGACGAGACCCGCCCGGGCGGCTTCGTCTTCATCGACGAGCCCTTCGCCCACCTGGACGTAGCCAACATCGACCGGGTCGGCGCCTTCCTGCGCGCGACGCGGGCGCAATACCTGATCACCACGCCGGTCACGCACAACGCCAACGTGTTCGCACCGGCGCAGCTCACACTGGTCACGCGCAAGAAACCGCCGGCGGACGAATGGGCACCGCCGATCGGCGTGCTGCAGCGCCAGCGGGATTGATCGCCGCGCGTCGTCGCGGCTCAGAAGTACTGGTCGGCGTCCTGCTGGGCGCTGCTGGTGGCCGTGGTGGTCACCAGCTCGCCAGCGGCCACCAGATCTTCATAGGCCCAAGTGCAGTTGCGGCCGTGTTCCTTGCCGTAATAGAGCGCCGAGTCGGCCCGGCCGAGCAGCTCGGCGGGCGGTAGCCGGTCATCGACCTGCGCAAAGCCGATCGAGCAGGTCACGGTACCGACCTGCGGGAAATCATGGGTTTCGACCAGCGCCCGGAAACGCTCGAAAATGCTCGCCACGGTGTCCGCCGGCACATTGCGCAGCATCACCACAAACTCCTCGCCGCCGAAGCGGAAGAGCTTGTCGGAGCCCCGGAACGCACCGCGCATGCAGTCCGCCAGGCGAATCAACACCTCGTCGCCGAACAGGTGGCCCCAGGTGTCGTTGATGTTCTTGAAGTGGTCGATGTCGACAATGCCCAGCCAGGCCGGGCTGGGCGGATCCTTCTCCTCGCGCCGCTCGCCGTCCTGCCGACGGGCCCGCTCGGCGACGGCGATCAGCTGGTCGAACTGCTCGTCGAAGGTCTTGCGATTGAGCAGGCCGGTCAGGGTGTCGAGGTTGGCGTAGTCCCAGTGGGCCATCAGCCGCTCGAAGCAATGGATGTAGGCACGCACGCCGTCGGCAGTTACCGCCGCGACCGCCGTCGGTGAATGGACGTCGAGGACCCACTTGACGCGCCCGCCATGGCGCACCTGAAACACCAGCCGCCAGCCCTCCGCCTCCCGCTTGCGCAGCCAGCCGGCGGGTGCTTCGATCACCTGCGCAAGCAGCGGATCATCGGGCGTGATCGCCTTGTCGTCGACCGCATCATCCCAGTCGCCGCCGGCGCCCTCGCCGTGGCTCCAGCCGATACGGACGGCGCGCCGTCGGCCGAGCCCGGCGCCAAGCACGTACAAATCGCAACGCTTGGCATGCAACGCGCGCTGGGCCCCGACGCAGAACGCGCGCAACAACGCATCTCGCGCATGAAGCGAGGCCAGGTGTTGCGCAGCCTTGAGCAAGGCCAGCAGGGTGTCGCCAGTACGTGTTCGCATGTTCACTTTCCACTGATACAGCGTGTAACGGCATGGGATCGGCATGTTTAAGGCCGGCACTTCCGCTTATTGGTGGAAAACCGCGCCGGACATGGTGGTCCGGGCCGGTTCGCGAGCGACTTCTCGCCACGGTTATGCGAAAATTGCGCTTTTCGGTCGCCCGCGGCATTCGTGCGCGTGCCGGACTTGCCATCATTTCAAACGAGCCACTCATGTCAGAACAGAACTCCACGCCTTCCGTCGACGAAAACCACCTCATCGCCGAACGCCGCGAAAAGCTCCGGGCATGGCGCGAGAGCGGGCGTGCCTACCCCAACGATTTCTCGCGCGAGAACACCGCCGGCAAGCTGGACGAAGCCTACGGCGAGAAGACCCGCGAGGCGCTCGAAGAGACGCCGGTCGAGGTGCGCGTGGCCGGCCGCGTGATGCTCAAGCGCGTCATGGGCAAGGCCAGCTTCGCCACCATCCAGGACCTGTCGGGCCGTATTCAGCTGTATGTGAGCAACCAGGGCGTGGGCGAAGACGTGCACGCCGACTTCAAGCACTGGGACATCGGCGACATCGTCGGCGCGGTCGGCACGCTGTTCAAGACCAAGACCGGCGAGCTGACGGTCAACTGCACCGAGATCCGCCTGCTGTCGAAGAACCTGCGCCCGCTGCCGGAGAAGTTCCACGGCCTGACCGACCAGGAAACCAAGTACCGCCAGCGCTACCTCGACCTGATCATGAACGAGCAGTCGCGCTTCACCTTCGTGGCGCGCAGCCGCATGGTGCAGTCGATCCGCAACTACATGATGAGCCACGGCTTCCTCGAGGTCGAAACGCCGATGATGCACCCCATCCCCGGCGGCGCCTCGGCCAAGCCCTTCACCACCCACCACAACGCGCTCGACATGGAGCTGTTCCTGCGCATCGCGCCGGAGCTCTACCTCAAGCGCCTGGTGGTGGGCGGCTTCGAGAAGGTGTTCGAGGTCAACCGCAACTTCCGCAACGAAGGCCTCAGCCCGCGCCACAACCCCGAATTCACCATGATGGAGTTCTACGAGGCCTACGCGAACTACCAGAGCCTGATGAACTTCACCGAAGGCCTCATCCGCCAAGCCGCGCGCGAGGCGCTGGGTACCGAGGTGTTCCAGTACCAGGGCCGCGAACTCGACCTGTCCAAGCCCTTCCACCGGCTGACCATCGTCGAGGCGATCCGCAAGTACCACCCGGGCTTCACGCTCGAGCAACTGGCCGACGCCGAGTGGCTCAAGGCCAAGATCAACGCCTTCGGCGAGAGCGTCAAGCCCGGTGGCCTGGGCAGCCTGCAACTGCAACTATTCGAGGCCTGCGCCGAAGCCGAGCTGTGGGAGCCGACCTTCATCATCGACTACCCGGTCGAAGTCAGCCCGCTGGCGCGTGCCTCGGACACCAATCCGGAAATCACCGAGCGCTTCGAGCTGTTCATCGTCGGCCGCGAGATCGCCAACGGCTTCTCCGAGCTGAACGATCCGGAAGACCAGGCCGCGCGCTTCCGCGCCCAGGTCGAAGCCAAGGAAGCCGGCGACGACGAGGCCATGTTCTACGACGCCGACTACATCCGCGCGCTCGAGTTCGGCCTGCCCCCCACCGGCGGCTGCGGCATCGGCATCGACCGCCTGGTCATGCTGCTGACCGACAGCCCCGCCATCCGCGACGTGATCCTGTTCCCGCAGATGCGTCCGGAGTAAGCCGGCGCACGATGCAGATCCAGCAACTCCAGGTGGCCTACGATGCGCGGGCCGATCGCCTGCTCCTGCGCATCGCCACCGCCCAGCGCGAAGAGATCGGCGTGCTGCTCACCCGGCGCCTGCTCAAGGCGCTGTGGCCGGGCCTGCAGCGCATGCTCAACAGCCACCTCTCCCGCAAGGTGCCGGGCACCCGGACGGCTGAGGCGGACGCGTCGGGCACGTTCAAAGCGCCCTTCGATGAGACCGATCTTGCCCATCCGCTGGGCACCGAGCCACTGCTGGCCACCGAAAGCCGGCTCGAGCCACTCGAGGGCCCGCTGTGCCGGATCATGCTCGGCGAGACGCGCGCACGACAGGTCAGCTTCGATTGCGACAAGGCCTTGATGCAGGCCCTGTGCGCGATGATCCGCGGCACCGTTGCCAAAGCCGACTGGGATCTGCACCTCGACGATCTTCCCTTGCCGGAGGCCGTCACGCCCGCGCCAACCGACATTCCGCCAACGGTTCACTGATGTACGAGCGGATCGAGCCCGCGCAGCTGGACACCACGGCGGATGGCACCCCGTACTCGGCGCGCTTTGGCGATGTCTATCACACCCAGCACGGCGCGTTGGGCCAGAGCCGCCATGTCTTCCTCGAAGGCAACCAGCTCCCGCACCGCTGGCAGCGCAAGTCGCGCTTCGTCATTCTGGAAACCGGCTTCGGACTCGGGCTGAACTTTCTCGCCACCTGGGCCGCCTGGCGCGAGGACCCGAAACGCTGCGACCGGCTGCATTTCATCTCGATCGAGAAGCACCCGTTCAGCGCCCGCGATCTGGCCGTGGCACACCGCCGCTGGCCCGAACTGGCGACACTGTCGGCCCGCCTGTGCGAGCAATGGCCCACGCTGACGCCCGGCCACCATCGCCTGTGGCTCGAAGACGGCCGCGTGGCATTGACGCTGGTGTTTGGCGACGCGAGTGAAGCTCTCGCCAAGGTCGACGCCCGGGTGGACGCGTTCTATCTCGACGGGTTCTCCCCCGCCCGCAACCCGGACTTGTGGTCGGCCCGAGTGTGCCACCAGCTCGCTGCACTGGCCGCACCGGTCGCCACGCTGGCCACCTGGTCGGTCTCCCGCGAAGTGCGCCAGCACCTGGAGTACGCCCGCTTCCGCATCGACAAGGTCCGTGGCTTTACCGGCAAGAGCGAGATGCTGCGCGGCCACATCGCCGGCGCGCCCGAAAAGATCCGCAGCCCGCACGGGCGTGAAGCCATCATTGTCGGCGCCGGGCTCGCCGGCACCTCGCTGGCCCATCGCCTGGTCAAGCGCGGCTGGCAGGTCCTGTTGCTCGACGCAGCCGCCGGCCCCGGCCAGGGCGCCTCGGGCAACCTGGCCGGCGTCTTGCGCCCCCTGCCCAGCCTCGACGACAACCGCCTCGCCCGCCTCACCCGCGCCGGCACGCTGGCCGGCATCCGCCATCTGAACGCCCTTGGCGCAGCTGGCCATGCCGTGCGCTGGGCGCCCACTGGCGTACTGCACCTGGCGCGCGATCCGCAGCACGAAGCCCGCCAGCGCGAGGTGGTCGACAGCCAGCAGCCACCGGCCGACTTCCTCCGTCAGGTCGATCAGGCAGAAGCCAGCGCGCTGGCCCGCTGGCCGCTGGCGGTGGGCGGCTGGTGGTTCCCCGGCAGCGGCTGGGTCCAGCCGCCCAGCCTCTGCGCAGCCAACATCGCCGCCGCCGGCGACGGCCTGAGCGTGCACTACGGCGTATCGGTTGGCGGGCTGGATCGTGTCGACGGCCTCTGGCAGCTGCGCGATCAACATGGCGACATCATTGCCGAAAGCGCCTGCGTCATCCTCGCCAACGGGGCCGACATCCGACGCCTTGCGCCCGCCCAAACGCTCCCGGTGCGTGCGGCCCGCGGCCAGGTCAGTCACTTGCCCGCGGCCGAGGGTAGCGCCCCCGACATCGTGGTGTGCCGCCTCGGCTATGTGAGCCCGGCCATCGACGGCGTACGCTGCGCCGGCGCCACCTTCCTGGTCGATGACGACGACCCCGCGCTGCGCGAGAGCGAACACGCCGACAACCTCGCCAAGCTCGATTTCATCCTGCCCGGTTTCAGCCAGGCGCTGGACGAGCTGCCCATGGCCGGCCGCGTGGGCTTCCGCCCCGCCTCGCCGGACCGCCTGCCGATGGTCGGCGCCATCGCTGCCCCAGGCACCTATCCGCCGGACGCCACGCTGGATCAGGTAGCCCGCGAGCCCGGCCTGTACGCCATCTCCGGTTTTGGCGCGCGCGGCCTGGTGTGGTCGGCCATCGTCGCCGAAACCCTGGCCAGCCAGCTCGACGGCGATCCGCTGCCGCTCGAGCGTGACCTGGTCGATGCCATCGACCCCGGCCGCTTCGTGCTCCGTCGCGCGCGGCGCGAACGCTTCTCCAGCGACGGCTGAATCTGCCTTTTGTAAGGCTTTCTTTCGGCGGTCCTCGCCCGCGGCGGGCCTCGCGTTAAATGCGCATGACTTTCAACCGCGGGATCCCGTTCATGCATAAATCACTTCACCCCGTTCAATGGCTGACGGCTGCCGCCGTCATCGCCTTCTGCGTGACCGGCACGGCGGCCTTCATGGGCTGGCTCCCCGGCTCCGACGCGGCGATCAAACCCGAGTTGCTGGCGTCGCCGGCGACGACCGATCAACCGGCCAGCGAGCCTGCGCCGGTTGCGGTGCTCACCCCCGCCGATGTCGCCCCGGCGTCGACGGCAATCGTGCCCGCAGCGCCGGCAGCCAATCGCAGCCAGGACGCCACCCCCGCCCCCGTGGCACCCGCGGCGGCCAGCCCCAAACCTGCCGCGGCACCGGCCCCAGCGCCGATCGTTGTGCAGGCCCCGCGCCCGCAGCCGGCCCCGGCGGTCCAGCCGGTCGCGCGCTACTGCCCGGATTGCGGCGTGGTCACGCAGGTCGAAACACTCGATCGCCGTGGCAAGGGCAGCGGCGTCGGCGCCATTGCCGGCGGTGTGGTGGGCGGTTTGCTGGGCAACCAGGTCGGCAAGGGCAGCGGCAAGGATCTGGCCACCATTGCCGGCGCCGTGATCGGTGGTGTGGCAGGCCACAACGTCGAGCGCAACATGACCCCGACCACCCGTTACCGCATCACCGTGCGGATGAACGACGGCAGCATCCGCACCATCGATCAGGACCAGCCGCCGTCCTGGCGACCGGGCGACACGGTGCGCGTCGAAGGCGGCCGCCTGGCCAGTTCGGGCAGTGTGGACTTCTGAACGCAGACGCGCAGGCCGGAATCGGCCACAATCGGTGGCATGCGCACACCTATCGACCAAACCGCCTACCAGGTCCTGGTGCTCGATTCGATTGCCGAGCTGTGCCCTGAAGACCGCGGCCAGATCATCGTCTGCGGCTCGCATGGCGGGCAGAGCGCAGCCGGGTACGCGCTGGCCGTTCTGCCGCGAATCGTCATCTTCAACGACGCCGGCGTCGGCAAACACGGCGCCGGCATCACTGCCTTGGCGCAACTTGAGACAGCCGGGATCATCGCCGCAACGGTTGGCCACGACACGGCGCGCATCGGCGACGGCCTTGATACATGGCACAGCGGCCGGCTGTCGCATCTCAACACGCTGGCGCACCGCGCAGACTTTCATGTCGGCGACGCCGTGCCGACAGCGATCGCGCGCAGCCAGCAATGCGCTGCCTGGCGCCTCTGCCGGCTCGACGACAACGGCAACCGCTTCGTCATGGCGCGCCGCCTCACCCAGGCTCAGGCCGACAGCGAACGGGCGCGCTTCGAGGCGCTGGGGCACAAGCAGCACTACTGGATCGAAGTCGACGACGTCCCCGGTCCGAACCAGTCCGAGCAATAAAAAACCCCGCCGTGGCGGGGTGGTGTCATCGCGCGCTTACAGGTAGCGCCGCATCCGCGCCAGCACCGTGTCTCGCCCCATCGCCTCGACCACCGCGTCGATCGCCGGCGTCTGCGGCTGGCCGACCAGCAGCACGCGCAGCGGAATCGCCACCTGCGGCATCTTCAGCCCGTGTGCTTTCATCGTCGCCTTGATCGCGGCACTGATCGCCTCGCGCTGCCACTCGCACTGCTCGAACGCGCCGGCAAGCTCAGCCAGCGCCGCGCGTGCCGCATCGCTCAGGTGCTGCGTCAGCAATTCGTCGGACGGGCGCACGTCGATGTAGAACGCCTCGACCGCATCGGCCAGTTCGTTCAGCGTCGACACCCGCTCCTTGTACAGCGCCACCAGGGTATCGAGCGCAGGGCCGTTCTCCGGATTGACCTGGCGACGCGCCAGGCGGCTGGCCGTGTCAGCGGCCAGCACCTTGTCGTCGGTAGCCTTGATGTAATGCGCGTTGAGCCAGTTGAGCTTTTCGGTATTGAACTGCGCGGCCGACGGCGTGATGTGGTCCAGATCGAACCACTCGACCAGTTGCTCGCGCGAGAACACCTCGTCGTTGCCGTGGCTCCAGCCCAGCCGGGCCAGATAGTTGATGACCGCTTCGGTCAGGTAGCCATCCTCGTGGTACTGCATCACGCTCACCGCGCCGTGGCGCTTGGAGAGCTTCTGGCCGTCGTCGCCCAGGATCATCGACAGGTGCGCATACTGCGGCACCTCGGCGCCCAGCGCGCGCAGGATGTTGATCTGCCGCGGGGTATTGTTCACATGGTCGTCACCGCGAATGACATGGGTGATCTTCATGTCCCAGTCGTCCACCACCACGCAGAAGTTGTAGGTCGGCGTGCCGTCCGGGCGCGCGATGATCAGGTCATCCATCTCCGCGTTGGCGATCTCGATCCGGCCCTTGACCAGGTCGTCCCAGGCCACCGTGCCCTCGGTCGGGTTGCAGAAGCGGATCACCGGATCGACGCCCGCCGGTGGCGTCGGCAGGGTCTTGCCCGGCGCCGGGCGCCAGCGGCCGTCGTAGCGCGGCTTCTCGCCGCGGGCACGCTGTGCCTCGCGCATCTCGTCCAGCTCCGCCGGGCTGGCATAGCACTTATACGCCAGGCCCTTGTCCAGCAACTCGGCCACCACCTCGCGGTAGCGGTCCATGCGCTGCATCTGGTAGAACGGCCCCTCATCCCAGTCCAGCGCCAGCCATTGCATGCCATCGAGAATTGCCTGAACCGCCTCGGGCGTCGAACGCTCCAGGTCCGTGTCCTCGATGCGCAGCACGAACTGGCCGCCGTGATGCCGGGCAAACGCCCACGAAAACAAGGCAGTACGCGCACCGCCTATGTGAAGAAAACCGGTCGGGCTCGGTGCAAAACGGGTACGAACTGAGGAGGCCATGGGCAGATCAGCGCAGAAAAAAATCGAGCGCGTATTCTACGCCAAATCACAAACCTCACAGACGAGTTGACGTCCGCCGAAACGCCGCCTAAAATGCGCGCTCTTCTCGAGTGGGCGGTTAGCTCAGCGGTAGAGCACTGCCTTCACACGGCAGGGGTCACTGGTTCGATCCCAGTACCGCCCACCACTCGCAAGACAGCCCGCAGATGCGGGCTTTTTTGTTTTCTGGCCACGCCTTGGCCGCTCAGCGAGGCTCTTTCACAGCACGGGCGGTGGACGCATCTTCGGTTGCGCCATGCGCTGCGCGTTCGATCTCCTCGCGCGCCAGCGTCAATGCCGACGCCACCAGCCCGACGGGCACCGCGATCACCCCCAGGCCGACCACCAGAATCCCGAAGGTGAACAGCTTGCCACCCGCCGTGACCGGGTACACATCGCCATATCCCACCGTGGTCAGCGTGCACAGCGCCCACCACAAGCCATCGAACACCGAGCGGAATGCCTCGGGCTGCGCAGCGTGTTCAAACTGATATACCCCGACGCCTGCCAGATACAGCAGAATCAGCGCCATTACCCCGAACAGCACCAGTTCCTCGCGCGCGATCACCAAGGCACGATAGAAACGCAACATCGCCACGTTGTAGCGCGCCAGCTTGAAAATTCGGAACAGTCGCAACAGGCGAAGTGACCGCAGCGATTCGCTCCCGACACCCAGCGACAGATAGAACGGCACAATTGCCAGGATGTCGATCAGGCCGTAGAAGCTGAACACATAACGCCGCCACGGCCGTGTCAGCCAGACGCGCGCCACATACTCGACCGTGAACACCACGGTCGCAAACACTTCAAAGCCTTGTAGCGCCAGCAACTGCAAGGGCGACAGGTCTGGCAAGGTCTCCAGTGCAAAAGCCGCCAGGCTCAGCACAATCAGCGCCTGCAGCGCCCATTCGATACGGCCGAAGCTGACGTGAACCTGTTCGGCATCGAGCACGGATGAATAGCTATTTGTCATGCACTAAAATCATACCGCCAAGACAAGGTCGAATCCGTGGCCCCAGACCAGATGGCCTCCACCGAACCCGTGGCGATTCAGGCCCAGGCCTCGGCCGCTCTTCAGGGTCGGTGAGGGTTGCGTCCAGTTGGGTTTTCCGGACGCTTACCACTAATCGGCGAGGGTACCGTTGTGGTCGGTGATCCCCAGGGTGTGCGCGCCGAACATCTTGGATCTACCCGCGCGGTGAACATGCACTAAGGGTTCCTTTCATTGAGATGCGGTGCTGGATGCACTTCCCTGCAGGCGCGCGAGCGCCGACTGCGCGGCCAAATCGATGAATTCCTTTGATACTCCGGCCAGTCGCATGCGCCCGGTCTTGTCGCGCGCCATCAAGATGAACGGATAAGCGCCACGAACAAAATCCCCTTCTTTGGGCACGCGATAGCCCGTCATGCTGGTCGGCGGCCCAGATCTTCCGACGTTCGCATCGAAAGCAGGCACGCGCACATACCACACTTCGGCACACAATCGCGCCCTCTCAGGGGCCGGCTCTGGGTAAATGCCTCCGTGTTCTACCAGTGTTGCAGTTGACAACGACGCGTCCAGCTCCCGCACCAGCTGTTGAGCGCTCAACGCATCGACGGCTTCTGCAGTCGCCAATAGTTGCTCTGGATCGAGCACAGCCGCGCCAATAAACCCCATTGCACGCGATTTTGGCGCAATCATTGCGGCTAGTACGTCGACCGCATGAGGCGCATTCTTGGCCTCTTTGCTGAGAATGAGAGCCCCGTCTTTCTTCCAAAGGGCCTGCCATTGCACAAAGAGTTGCTTGGCGGCGGCTGAATCATCTCTCAGTCGTGATTCGGCCTGAAGACAAGCGGCAATCGTGTTCGAACGGCTGGACGTCCAATGCGCCGGAATACCGACTTCCTGACAGTTCTCGCAATACAGCTCGCCGGATGGCCGTGTTGAAAACACCAGCACGACGTTGTTCGATCGACCGCAGATGGCATCAGTATCAGGCTGTGACGCGATCTCCAGACGAAAGCCCTTTGGTGTAGGGCAATTCCGCCATCGTTCCTGTGCTAATCGATCCTGCCCTGAGACAAACTGTCCGAAGTTGGCATATGCATAGCTATCAGCGATCTGGATGCTAGGAAATGCCAGCGACTTCAAGACGCCCCGTCGCGCCGACTCCTGGAGGTCCTTCTCGCTCGCGATCCCCTTCGGCAAAAATCGCGCCTGGATGATGGGTTTGTCTGCCTGTGCGCTCGCATTCAGATCGTACGGCTGTTCCCCGATCGGGCTTCCGGGTAAATGCTCGATCCGCCACTCCGATTTTCCATCACCGCTCAGTCGCATCCGGTCGACACGAAATTCGCGCGTCACCTCTAGCTCAAACTGGTTGAAACCGGGCTTCCCAGTAACCAGGGCGATCGCACCTATTTAGCATAGTCATCCGCCCGCCCGGTGGCGATAGTGTTGGGCACGGCGGCCTGACCGGCAACAAAACACTTGTGCACAGCGCAAAAATCCCGTCCACTCTCGTCTTTTGGACGACCGATGGGAAAGACGCTGGTGGAACATTTTGCCGTGATCGAAGACCCACGCCGGGGGCGCGTGGCGCACGACCTGACCGAGATGCTGGTGATCGTCACCTGCGCGATGTTCTCCGAGGTGGAGACCTTCGTGGACATCGCCGAATGGGCGCGCCACAAGGAGGCCTGGCTGCGCCGATTTCTCCGCCTGGACAATGGCTTGCCGTCTCATGACACGCTCAATCGGGTGTTTCGCCTGCTCGACCCGAAAGCCTTCGAAGGCGCCTTCCGCGCCTGGGTTGGCGAGACCTTGCCGGCATTTCGACACGTTGCCATCGACGGCAAGAGTCTTCGAGGCACCGACAAACGCAACCCGGTCCACATGGTCAGCGCCTTCGCCACCGAAGTCGGGCTGGTGCTGGCGCAGCGCGAAGTGCCCAACAAAGGCAGCGAGTTGAGCGCGATCCCCCACCTGCTCGACGCGCTTGAGTTGCGCGGTGCGCTGGTCAGCCTTGATGCGCTCGGATGCCAGCGCGATCTGGCCGGGCAGATCCGTGGGCGCGGCGCCGATTATCTGCTGGCGGTCAAAGGCAACCAGCCCGGCTTGCGCCAGGCGCTTGAAGACGCTTTCACTGACCAACCCGATGCCCTGAGCGACGAACATGTCAGGCAGGGGCATGGGCGAAAGAGCATGCAGATCGCGCAAGTCATTCCCAACGATGGTCAGGTCGATCGCGAACAGTGGCCCGAGTGCGCCAGCCTGGGGCGCGTCCTTTCGCTGCGTGTTCCGAACGGCAAACCGGCGCGTATCGAGACGCGCTACTACATCAGTTCGGCTGGGCTCGACCCTGATGAACTGGCCGATGCGGCCCGCAGGCACTGGGCGATCGAGAACGACCTGCATTGGCGACTCGACGTGATGCTGCGAGAGGACGCCTGCGCCGTGAAACGCGATCATGCGCCCGCCAACCTGTCGATCGTCCGTCGCATCATTCTGAACATGCTCAAGCTCGATACGACACATCCGAAGCGCAGCGTGAGGTTGCGCCGAAAGTGCGCCGGTTGGGACGACGATGAGCGCATGCGCGTACTGCAGATTCAGCCGTTATGATGATCGGATGCAATCGCCCTGTCCCAGTAACCGACCGAATATCATCAAACTGGAAAGGAAGGATGGCTTCGTCGGCCGGATTGATCAATCCGTAACGACCTTCGCGTTCCGCAATATAAAGATCGCTGCCCGGCGAGAATCGGCCCGCTCTGCGCAGGCTATCGTAGCGTGGCGGGATCGGACAGAAACCCTCACTTAAATCGCACACGCCGAATTTTCCGTCCCGAAACACGTCGAAGAGCGGGTCGTCGTAGCCCCGCATCCGTACGATCTCGAACCCCCGATCAAACAGCAGCTCGCCATCAGAACTCAGTGAATTTGTCGTTCCGTCGCGCGTAACCACAAAATACTCGATCTCTTTCGGTTTGCCGTAGCGAGCTGAACGCCGTGTCACCGAGTCCCATTTTACGGGGGTGACTTCCACGCCGTGCGCGGTGATAACTCCGTAGTGTTTCTCGTCGCGACCCGCCTGGTTCTCGACCGCAAGAGCCAGTCGATCCCTAGCACCGGACAATGGAATGAGATCGTCCCAGGCCCGATTCGATACGAACTCGCCATGCGGATCGATGAGCCTCGCCTTGCCACGGTAAACCGCCTTTGCACGGGGGCCGATCGGATAGATCCCGCCGAGACCATCATTCTCAACAACAACTCGGCCAGCGGCGTCGACAACACGCGATCCGTCAACTATCACGAGCTTATGCGCTTGCCATATTCTCACCATACCCCCCTTCGTATTGGGAATGGCGCGACCCGCAAGATCAAAGACCTCACTCCCGACGTTCGCCGAAACCTTCTGCGCGCCATGCGCAAGAATGAACGGTGAGTCGATCGAGATATTTGCATATCGTGGCGCCACGACAAGGCGCCCTGTCATGGGATTCAGCGCGCCATACAACCCACCCCGTTTGACTCGCCAGGCCAGATGCTGTCGATAGCTCGAGTCGATGTCGTCATAGTCAAGCTTGGTGCGCTTCTTTCCATCCAGACCTACGAGACCGTATTTTCCTTCGCGCCGGACCACCAGCACCCTGGCCTCCTCAACCACATCAATTCGTTCGTACTCGATGGGCACGAGCAAGTGCCCGTCGAAGCTGAGCGCACCGACCTTGTCCCCGCGCTTGACGATAGCAATCCGCTCGTGGTCGTACGTGCCGAACACGCTCGCCAAGTCGCGGAGCACGACGCGGTGTGTGCTGCGGTCCAACAAGTCGAAGCGCTCACCTCGATCAACACGCAGGAACTTCTGCTCCCAGCGCAAACGATCGCCGGCATCACCCTGATCACTGGCGAAACAAGAGGTGCCCGCAAAAATGAGCGCGGCGGTCAGAAACCCCGTAAAGCGTTTCATGTACAGTTCCGGTCGAAATAATTACTTGTGCTCGGATGATTGGGGGTGCTGGGGCCCCCTACGACAGTGGCGAGTGCGCCTCGGACGGTGGGCCGGGAGTGGATGTGGTGACCATGGTCATCGACCATCAGGGCGCGCCACAGATGTTGTCAGTTCAAACCGGCCCTACGAATCGACGATCTGGCCGTTGACTCGGATCACCGGCTTGCGCGATGGACGTTCGCCTCTGACCCGTGCGGCGGGTTTCTCTTTGGCAACCAGTTCCGCCAGATCGGCCGCATGCATGACTTCCAGCTCTTTGGGCCATTTGGGCACCGGTGCCACACGCAGGGCCAGCCAACTGGAAAACTGCATGGGGAACCACAGGGGAAAGGTCAGAACCCAGATGATGCTGCTCACCCACGGCATGGGGCTCAAGCCAGGTTTATCGCGGTCTCGATACCAGTTGGCCCAGTCCTCCGCCCACCCAATGATGTCGAACATGACCCACCATTTGGGACGATGCCGCAGCAACTGCTTGACGTACGGCGGCGAAGTTTCCACCGGCGCCGCCATGAAGCGGCGCACGAATTCCATATTGGAAAAGCCGTGAATCGTGTCATCGGTGAGGTTCCCGCACTGGAACAGATGCTGGCGCTTTCCGGTCTTGACCACATTACCGTCCGCATCCAGCTCCACGTATTGGGCATGGCTCACGGTGCTGCCGAACTGGTTAGCGACATGGGTGTAAACACGTGGCACCATGCGCCGCCAGTCCACCTCGACAGCGCCGTATCGGCCGTCCCACAACCAGACTTTCTGACGCTTTCGGTCGAGTCGGACCAAGGCGTCGGTGGGGGCGAGGAAGGTGATGCCGAAGTAGGCCAGTGCAATCAAGGCACAGAGCCCACCTCCCATCAAAAAGAGCGCCATCCAAGAAAAAAACTCAATTGAAGCAATCCGATCCAAAAGAAAGTCATCCCAAAACATGGATGCTATATAAAAAATCACCCATAAAAACCACAGCATAAATATCAAAACTGGAATAGCTCCAAACCCACGAATCGATGACGTACCCCCCTGGCCAATGTCCATGTAAATGTGATTGACCTCGTAGACGAGATTCTCGCCATCGGCCACGCCCACCGGCTGCCCCGGCGTGAGATAGCGGTAGTGCTCGACCCCGCGTTTGAATCGATTCCACAAGCTCATGGCGTTCAGTCTCGCACTTCCTGCATGTTGGCTCCACCGGGGACGGGGGTCATGACCAGATCGGGGTGCCCGACAGGATCGGGCCAGTACTCGAACTTGAGCCGGGCGGTATCGAAATAGTCTTCATTGGCATAAGCCTGCGCCACCAATCGGGCCGTAGCGCCGATCACTTCCAGCCGGGTCGGCTGTTCGACTTCCACCACCCGATCGAGCGGGATGCTGTTCGGGCTCGCCGCACTCAGAAAGTGCTGCGCCGGCGGTTGGGGTTTGAGATCAGGGTCGTAGCTGAAAGCGCTGGTCTTCCGATCTATCACCATAGGCGGACGCCCTGCCTGGCGCAGATCGAACAGGAAAGCGTACTCACTGCGCGCGACGGCATAGCCGGGCATGATCACTTCCATGTCGATGCGATCATTTCCGATACGGTCACGCCATTCGAGCGTAACCGTGAGCCCGTAAATGGCTTGCTGGAATTCGGCCATCTCGGGTTTGAGTTCAGCGAACGGCTGCCGGGTGGTGTTGGCGTAGCGCACCTCGTTACGGTAGTGGCAACGTGACAACCAGATTTCCAGCGGAGTGTCTTCGGCCTTTGCGGCCTTGTACGCGAAGTATACGCTGGCGGCAATGGCGCCCACCGCAAGGATGATCCAGCCGGCCAGGGGGATGACGCTGAGTACGCCCGCCGCTCCGGTGATCGCAGAAGCGAATGCTCCGGTCGCTCCTATCGCTGAAACGGTCTGCGCGGCGCTGATGATCGCGATGGGGACTGCCAGGAAAGCGGCTACACCCGAAAAGAACGTAGCCCCACCATATGCCCGACTGGCATCCCGATCCCCACCTTTCTCCGCCTTCGCCATTTTTCCCCAAAACAAGTAAGCCTCAATCGCACCCATCAGCAAACCGAGTAACGCGCCACCGAGCTTGATTTTGACCGAGTTGAGAATCAGCCGATTGGCCACCGATGTCGTCACGCCTCTTCCTGCCCTTCCCTTCACCACGCCGGCAAATATCTCGGTCATCAAAGAAGCCACCCCCATACCACCCGAGACGAGCCCGGCAATGGCTTCCTTCAATTGCTCGTCGGTCGCCGCACTGCTGCCCAGCGCGCGCTGGGCCTGCACGAAAACCCAATTGATGTTACAGATGGTGAGCACGGCGCCCAGACCGAACAGCCCGCCAGAGACGCCCTTGAGGCTTTTGGCGTAGTTCACCGTACCTTGCCAGGGATTAAGCGCGGGACTGCCGAGCGCCAGTCTCGGCGATGGCGCACCGAGCCCCTTTGGGATGGCCGCGTTCGCGGCTTGGCCCATTTTGTCGATGACCGGCTCGGGCAGCCACAAGTCGAGCGTCACGACGCGTTCGGCGCTGAAGCGCCCGCCGAGGAACGCGCCGTCGATGGATTGGGCGATCTTGAGCCGGCGCGCCTCGCGCACGGTGGCAGAGAGTCCGGCCTTGGGCGGCCCCCAGACGGTTTCGTGCAACTGGACGATCGTTTCCGTGAGACTGATTTGCGTGCGGTAGCGGGTGACCAGTACGTCCATGCGCGAGGACACGATGACACGCATGTGAGATATGGCTTGTTCGGCCGCCCTGGGTTGTGTCGTCGCCACACGGGCAAGTTGGGTGGCGAGCACCATGCCGAGCATGCCCGAGGCTTCCTGTGCCGAGCGCACCAGACTCTTTTCTCGCCGGGCAGCCTGCCATTTACCGAATTCGTCATAGACCGCCTTGCCGTATTTGCCGATACTGACGCCCTTGCTGGCCTTGCCGGTTTCTCCTGGTTTGCTCGGGTCTCCCGTCAGGTATTTGATGACATCCTTATCGCCGGCGGCAAAGGCGAGCCAGACGGGGTGTTGTTCGTCGTCGGGCTTGGCTAGGAGCCACGGGTCCCACCAGTCTTGCTCCTTGCGCGTTGCGCCGGAACCGAATACGCAATCGGCAAAGTCGGCTTCCATCTGCAGGCCGCAGTAGGCGGAGTCGGGGTCGTAGACTTTCCATGCATCGGGGAAATTCGCGTGCTTGACGACAGCAAGCCAATCGTCGCTGGCTTTGAGCACTTTTTTCTCGATGCGCTCGACAGCCGTATCGAAGGTTTTTTTGTCTTGGCGGACTCTGCCCATGTCGACATGCTTGGCGTAGCGCTCCGCCCACTCTTCGGACTGACCCGCGTCGACCATGCTCTTTTCGAGACCGAGGATCAGATCCCCCACCAACCGGCTGCGCAACTGTTTTGTCTCGGCCTGCAGGTTGGCCAACTCGCCGGCCTGCAGGTTGCGCCAGTGGTTGGCGTCTTTTGCCATGCCGACCAGATCGGGCAGGGCAAGCACGATGGCGTTGTTGGGGCTGATGGCCTGCATGCGTTTGATCAGATCGTCCGCCTGTCCAACGCGTGCCGAGGCCGGATCAACGGTATTTGTGGCGTAGCGCTTGTCGACGACATTAAAGCTGGCGTCATCGATGGCGTATTCGGGTGCGATGGCGGTCAGATCGCGACCTGTGGCGACTCGGGCACCAATCGCGGTCGGCACCGCCCCGCCTTTGACCATGCTTGCGGCACCCACTTTGATCATCAACCTGTCGCGCAGCGCAGCATCTGTCTTGAGTTTTCGCCGAGTGGCGGGCGTCCACCAGGCGCGGCTGTAGGCCGCCCAAACTTCCGTCGCGCCACCGGCCCGTTCGATGCTGACCAAAGAGGCATCAAGATTGTGAGCACTCAATGAGCAGGCAAACGTCGGCACCGACGGCGGTGGCGTATCGGCCGGGTATTCGCGGAAATGACCGCTTGGCGTGGCCGCGAAACAACGCCAGAAGCCGCCGGCCCGCATATCCAGCAGGTAGACGTAGCCTTCGGTGATGACCCGCAGGGTGTTGCCGCCG
>JAWKYX010000031.1:0-46375 GCA_041396265.1 Rhodocyclaceae bacterium
GGGCGGTGGGCTCGTCGGCAATGAGGATCGACGGCCGCTTGACGATGGCGCGGGCGATGGCCACGCGCTGCTGCTCGCCACCCGAGAGGCCGATCGGCATCTCCTGGTCGCGCCCGCCCAGGCCCACCCGCTCGAGCGCGGCGTGGACGCGGCGTGCGGCGTCCTTGGGCGACATGCCGGCGATCACCAGCGGCAGCACCACGTTGTCGAACACGTTGCGGTCGTAGAGCAGGCGGTTGTCTTGCAGCATCAGGCCGAGGCTGCGGCGCAGGTAGGGAATGGCCGAGCGCTGCAGGTGGCTGACGTCTTGGTTGTTGATCAGCACCCGGCCGGTGCTGGGGCGCTCGAGTACCGGGATCATCTTGAGCAGCGTGCTCTTGCCGGCGCCGGAATGGCCCGACAGCACTACCAGCTCGCCGTGGCGCAGCTCGAAGCTGACCTCGGACAACGCCTCGTGCCCGCCCGGGTAGCGTTTGGAAACCTGCTCGAAGACGATCATGCGGCGTTGGGCTTGGTCGATTCAGACTTGGCGAACAGCGCGTCGACGAACTCGCGCGCATGGAAGGGGCGCAGATCGTCGATGCCTTCGCCCACACCGATGAAGCGCAGCGGTTTGGGGCACTGGCGGGCGATGGCGGCCAGTACGCCGCCCTTGGCGGTGCCGTCGAGCTTGGTGACGACCAGGCCGGTGACGCCGACCGCGGCGTCGAAGGCCTTGACCTGGGCCAGCGCGTTCTGGCCGATGTTGGCATCGAGCACCAGCAGCACCTCGTGGGGGGCGGTGGCGTCGGCCTTGGCGATGACGCGGCGCACCTTGGCGATCTCTTCCATCAGGTGCAGCTGCGTCGGCAGGCGCCCGGCGGTGTCGGCCAGCACCACGTCGGCGCCGCGGGCACGGGCGGCGTTGACCGCATCGAACATCACCGCGGCGGCATCGCCGCTTTGCTGGGCGATCACGTCCACCCCGTTGCGCTCGCCCCAGGTGATGAGCTGCTCGCGCGCGGCGGCGCGGAAGGTGTCGCCGGCGGCCAGCAGCACTTTCTTGCCCTGGCTCTGGTACCAGCGCGCCAGCTTGCCGATGGAGGTGGTCTTGCCCGAGCCATTGACGCCGGCCACCATGATGATGAATGGGGTGTGGGTATCGGCGGTCAGTGGCGCCTCGAGCGGTGCGAGCAGCGCGGTGAGTTCGTCCACCAGCACGCCCTGGAGCTGATCGGCGGTCTCGAGTTTGTCGCGCTTCCAGCGTTTGCGCAGCGCGTCGATCAGGTGGGTGGTGGCTTCGACGCCGCAGTCGGCCATCAGCAGGGTGCTTTCGAGGTCTTCGAGCAGGTCCTCGTCGATCTTGCGCAGGCCGAACATGTGGGCCAGGCCTCCGCCCCATTGCTTGCGGGTGCGAGCCAGGCCGGCCTTGAGGCGCTCGCTCCACGAGGCTTTTGCCGGTGCGGCGGCGGGCGCGGTCACCGTCGCTGGCGCGGCCGGCGGCGTCACGACGGGGTCGGGCGCGGTCTCGGTGGGGGCGTCGTGATCGGCGTTGGCGTCGGCGGTGGCCGGCGTCTCTGGTGGGGTGTCGCTTTTGGCGGGCGTTTTTTTGAAGAAACCAAACATGGCGGCTCGGGTCACAGGGGTTGGTTGCCGGGGCCGCTGGCAGCACTGGCTGCGAGCGGCTAAGATGGCCCGCCGGTCCGGGACCGGGCGAAGGCCGAATTTTATCAGATGCAGGATGCGTGCATGAGATTGTGGAAACAGAGCTGCAAGGTGGCCGCCGACCGGCGTGATGCCGCGACCGCGGTTGGTCGCGAAACACCCGCGTGGCAATGGCTCGGAGCGCTGGCGCTGGGCGCGGCAATCGCCGCGCCGGTACAGGCCAATCCCTTCGAGACCCGTCTGGACAACGGCCTGCGCGTGGTGGTCAAGGAAGACCGGCGCGCGCCCTCGGTGGTGCACATGGTCTGGTACGACGCGGGTGCCATGGATGAAGCCGACGGGACCTCGGGCGTGGCCCATGTGCTCGAACACATGATGTTCAAGGGCACCGAGACGGTCGGGCCGGGCGAGTTCAACAAGATCGTGGCCGGCGTCGGCGGGCGCGACAATGCCTTTACCGGCCATGACTACACCGCCTACTTCCAGCAGGTGCCGGCCGATCAACTCGAGCGGATGATGGGGCTCGAGGCCGATCGCATGCATCGTCTGCAGCTCACTGACGAGGCCTTTGCCAAGGAAATCGAGGTGGTCAAGGAGGAGCGCCGCCTGCGGACGGAGGACCAGCCGCGCGCGCTGGTGTATGAAGAGTTGATGGCCACCGCCTTTCATGCGCATCCCTATCAGCGGCCGGTCATCGGCTGGATGACCGACCTCGAGCGCATGACGGCCGACGACGCACGACGCTGGTATCGCACCTGGTACGCGCCCAACAATGCGACGCTGGTGGTGGTGGGCGACGTGGACCACCAGACGGTGTTTCGTCAGGCGGCGCAAACCTATGGCCAGGTGGCGGCGGGGCAACTGCCTGCGCGACCGGTGGTCGAGGAGCCGCCGCAGCGCGGCACGCGGCGCAGCGTGGTGCGCGCACCGGCCGAGTTGCCGTACGTGGCCATGGCCTGGCCGACCCCGACTCTGCGCGACCCTGGCGCGGATACCGACGTCTATGCCCTGCAGGTGCTCGCTGCGGTGCTGGACGGCTATGACGGTGCGCGCCTGTCCCGCACCCTGGTGCGCGACAAGCAGGTGGCCCAGAGCGCTGGCGCCGGTTACGACGGCCTGGCGCGCGGGCCCTCGCTGTTCTACCTCGACGGTGCGCCCGCACCGGGCAAGACGCTGGCGGATGTCGAGGCAGCGCTGCGTGCCGAGCTGGCGCGCATCCAGACCGAGGGCGTGGCCGAGCACGAGCTGGCCCGGGTCAAGACCCAGGCGGTTGCCAGCCGGGTCTATCAGCGTGACTCGCTGATGGGGCAGGCGATGGAAATTGGCTCGCTGGCCGCGGTCGGGCTGTCGTGGAAGGATGAGGTGGCGCTGCTCGAAGGCATCCGCCAGGTGACGGCCGAGGACGTCAAGGCGGTGGCGCAGCGCTACTTCTCTGATGACAAGATGACGGTGGTGTCGCTCGACCCGCTGCCCATCAAGACGCTGGCGGCTCGCCGCCCCAGCGTCAAAACGCGCCACTGAGGAACCGGACATGCGCGGATTCACACACCAACTGATGGCGCTCGTGCTGAGCGTCGGCGCCGGCGCCGCCATGGCGGGCGTCGACATTCAGCAATGGGTGGCCTCGACCGGGGCGCGGGTGTCGTTTGTCGAAACCCACGCCTTGCCGATCGTCGACGTACAGGTCGATTTTTCCGCCGGCAGCGCCTACGCGCCGGCAGACAAGAGCGGCCTGGCCGGCCTCACCGCCAGCCTGCTCGACGCGGGGACGCAGCAGCGCGACGAGAACGCGCTGGCCGATCGCTTTGCCGATCTGGGTGCGCGCTTCGGTGCCAGCGCCGAGACCGATCGGGCCACGGTGACGCTGCGAACCTTGTCGGATGCGCGCGAACGCGAGGCGGCCGTCGCTCTGCTGGCCGAAGTCATGGCGCAGCCGGCCTTTCCGCCGGCGGTGGTCGAGCGTGAGCGGGCGCGGGCGATTGCCGGGCTCAAGGAGGCCCAGACGCAGCCGGGTTATCTGGTCGAGCGGGCCTTTGGCGAGGCAGTCTATGGCGATCACCCCTACGGCCGCGCCGCCAGCGAGGCCAGCCTGGCCGGGCTGACGCGCGACGATGTGGTGGCGTTTCATCGCCAGCACTACACCGCGGCGGCCGCGCATGTGAGCATCGTCGGCGACCTGAGCCGGGCGCAGGCCGAAGCCGTGGCCGAGCAACTGACGCGGGGCCTTGCCGCCGGCCAGCCACCGGCCGCCTTGCCCGCGCCGGCCCTGCCGGCAGCCCGGGTGTCGCGCGTGCCGCATCCCGCGGCGCAGTCGCACATCCTGATCGGCATGCCGGGGCTGACGCGGGACGACCCCGACTACTATGCACTGGTGGCCGGCAACTATGTGCTGGGCGGTGGCGGCTTCGTGTCGCGGCTGATGAAGGAGGTGCGCGAGAAGCGCGGCTATGCCTACAGCGTGTACAGCTATTTCGAGCCGCAGCGCGTGGCCGGCCCCTTCCGGATCGGGCTGCAAACGCGCGGCCAGCAGGCCGACGAGGCGGTCGCGGTGGTGCGTGTAATCCTGCAGCAGTTCATCGATGCCGGGCCGACCCAGGAGGAGCTCGATGCCGCCAAGGGCAACATCGTCAATGGCTTCGGCCTGCGGCTCGACTCGAACGCCAAGCTGCTCGGCTACGTGGGCGTGATCGGCTTCTACGGCCTGCCGGCGGACTGGCTCGAACAATACCCGCAGGCGGTGTCGGCGCTGACGGTCGAGCAGGTGCGCGATGCCTTCAAGCGCCGGGTGCTGCCTGAGCACCTGGTCACCGTGGTGGTCGGTGGTGAGGGTGACCAGACCGCCGCCGTGGCGCCCGACGCCGCCAAGCCCCGGTGAGCCGGCTGCGCATCGTTGGCGGGCTGTGGCGCTCGCGGTTGCTGTCAGTGGCCAGTGTGCCCGGCCTGCGGCCAACGCCGGACCGGGTGCGCGAGACGGTGTTCAACTGGCTTGGCCAGGATCTGACCGGCTGGCGTTGCCTCGACCTGTTTGCCGGCACCGGTGCGATGGGGCTGGAAGCGGCTTCGCGCGGTGCGGTACAGGTCGACCTGGTGGAATACGACCCGCGCGCCGTTGCGGTGTTGCAACAACATGTGAAGGCGCTCGGTGCAAGCCAAGTAGGTGTGTTTCGCGGCGATGCGGTAAAATTCGCAGCGTCCGTGCGGCAAGCCTATGATCTGGTCTTTCTCGACCCCCCGTATCACAAGGGCTGGCTGGCGCGAATTGAGCCGATGATTGCCGGGCTGCTGCGGCCCGGAGGCTGGCTGTATGTCGAGGCGGAAGCGCCGGTCGAGTCTCTGGCCGGGTGCGACCTCGAGCGGTCGGGAAAAGTCGGGCAGGTGTGCTACCAGTTGATGCGGAGACCAGCGGAATGATAGACGGGACGGTGATTTACCCGGGGACCTTTGATCCGCTCACGCGTGGGCATGAGGATCTGGTCCGGCGCGCCTCCTTGCTGTTTCGTAAGGTTGTCGTGGCCGTGGCCGCCAGTGCGACCAAGGGGCCGATCTTTACGTTGGAGGAGCGGGTCGAGCTGGCGCGGACGGTGCTGGCGACCTACGACAACGTCGAGGTGGTCGGATTTAGCGGTTTGTTGATGGATTTCGTGCAAGCGCGTGACGCACGCGTTATCCTGCGCGGCTTGCGCGCCGTGTCGGACTTCGAGTACGAATTTCAGATGGCGGGCATGAACCGCAAGCTCTTTCCGGATGTCGAAACCGTATTCCTGACGCCCGACGAAGAGTACATGTTTATTTCCGCCACCATGGTGCGCGAGATCGCGCGCTTTGGGGGCGATGTCAGTCAGTTTGTTCAGCCGAGCGTATTGGAGCGGCTTCGGTTGAAGCTTGAGCGGAAGCCATAAGGAGAGGATTGAGTCATGGCCCTGATGATTACCGACGAATGCATCAACTGTGATGTGTGTGAGCCGGAATGCCCGAACAACGCGATTTACCAAGGGGACGAGATCTACGAGATCGACCCCGACAAGTGCACCGAGTGTGTTGGCCATTTCGATGAGCCGCAGTGCCAGCAGGTGTGCCCGGTCGACTGTATCCCGCTGGATCCCGAGCGTCCCGAGACGCAGGAGCAGCTGATGGAGAAGTTCGTCAAGCTGACCAGCAAGGGTTGACCCCGTCGGCCCCATAAAAAAAGCGAGGCGTTTCGGCCTCGCTTTTTTTATGATCGCACCTCGTTCAGGCGGCCTTGGCCTCGGTCGTCAGCGCCGGGACGGCGCCGAGCGCCTTGCGGACGTCGCCGGCGACGGCGTCGAGATCGGTGCGCAGCTTGACCAAGGTGTCCTCCTGCTGCTGTAGCTCGATGATGCGATCTTCCAGCGTATCGGTGGCCTGGTGGATGCGCTTGACGCTTTCGAGCCGTCGCTTGAGCTGCAGCTGGTATTCGCGCACCTGCGTTTCCAGTGGTGACATCACGGCCCGCAGCCAGTGCTCCACGTCGCGATTGGCCAGCTCGAAGGTGCGTCGCGCCTGGACCGCGATGGTTTCGAAGAACTTCTGGGTGAGGGTGTGCTTCTCGGTGGTGAGCAGGGCCAGCGGCGTGTTGAGCTGGTGGTTGAAGGCCTGCTCGAGGCGGTCGATCTCGCGCTCGTAGCGGGAGGTGGAGAAGGCCGACGGGGGCGCCAGCTTGAGGCCGTGTTCGACCGAGAAGCGCTTGTACATGGCGCCGAGCATGCCGGAGATTTCCTCGACCTCGTCGGACGACTTGCGCAGGTTGCCGCGCAGGTGCTTGAAGAAGTCGACCATGGCTTCGCGCAGCCCGCGCGAGAAGCTCGAATCGAGCATGGCTTCGCGGGTGCGACGGGTTTCGTCGCGCAGCGCGTCGAGACCGAGGTGACCGAGCAGGTTGTTGGTCATGTTGGTGAAGACGCTGCGTACGGCGTAGTACTTTTTCAGCCCGTCTTCGAATTCGGCTTTTTCTGAACGGATCTTGCGCATCATGTATTCGATGACGCTCTGGTTCTTGCCGCGCAGTTCGGTGAGTTCGTTGAGCTGCTCGCGCACGCCGGTCAGGCGGGTCGCCATCAGGCTGTCGGCGTGGGTGACCAGGTCTTCGGTTTCGGCGAGGGTGGCGTTGCGGACGATCTGCTGCTTGGCCGGCAGCAGCTGGTCGGTCAGCGCGCGCTCCAGGCGCACCAGCTGGCTGCGTTCGAGCAGGTCGACATCGCCCTGGATGCGTGCCAGCAGGCCTTTCTGTGCCGAGATGGGGAAGATGTGCTCCGCGCCGAGCGAGAGGTTTCGCGCCACGGACTGCACCTGGCGGTCGAGCTCCTCCTTGATGCGGGCGTCGTCGCGCAGGCCGTCCCACAGGCTGTCGATCTTGTTGAGCACCACCAGGCGGCCGTCGCGGCGTTGGCCGGCGTTGACATACTCGCGCCATACCGACAGATCGCTTTGGGTCACGCCGGTGTCGGCCGCCAGGATGAACAGCACGGCGTGTGCATTGGGCAGCAGCGACAGCGTCAGCTCCGGTTCGGCGCCGATGGCATTGAGCCCCGGGGTGTCGAGGATGACCAGCCCCTGTTCGAGCAGCGGGTGGCGGAAGTGGATGATGGCGTGGCGCCAGCAGGGGATGTCGATCATCCCGGCCTCGTCGGGCTGCAGGCCACCTTCGCCCTGGGGGTCGATCGCAAAACCCAGCGCCTCGGCCTCGGCCGGCGACACCTGCCGGGTTTCGCCCACGCGGGCCATGGCTGCCTGCAAGGCCTTGGATGAACTGGTGTCGAGCGGGAACTGCGTCCACATGTCGGGGAAGCGCTTGAGCTCGCCGACGGTGGCGTGTTCCTTGCGGGTGTCGATGGGTAGCAGCCGGATCTGCGGGGTGTCGCCCTCGGACCATTGCAGCTCGGTCGGGCACATGGTGGTTCGCCCGGCGCTCGAGGGCAGCACGCGGTTGCCGTAGTCGGAGAAGAACAGCGCGTTGATCAGCTCCGACTTGCCGCGCGAGAATTCCGCGACGAAGGCGACGGTGAGCTTGTCTTCGCCCAGGCGATCGAGGACATATTGCAGGCGCAGGTCGCCCTGGGCGTCGCCGATCTCGTTCTGACTCAGCCAGTGACGAAGCTGGCCCACGGTACGCGCTGCCGTGGCGCGCCAGCGACTGTACTCGGAAAACTGATCAATGAGTGCCATGCTGAACCCTGTCTGTGTCAACGTGTTCGGCACCGAGGCCGAGTCTCTCGCAAGCTATTAGCATAGCGCCGAGCCGGGCACCATCCAAACCGGAGAACGCCGCGCCGCGCGGAAGGTCGCCGGTGTGCGACGAACGGCGGCTAGCGGCGCTGGCAGTGGGCGCAGAAGCAAGTGGCGCGCTGCGCCTGGACGATGCGCCGGATCGGCCGGGCGCAGATCCGGCACGGCTCGCCGTCGCGGCCATACACGAAATACTGCTGCTGGAAGTAGCCCGGCTGGCCGTCGCCGCCGACAAAATCGCGCAGTGTGCTGCCGCCCGCCGAGATGGCGTCGGCCAGCGTGTCGCGGATGCACTGCACCAGTCGCTCGCAGCGCCGGGAGCCGAGCTGAGCGGCGGGGGTGAGCGGGTGGATGCGGGCGCGGAACAGGCTCTCCGCAGCGTAGATGTTGCCGATGCCGACCACGTTGTGGTTGTCCATCAGCCAGGTCTTGATCGGTGTCTTGCGCCCCCGGGTGTGCCGATGCAGCCACGCGCCGTTGAATGCGTCCTCCAGCGGCTCGGGGCCGAGCTCGCGCAGGGGGCTGCCGTCGTCCGCCGGGCTCAGCCACAGCAGCATGCCAAAGCGGCGGGGGTCGCGGTAGCGCAGTGTCAGATGGCCGAAGTCCAGATCCACGTGATCGTGCTTTTCCGGCGGGATGTCCGGTCCGACCAGCCGAAGGCTGCCCGACATCCCCAGATGGGCAAGCAGTGTCCCGTTGTCGAAGCCGAACAGCAGGTACTTTGCCCGTCGTTCGAGCCGGCGCAGTGTCTGGCCGGTCAGTGTGGCGCCCAGCTCGGGTGGCACCGGTTGGCGGAGCTGGGCGCAGCGCACGGCCACGTGGCGGACGCTGTGGCCGATCAGGTGGGGCGCAAGGCCGCGCCGGGTGGTTTCGACTTCGGGCAACTCGGGCATGGGCGAATCCAGCGGTGAATGTGGCATTGTATGCGCGCCGACTGGCTTGCCCGAAACCGCGAAACTGCTAACATCCCGCGAACCAGCCGCACAAAGTGCACTCCAAAGCGATGAGTGACGCCATTGGGCGACAACATGCTTGATCCATCGATTCCCGGGATTTGAAATGTCTTTGACTTCGACGCTCCGTCGGCCGCTGCTTTGCCTGGCCCTGCTGATGGCTGCCGGCCTGGCGCCCTGTGCGGCGCAGGCGCAGCCTGCCGTGCCCGAGCCCACGGCCGAGCCGGCGGCAGGCGAACCGATTCCGCAGGTCGGCATGCCGGGGCAGGAACTCACGCCGCAGGTGCTCTATGGCGTCCTGCTGGCCGAAATTGCCGGTGCCCGTGGTCGCGTCGATGTCGCCGTCCCTGTCTACCTTGAGCTGCTGCAACTGACGCGCGACGTGCGCGTCGCCCAGCGAGCCACCGAGATGGCCTTGTACGCGCGCCGGATGGACGCCGCCCAGCAGGCGGCCGGCGTGTGGGTCGAGCTGGACCCCGAGTCGACCGATGCCAAGCGTGTGCTGGCCGGGACGCTGGGGGGCGCCAATGTCTCCAACGAGCAGATCGCCATGCGCCTGGCCGAGGCGCTGGCGACCTCCGGCGCGCGCTTGCCGGGCGACCTGCTCAGCCTCAATCGGGTGCTCGCCCGCATGCCCGACAAGGACGCGGTGCGACAGATTGTCGACCGGGTGACCGAGCCTTATCTCGACTACAGTGAAGCGCATTTCGCCCGTGCCCATGCCGCCTTTGCCGCCCGTAACGAAGCGGCCAGCCTGGCAGCGCTCGATGAAGCCATCCGCTTGCGCCCCGAGTGGGATCAGCCGCTGCTGCTCAAGGCGCAGATCCAGCACGGCACCGATCCCGCCGCTGCCGTCAGTACCCTGGCAGGCTATCTGGAGCGGCATCCCGACAGCCTGCAGGTGCAGCGCGCCTACGGCCGCGCCCTGGTCAGCACCAAGCAGTATGGCGAGGCGCGTACCGCCTTCGAGCGGGTGCTGGCGCAGGAGCCTGACGACCAGTCCTCGCGCTACGCTGCTGCCATGATCGCCCTCGAGATGGGCGATCTGTCGGGTGCCGAGCAGCATCTCGAGGTCTTGCAGAGCAGCGGCTACCCGGACAAGGACGCTATCGAGATGGCGCTCGGACAGGTCTTCGAGGCGCGTGGCGATCAAGCCGGCGCGCTGGCCCACTACGAGGCCGTGGCCCAGTCCCCGCGCCGGGAGCGCGCGCAGTTGCAGATTGCCCGCATGCTGGCGCAGGGCGGCGCCCTGGACGAGGCGCGGGCACGCTTGCAGGCCTTGGGCGAGGGCGGCGACGAGCGGATGAACTATCTGCTGCTGGAGGCGCAGATGCTGCGCGATGCCGGGCAGATCGACACCGCCTTGCAGGTGGCCGACGGCGGCCTGCAAGTCGAGCCGGACAACACCGATTTGCTCTACGAGTCGGCCATGCTGCTCGAGCGGCTCGGCCGCATCGAGGCCATGGAAGGCCGCTTGCGCAAGATCATCGCGCTCAAGCCCGACTACGCCCACGCCTACAACGCCCTCGGCTACTCGCTCGCCGATCGCGGCCTGCGCCTGGACGAGGCTGAACGGCTGATTCGCAAGGCGGTGGCGCTGGCGCCGGGCGATCCGTTCATTCTCGACAGCCTCGGCTGGGTGCGTTTCCGTCAGGGCCATCTGGCCGACGCCCGCAGCATTCTCGAAAAAGCCTATACCCTGCGCGACGACCCGGAGATTGCCGCCCATCTGGGCGAGGTCATCTGGGCGCTGGGTGACCAGGTCGGCGCGCGCCAGACCTGGCAGACGGCCGCCGGCAAGCACCCGGAGAACGACACGCTGAAGGCGGTCATGCGCCGATTCGGCCTGTGATCCGCGCGCTCCTGGTGTGTGCGGCCACGCTGGTGGTGGCCGGATGCGCAACGCCGTTGACCGCACCGCTGCCGCCCGCTCAGTCGATGCTGCAGCGCCCGATGCTGGCGTCCTTCAATGTGTCGGGGCGTCTTGCCGCCCAGCGTGGCGAGGAGGCGGTGCATGGCCGATTTGCCTGGCAGCACGCCGAAGGCCAGGATCGCTGGCAGTTCTTCTCGCCCTTGGGGCAGACCGTGGCCGAGCTGGATGCGTCGGGCGGCACGGCGGTGTTGCAGCTGGCTGATGGCGCGCGGCATGTGGCGCCGCTCAACGAGCTGCTGGCTCGCATGCTGGGGGCGGATGTGCCGGTCGCGGTGCTGCCGCGCTGGGTGCAGGCAGGGGTCGTGGACGTCGACGATGTTCGTGAGCGCGATCCGTTCGGGCGCCCGTTGCGCGTGGTCGAGCAGGGGTGGGAGGTCCGTTATCGCGGCTATGCCGCCGATGGCTTTGATGCGCCGACCCGCCTGGTCGAGGTGTCGCGCGGCGACGTGAGCCTGAAACTGCTGATCGACCAGTGGCAATGAATGCACCGCTGACCTGTCTGGCGCCAGCCAAGCTCAACCTGTTTCTGCATGTCGTCGGTCGTCGGGCCGATGGCTACCACCTCCTGCAGACCGCCTTCCGCTTGCTCGACTGGGGCGATACCCTGCGGTTCCGCCGCCGGGACGACGGCGACATCGTGCGGATGAGCGTGGTGCCCGGCGTGCCGCCCGAGGAGGACCTGGTGGTGCGTGCGGCGCGCCGCCTGCAGGCCGAGGCGGGGGTGTCCTGGGGGGCTGAGATCTGGGTGGACAAGGTGCTGCCCATGGGCGGCGGGCTCGGTGGCGGTAGCTCCGATGCGGCCACCACCTTGCTGGCGCTCAACCGTCTGTGGCAACTCGATTGGCCGCGGGAGCGCTTGCAGGCGCTGGGCCTGGGCCTGGGCGCCGACGTGCCGTTCTTTGTCTTCGGGCGCGATGCCTTTGCCGAGGGTGTTGGCGAGGCGCTGGTGCCGATGGCGGTGCCGCCGGCATGGTATGTGGTGCTCGCGCCAGGGGTGTCGGTGCCGACCGCTGAAATCTTTTCTGCGAAGGAGTTGACGCGTTCGACGGAAATCATCAAAATGCCGGACTTCGCGATGCACACCACACGGAATGACTTGCAGCCGGTAGTGTGTGATCGGTACCCGCAGGTCGCCCAGGCGATCGACTGGTTGAGTCAGTACGCGCCAGCGCGAATGACCGGTTCGGGTGCTTGTGTGTTTGCCCCCATGCGGGACGAAACGCAGGCCCGGCAGGTTGTCGCGCAGTGCCCCGAACGGTGGCAGGCGTGGGCAGCGAAAAGCCTTGAGAGGCATCCGCTGTACGACTGGGTGGGGTGATCAGCGCGAAACGATTAATTGGGGAGTCGCCAAGTCGGTTAAGGCACCGGATTTTGATTCCGGCATTCGAGGGTTCGAATCCTTCCTCCCCAGCCAGCATGAACGTCGGGCAGGCTTGATGCCTGCCCGACGTGTTTTTGCGACCACGATCTGAATCTGATTGTCATCGGAGAAGCAGTATGGCTCACGGCAGCCTGATGGTCTTTACCGGCAACGCCAATCCTAAACTTGCCTCGGATGTGGTTCGTCGGCTGGGCATGGCGCTCGGCTCGGCGACGGTGGGCCGTTTTTCAGACGGTGAGGTCAATGTCGAGCTGTTGGAAAACGTGCGCGGCAAGGACGTGTTCGTTCTGCAGCCGACCTGCGTGCCGACCAACGACAACCTGATGGAGTTGGTGATCCTGGTCGACGCGCTCAAGCGTGCCTCGGCTGGCCGCATCACCGCCGCCATCCCGTATTTCGGCTATGCCCGCCAGGATCGCCGCCCGCGTTCGGCCCGCGTGCCCATCACCGCCAAGGTGGTAGCCAACATGCTTCAGGCCGTGGGTGTCCAGCGTCTGCTGACCATGGACCTGCACGCCGACCAGATCCAGGGCTTCTTCGATATCGCGGTCGACAACGTCTATGCCGCCCCGGTGCTGCTGGCCGATCTGGACAAGCAGAAGTATTCCGACCTGATGGTGGTCTCGCCCGACGTCGGCGGTGTGGTGCGTGCGCGTGCCTTTGCCAAGCGCATGGAATGCGATCTGGCGATCATCGACAAGCGCCGTCCGAAAGCCAACGTGTCCGAAGTGATGAACATCATCGGCGAGGTCAAGGACCGTACCTGCGTGATCATGGACGACATCGTCGATACCGCCGGCACGCTGTGCAAGGCCGCCAGCGCGCTCAAGGAAAACGGCGCCAAGCGGGTGCTCGCCTACTGTACCCACGCGGTACTGTCGGGCGCGGCCATTTCGCGCATCAACGATTCCGAGCTCGACGAGCTGGTGGTGACCGACACCATTCCGCTGCGTGACGAAGCCCGCGCCACGGGCCGCATCCGCCAGGTCTCGGTGGCCTCGCTGCTGGCCGACACGATGCTGCGCATCAGCAACGAGGAGTCGGTGAGCTCCTTGTTCATGGACTGATTTTTCCCCGGCGGCGAAGTCGCCGGGTTTTTCGGCCCGTCTGGTCGCGGACGGGCCTGTCTTCAAGTGGAGTTGTCATGGATATCACTATCAAAGCCGCCAAGCGCGCCGAGCAGGGATCGAGTGCGAGCCGCCGCCTGCGTCGCGCAGGCCAGGTGCCCGCCATCATTTTCGGCGCGGACCAGGACGCCGTCAGCGTCACCCTGGACCACAACGAGATGTACCACTGGCTGCACAAGGAAGCCTTCCACGCGTCGATCCTGAACGTCGATGTCGATGGCCAGGTCGAGAGCGTTGTGCTGCGCGATGCGCAGTGGCACCCGTACAAGCAGCTGGTGCTGCACATGGACTTCATGCGCGTCAAGACCGGCGTGGCCATCACCATGAAGGTGCCGCTGCACTTCACCAATGAAGAAGCCTCGCCGGGCCTGAAGGTCCAGCACGGCATCGCCTCGCACATCCTGACCGAAGTAGAAATCTCCACCCTGCCGCGCAACCTGCCGGAGTTCATCGAAGTCGACCTGACCGGCATGAACCTGGGTGACTCGATCACCCTGGCCGGCCTGAAGCTGCCGGAAGGCGTGGAAGTGATCGACCACGGCCACCCGGACCAGGTGGTGGTCACCATCCTGTCGCCGCAGGTCAAGGAAGCCGACGCGTCCGACGAGGCTGAAGAAGGCGGCGAAGCAGCGGCCGAAGAGTAATGCCCTCGGGCGTGTCAGGATTGGATTGACGCATGAGTTCAACGCCTCCGCGCCTGATCGTCGGCCTCGGGAATCCCGGGGCCGAATATTCCGAAACCCGGCACAATGCCGGGTTTTGGTTTTGTGAGCGCCTCGCTGCTGATCTCGGCCTCCGCTTCAATCGCGAGAGCCGTTTTCATGGCCAGGTGGCCAAGGGGCCGGACGGCCTGTGGCTGTTGATGCCGGACACCTTCATGAACCGGTCGGGCCAATCCGTCAGTGCCCTGGCCCGGTTCTACCGGATCGCGCCGGAAGAAATCCTGGTGGTGCATGACGAGCTCGATCTGCCGCCGGGGCAGGCGCGGTTGAAGTTCGGCGGTGGCCTGGGCGGCCACAACGGACTGAAGGACATCACCTCACATTGCGGCACGCAGGACTACTGGCGCCTGCGCTTCGGCATTGGGCATCCCGGTGATCGCAACGCGGTGGTGAGCTATGTGCTGAAGCCGCCGCGCAAGGAAGAACACGAGGCCATCGCGGTGGCCATGGATCGCGCGCTGCTGGCGTGGCCCGACATTGCGCGCGGCGCCTTCGAGGTCGCCACGCAGAAGATCAATACGCGCCCTGGGCGCGCCAAGGAAGCGACATCATGAGTCTGAAATGCGGCATCGTCGGTCTGCCCAACGTTGGCAAGTCCACGCTGTTCAACGCCCTGACGAAATCGGGCATCGCGGCGGAGAACTACCCGTTCTGCACCATCGAGCCGAACGTCGGTATCGTCGAGGTGCCCGATCCGCGCCTCGACGCGTTGTCGGCCATCGTCAAGCCGCAGCGCGTGCAACCGGCCATCGTCGAGTTCGTCGACATTGCCGGCCTGGTCGCTGGCGCATCCAAGGGCGAGGGTCTGGGCAACCAGTTCCTGGCCAACATCCGCGAGACCGATGCCATCGTGAACGTGGTGCGCTGCTTTGACGACGAGAACGTGGTGCACGTGTCCGGCCGGGTCGATCCGATCGCCGACATGGAAACCATCGTCACTGAACTGGCACTGGCCGACCTGTCCGCGGTCGACAAGGCGCTGCATCGCGAGAACAAGAAGGCGCGCGCCGGCGACAAGGATGCCAAGAAGCTGGTCGAGGTGCTTGAGCGCCTGCTGCCGCATCTGAATGAAGGACGCACCGTGCGTACGCTGGGGCTGTCGGCGGACGAGATCGAGCTGATCCGCCCGCTGTGCCTGCTCACCATCAAGCCGGCCATGTATGTGGCCAATGTGCTCGAGGATGGTTTCGAGAACAACCCGCACCTCGATCGCCTCAAGGCGCTGGCCGAGAGCGAAGGGGCGCCGGTGGTGGCCGTGTGTGCCAAGATCGAGCAGGAACTGGCCGATCTGGACGACGAAGACAAGCAGGCCTTCCTTGAAGACCTGGGGCTGGCCGAGCCGGGCCTGAACCGCTTGATCCGTGCCGGCTACCGCCTGCTCGGCCTGCAGACCTACTTCACCGCCGGAGTGAAGGAAGTGCGCGCCTGGACCATCCATGTCGGCGATACCGCCCCGCAGGCGGCGGGCGTCATCCACACCGATTTCGAGCGCGGCTTCATTCGTGCCCAGACCATCGCCTACGATGACTTCATCACCTATGGTGGTGAGCAGGGCGCCAAGGAGGCGGGCAAGATGCGCGCCGAAGGCAAGGACTACGTGGTGCAGGATGGCGACGTGCTGAACTTCCTGTTCAACGTCTGACGAGCCGCCGGCTGCAGCCGGCTCTGGTTGGCAGCGAAAGGCCCCGCACCATGTCGGGGCCTTTTGCTTTGGGGTCGGATCAGTTCGTCGGCGAAGGGGCTTTGAGCGCCGTACGGGAGGGGGGCGGCACGCGTTTTTCGCTGGCCGGCTGGTGGGTGGCGTGGCGGCTGCCGCCCTGGCGTTTGGCCTCGTACATGGCGGCGTCGGCCCGGGCCAGCAGGGCGCGGGCGTTGCTGCCATCGTCGGGATAGATCGCTACGCCGACACTGCCGCCCAGCAGGTACTGACGCTCGCCGGCATCAATCGGCTGGGCGAGCGCCTCGGTGATTTTGTCGGCGACAGTACAGGCTGCGGCGAGATCTTCGATATCCGGCAGGATGGCCACGAACTCGTCGCCGCCGAGCCGGGCGACCGTGTCGCTGGAACGGATCGCGGCCTGGAGCCGGCGGGCGACCGCCATCAGCACCAGGTCGCCGGTGGCGTGGCCGGCGCTGTCGTTGATGATCTTGAAGTTGTCCAGGTCCACCACCATCACCGCGAGTCGTTGGTTGCGCCGCGAGGCCTGGGCAATGGCCAGGTGCAGGCGGTCATCGAGCAGGCGGCGGTTGGGCAGACCGGTAAGGGTGTCGTGGTAGGCGAGGTGGCGGAACTGCTCTGAGCCCCGCATCTGCTCGGTGACCTCCGAGCCGATGCCATGGTAGCCGGCAAAGTTGCCGTCGGTGTCGAAGGTCGGGTTGCCGCTCATTGAGAACCAGCGGACGTCCTTGGCGTCGCCGCAGGCTTGCCAGATGAAGTCGCGGAAGGGCTCGTGGCGTTCGATCTGGCGCTGCAGGGTGGACCACCGCTCGGCGTTGACGCCGCTGATCTGCGGCAGGGCGCCAAGGCTGCGGCCATAGGCACTGGGCCCGAGGCCGGCGCGCTCGGTGCCCGGGCCGCTGACATGGGTGAAGCGCAGCCGGTCGTCCCACTCCCAGTACCAGTCGGAGGTGAGGGTGATCAGCTGGCGGTAGCGGGCTTCGGATTCATGCAGGGTCGCTTCCGAGCGCAGTCGCGAGGTCAGGTCCTGGCCCAGCCAGACGATGCCCTTGTCGAGGCGGCCGGCGTCGACCGCTTCGGCGGAGAATTCGACCCACAGCAGTTCGCCGTTGGCGCGACGCAGGCGAATCTTGGTGCGAAAGGTCAGGCCGCTGGCCAGTGCGTTGCGCGCCCGGTCGGCGTGGCGGTGCCATTCGGCGGGATCGGCGAGCCACTGCCACAGGGGGCGGCCGCTGAGACGCTCGACCGATTCACCGACCATGTCGGCAAAGCGGCGGTTGCATTTGATCAGCCGCTCGCCGCGTGTGAACAGGATGGCTTCGGCCGCGCTGTCGAGGATCACCCGCTGCTCTTCGGCCAGGGTGTCGCTGCTCAACCGTTGGGCAACGGTGGCTGTCAGGGAGTGGTGGAACAGTTCGTGGAGGGCGCCGAGCATGGCGGCAAACACGCCGGTGGCGATGGCGGCCTGAGGCAGGGCGGCCGGCGGGTCGGCCGCCAGCGTGGCGATGAGCGGGCCGATCTCGGGGATGATGAAGGCGAAGAACACGAGCCGGCTGGGGGCGAAGATGCCGGCGCCGCCGAGGGCGACGATGCCCAGTAGCATGATGATCAGGGTCTGTGCGCCCCCGTTGGGCGTGTAGGCCCCCAGCAGCGGGAGCGCGCCCCACAGGGCGCCGATGAAGCAGGCGTTGGCGGCAAAGCACCACTCCAGGCGTTGCAGCGTGTCGGCCGTCTGTGGCCAGTCGGCGCTGGCGCGTACCAGGTGGGTGGCGGTGAACACGCCGATGATCATGCCGGCCCCCCAGGCCAGCAGGACCATCGGCTCCATCACCGGCCACAGCCACACCAGCGCGCCAAAGGTGCCTGCCAGCAGCGCGATGATGCCGGCGCGGACGTTGACGGCCAGCAGTCGCAAGGATTCGGCATGCGCACGCTGCGCAAGGGCATTTGCGCGCGCGCGTTTGTTCCGGTGCTGGCTAAGCGAAACTTCCATGCAGACCACCCGTGGCAGAGGGGGAAGACTGGCTCAGATTATCGGCCGATTGTTTCGGCCTGAATATTGACCATTGGTGATAGCGCGAGGACCCGAATGCCTGGATCGTGGCCATGGTTTAGCATGTCGGCCATGCAAGATACCCCAGTTCCACCCGTCGGACGCTTTGCCCCCTCGCCCTCCGGACCGCTGCATTTCGGGTCGGTGGTGGCGGCGGTCGGCAGCTACCTGTCGGCGCGGGCTGCAGGGGGGCGCTGGCTGCTGCGCATCGAGGATGTGGACGCGCCGCGCTCGGTGCCGGGCGCCGGCGAGGGAATCGTCCGCACGCTGGCTCGGCTGGGCTTTGAATGGGATGGGCCGCTGGTGTGGCAGCATGAGCGACTGCCCGACTATGCCGAGGCCCTGGCGGTGCTGCGCGCGCGCGACCGGGTCTATGGCTGTGCCTGTACCCGCAAGATGCTGGCCGGAGCGCCACGAGCGGCAGATGGCTCGGCGCGCTACCCGGGCACCTGCCGAACGGGCCTTCCGGCCGGACAGGCGGCGCGCGCCTGGCGTTTTGCGGTCGCGCCCGGCGTGGTCCGGTTTGTCGACCGGGTGCAGGGCGAAATGGCCGAGGATGTGGCGGCCGATGTGGGCGATTTCGTGTTGCTGCGCGCCGATGGCTTGTACGCCTACCAGCTGGCGGTGGTCGTCGATGATGCGGCTGCCGGGGTGACCGAGGTGGTGCGTGGAATCGACCTGCTGCCATCGACGGCGCGGCAGATTGCGCTGCAGGCGGCGCTGGATATCCCCACGCCGCGGTATGCTCACTTGCCCGTGGTGGTGGATGCGCATGGGCAGAAATTGTCGAAGCAGTCGCTGGCGCGGGCGGTCGATGGGCTGCCCGACGGCCAGGTGCTGTTCGATGCGTTGTGCTGCCTTGGGCAGGCGCCACCGGCCGAGCTGGCCGGCGCGCCGGTAGCACACATCTGGCCGTGGGCGCTGGCTCACTGGTCGCTGGAGGCCGTGCCGCGGACCGCCGCGGTGCA
This sequence comes from Rhodocyclaceae bacterium, assembly GCA_041396265.1. GTDB lineage: Bacteria > Pseudomonadota > Gammaproteobacteria > Burkholderiales > Rhodocyclaceae > Nitrogeniibacter. The sequence goes on from JAWKYX010000031.1 coordinate 18,703, forward strand.
TGCAAGGAGAGACTATGATCGATGATGCCGATGGCCTGCGCCGGGTGCTGGCGCAAACCCGCACGATTGCCGTGGTTGGGCTGTCCGCCAAGTGGAACCGGCCGAGTTTCTTTGCTGCGCAGTACATGCAACAGCGGGGATACACCATCATTCCGGTCAATCCGGCCTACGAGACGGTGCTCGGAGAGCGCTGCTATCCGAGCCTGCGTGACATCCCGGTGCCGGTGGACATGGTCGATTGCTTTCGCAAACCCGAGGAGCTGATGCCGATCGTCGACGACGCCATCGCCATCGGCGCGCGGACGCTCTGGCTGCAACTGGGCGTGATCAACCGCGAGGCGGTTGAGCGTGCCGAAGCGGCCGGCCTGGCGGTGGTGATGGACCGTTGCGTGAAGATCGAATACGCGCGCCTGTTCGGTGGGCTGGGCTGGTTCGGCGTCAATACCGGGGTGATTTCCAGCAAGCGCCCGCTGCCGCCGCCGCGGATCGCCCCGGCGGAGCGCTAAGTCAGCGACCGTCTGCCTGCCGGTCGCCCCCGTAACCCGACAACCCGACCGCGATCCGTACCAGCCCGTAGGCGATCCAGTGCAGGGCGCGGGTCAGCCTCGCCTTGCGCCGCCAGTGGCGGGGGTCGAGTTCGATTGCGCCGTCGGCCATGGCGATGGTGAGGCGTTCGCGCAGCTGGCCGGCAAAGCCGGTGTCGCGCACGATGACGTTGCCCTCGCGCGCCAGCAGCAGGCTGAACGGATCGAAGTTGCTCGAACCCACCGTGGCCCAGTGGCCGTCGATGACCGCCACCTTGGCATGCAGGAAGCTGCGGTGATATTCGAAGATGCGCACCCCATGGCGAATCAGCGCCGGGTAGAGCGCCTTGGTGGCGTAATGCTGCAAGGCATACTCGACGCGCCCCTGCAACAGGATGATGACGCTCACGCCGCGGTCGGCGGCAGCGGTGAGCGCCTTGCGCACGCGCCGCCCCGGCAGGAAATAGGCATTGGCGATCACCACCTCGTGCTCGGCCTGGTCGATGGCTTGCAGGTAGGCGGTCTCGATGTCGCGGCGATGGCGCAGGTTGTCGCGGATGACGAAGGCCGCGCGGATCGTGCCGGCGTTGTCGGTGCGCGGTGTGGCCACGTTGCGCAGGCGCAGGCGCTGACGAAAGCTGGCCCAGGCGACCAGTTCCCACAGACGGCGGGTGGTGTCGTGGATCGGCTGCAACAGCGGCCCCTCGACGCGCACGGCGTAGTCATGGCGCGGGTGGCCGGGCAGCGCGGTGTTGTGGTCGTCGACAATGTTGATGCCGCCGACGAAGGCGATCTTGCCATCGATGGCGGCGAGCTTGCGGTGCAGCCGGCGCAGGCGGTGCCGGCGCAGCAGCAGGCGGCCGACCTCGCGCCGGTACACCAGCATGCGCACGCCTTTTTCGACCAGCCGGTTCATGTGGTCGGCGACGAAATCGCGGCTGCCGAAGCCATCGACCAGCAGGCTGACGCTAACGCCGCGCTCGGCCGCCCGCACCAGCGCCTCGGCAATCATCTGGCCGATGCGGTCGTCGCGGAAGATGTAGGTCTCGAGAAACACCTCGTGGCGGGCATGATCGATGGCCGAGGCCAGCGCGGGAAAGAACTCGGCGCCGTTCTCCAGCAGGGTCACGGCGTTGCCCTCACTGAAATGCGGCCACAGCTCGCGCGAGATCACGACGGCCAGGCCAGGTCGGCGGTGAGGGCGGCGTGGTCGGAGATGCGCGACCAGGGCTGGCCGAAGTGCACCTGGCTGGCGCTCACCTCCAGCCCACGCACATAGATGCGGTCGAGACGCAGCACCGGCAGCCGGCTCGGAAAGCTGCGCGCCGGGGCGCCGCCGCTGCCGCAGAAGGCCTCGCGCACGCCGAGCCGGTCTGCCAGCAGCGCATCGGCGTGGTTGCGCCAGTCGTTGAAATCGCCGGCGATGAGCAGAGGGGTGTCGGGGCCGGCCAGGGTTTCCATGCGCCGGGCGAGGGCGTCCATCTGGCGGCGGCGGCTGCCGGCCATCAGGCCCAGATGCACGCACACGCAGTGAATGGTCGGCAGGTCCGGCCCCGGCGATATCTCGCAGTGGAGCAGGCCGCGGCGCTCGAAGCGGTGGTCGGACACATCCTGGTTGTGGCTGCTCAGGATGGGGAAGCGGCTGAGGATCGCGTTGCCGTGATGGCCGTGGTCGTAGATGGCGTTGCCACCGTAGGCGCTGGCGGGCCAGATGTCGCGGGCGAGGAACTCATGCTGCGGCTCGACCGGCCAGTCCGGGTGCCGTGCGGCATGGCGAAAGTGCATGCCCTGCACCTCCTGCAGGAAGACGATGTCCACCTCGAGCTGGCGCAGCCGGTCGCGCAGTTCGTGAATCACCATGCGGCGGTTGAACTGCGAGAAGCCCTTGTGGATGTTGTAGGTGCAGATGCGCAAGCTCATGGCAGACGGAGATCCTCGGCCAAAGACGGCATAATCCGGGTCGTGGCCGGCAGGTGCCGGTCGGTGTGTCAGTAGCAGAAGGTATACCAGAGTCCCATGAAATGGATGCATGTCACGTATCGTATTGCCGCCTCGGCAGACGCCATCGCGGCGCGGGCCGAGGCGCTGGCGCGTGAGCAAAGTGTCGAGTGCCCCGTCGCGGCGGTGACCGACCGCCGGGTGCGCGAGGCGGTGATGGGGCGGGTGCTGCACCTGGCGCCGGACGGGCCGTCGCATTTTCGGGCGGTCATTGCGCTGGCGCTGGAGACGGTCGGCGATGACGCCGGCCAGCTGCTCAACATGTGGTTCGGCAATGTGTCGCTGCAACCGGATGTGTGCCTGGTCGATGTGCGCTGGCCGGATGGCCTGCCGGCGCTGCCGGGGCCGCGCTTTGGCGTGGCCGGCGTGCGCGAACGGCTGGGCGTGCCGCATGGCGCCATCACCTGCACCGCGCTCAAGCCGGTCGGCAGTTCGGTGGCGGCGCTGGCGGCCCTGGCCGGCCAGCAGGCGCGCGCCGGCTTCCACCTGATCAAGGACGACCACGGGCTGGCCGATCCGGTCAGCGCGCCGTTTGCCGAGCGGGTGCCGGCCATCCAGGCGGCGGTCGATGCCGCCAACCACGAGACGGGCGGGCGCTGCGTCTATGCGCCCAATCTGAATGGCGGGCCCCGTGCCGTGCAGCGCCAGCTGGCGGTCTGTCGCGAGGTGGGCGTGGGGGCGGTGATGCTGTGCCCGCTGGTGCTCGGGGTGTCGCAGGTGGCCGAGCTGGTGCGTGATGAACTCGGGGTGCCGGTGCTGGCCCACCCGGCGCTGGGCGGCAATCTGCGCATGGATCCGGCGGTGCTGTTTGGCACGCTGTTTCGCCTGATCGGTGCCGACATGGTGATCTTCCCCAATCATGGCGGCCGGTTCAGCTACGACGTGGCGACCTGCCAGCGCATCGCGGCAGCGCTGGCGGCACCGCTCGGTGGGCACCGGCCGGCGCTGCCGGTGCCGGCTGGTGGCATGACGCCGGCGCGTGTCGGCGAGATGTGCGCCAGCTACGGCGAGGATGTGGTCCTGCTGGTCGGCGGGGCGTTGCTGGCGGCCGAGGCGCCGGCGCAGGCGATGCGCGATTTCGTGCAGGCGGTGGCGGCGCAGGGGGGGCGGCATGGCTGATCAACCCGTGCGCAAGGCCTTGCCCGGCTTCCGCTGGGAGGCGGTCGAGCTGCTGGCCTACAAGGCCGAGGGGGCGGCACCGTTCAAGGACGTGACCCGGCAGCGCCTGTTTGCCTCCGCCGAGCTGGGCTGCGAGCTGCGTTACTTCGAGGTGGCTGCCGGCGGGCACTCCACACTTGAACGCCATGAGCACGCCCATGCGGTGATGATCCTGCGCGGCCGCGGGCGCTGCCTGGTCGATGGGCGGGTGAGTGCGGTCGGGCCGCACGACCTGATCCATATCCCGGCCTGGTGCTGGCACCAGTTCCGGGCCGACGCCGGTGAGCCGCTCGGTTTTCTGTGCATGGTCAACGCCGAGCGCGACCGCCCGCAACTGCCTACCGCAACCGATCTGGACGCGCTCAAGGCCGATCCGGTGGTGGCCGATTTTCTCCGCAGTTGATGGCTGTCAATTTTTTGACACAAAGTCAGCGCAAGCGGGCTTGACGCCATCAAGTCGGGGCGCGGGTCGTCGTAAGCAACGCCATCGTTCTTCATCGCCCGCAACGGGCAACAGGATGGCGTCATGCAGTGGTTCAATCGAATGGGGCTGGCCCGCCAGTTCTTGCTTCCGGTGGTGGTCAGCGGCCTGGTGGTGGTGGCCGCGGTGGTGGCCTTGCTCAACCAGATGCGGGCCGATACGGCCACCGCGGCGGGCATCAACACCGCTTCGGCGCTGGCGGACCAGATCATTTCGCTGCGGGCGTTCTATACCAAGGAAATCGTGCCGCGCGCGCGGACCGCAGGGGCGACGCTCAACTACGATTTCATGGACCACAACAACGTGTTGCCGTTGCCGGCGACGTTGGTCAAGACGCTCGGTGAGAGCATTGCGCGCGACCATGAAGGCATGCAGGTGCGCCTCTACAGTCGCTTCCCGTTCCCGCACCGGGCCAAGACCGAACGCTATGACGACTTCGAGAACGCGGCCATGGACGCGCTGGCCAAGGATCCGAACACGCCGGTCAGCCGGGTCGAGACCATCAATGGCCGGCTGTCGCTGCGCTACGCGGTCGGTGATCGCATGGCGGAGGGCTGCGTCGGTTGCCACAACAATCACCCGGAAACGCCCAAGAACGACTGGAAGGTCGGCGACCTGCGCGGGGTGATCGGGGTCACGGTGCCCATCGACGGCATCGCCAACGAGATCAACGGTGGCGTTGGCGTGGTGGTGGCCTTGATCCTTGGCGGCGGGCTGGTGGTCGCGGCGCTGGCCTGGACGGTGGCACGGCGGGTGTCGCGGAGCGCCGCGGCGCTCAGCGAGGCCGCTCACCAGGTGCAGCTGACGCGCGACTTGCGGGTGCGGGCGCCGCAAGGCACCGGTGAGCTGGCGCGGATATCCGACAGCTTCAACCACCTGCTCGATTCGTTGAACGAGATCATCCGGGGCGTACGCGGCAACGCCGAGGCGGTCGACGGCGCGGCCCTGCGGCTGAGCGCCGCCGCCGACCAGGTGCACGCCGCCTCGACGGCCCAGGCCGACGCGGCCGCCGAAACCGCCGCCGCGATGGAGGAGATGTCGGTGAGCGTAAGCACCGTGGCCGACCACGCCAGTGATGTGTCGGCGCTGGCTGGCGACAACCTGGCGCAGGCAAAGAGCGGGCTGAAAACGCTCGCCGGGCTGTCGTCCGAGCTGGGGCGGACCGAAGCGGCGGTGCAGGCCATTGCCGAGTCGGTGACCGAGTTCGTGGCGCGCACACGCAGCATCGAGAGCATGACCGGCCAGGTCACCGAGATTGCCGAGCAGACCAACCTGCTGGCGCTCAACGCCGCGATCGAAGCGGCCCGCGCCGGGGAGCAGGGCCGGGGCTTTGCGGTGGTGGCCGACGAGGTGCGCAAGCTGGCCGAGAAATCGGCCAAGGCCGCGCACGAGATCGACCGGGTGACCGCGTCGCTGGCCGATCAGTCGAAGTCGGTCGAGGCGGCGGTGGCGCGGGGCACGGCGGCGCTCGATGCCGGCAAGAGCCATCTGGACGGCATGAACGGCATCATGGCCGCGACTGGCGACTCGGCCACCCGGGCTGCGCAGGGCATGAGCGAGATCTCAGGCTCCGTGAAGGAGCAGACCAGCGTGAGTCACAGCATTGCCCAGCATGTGGAGCAGATCGCCCGTGCGACTGACGAGAACGCGGCGGCAGTGGCGCATACGGCCGAGGCGGCCGAGTCCCTGCGCCGGCTGTCCAACGACCTGAAGGCTTCGGTGGACCGCTTCCAGGTCTGAGCGCCTGAGCGGCGGTGACGCCATAAAAAAACGGCGCCGATGCAGGCGCCGTTATTGTTCGTCCGTTGGGGGCGGGTCAGGACACCGACAACATGCGGTCCAGCGCCACCTTGGCCATCTCGGCCTCGTGTGGGGGCACCGAGATGCGGTTCACTACCTTGCCCTCGACGAGGTTCTCGAGCGTCCAGGCCAGGTGCTGCGGGTCGATGCGCTGCATGGTCGAGCACATGCACACCGTGGGCGCCATGAACTCGACGATGGTGCCGCGGGCCTTTCCTCTTCGGCCAGGCGGTCGATCAGGTTCAGCTCGGTGCCGACCAGCCAGCGGGCGCCGTCGGGGCCGGCCTTGATGGTCTTGATGATGTATTCGGTCGAGCCGACGTAGTCGGAGGCCTTGCACACCTCGAGGTTGCTCTCGGGGTGGGAGATGACGAAGCCGTCCGGATGCTGCATGCGCCAGCGGCGGATGTGGCTCTCCTGGAACATCTGGTGCACCGAGCAGTGGCCTTTCCACAAGAGGATGCGCGCCTTCTTGATCTGCTCGGGCGTCAGGCCGCCGTATTCCTGGTCAGGGTCCCACACCAGCATCTCGTCGAGCGGGATGTCCTGCTTGTAGCCCGTCCAGCGGCCGAGGTGCTGATCGGGGAAGAACAGCACCTTCTCACGCTGCTTGAACGACCAGTCGAGAATGGTCGGCGCGTTGGTCGAGGTGCACACGATGCCGCCATGCTCGCCGCAGAAGGCCTTCAGGTCGGCGGCCGAGTTGATGTAGGTGACCGGGGTGATGACCTCGTCCGGGTTGCCCAGCACTTCGGTCAGCTCGCGCCAGCAGCGCTCGACCTTGGCCAGGTTGGCCATGTCGGCCATCGAACAGCCGGCGGCCAGGTCGGGCAGGATGGCGATCTGCGTGTCGCTCGACAGGATGTCGGCCACCTCGGCCATGAAGTGCACGCCGCAGAACACGATGTATTCGGCGTCGGTCTCCGAGGCCAGCTTGGCCAGCTTGAGCGAGTCACCGGTGAGGTCGGCATGCTGATAGACGTCGGCGCGCTGATAGTGGTGACACAGCAGCACGGCCTTGTCGCCGAGCTTGGCGCGGGCAGCGCGGATGCGCGCCTGGGCGTCCTCGTCTTTCAGGGTGTTGAAGCGGTCAAAGCTGATGGTGGCGACTTCCATGTCCTTCCTTGTGTATCAGAGGCGTATGTCAGACAGCGGATTCGGGGGTGGGTTCGTCAGCCCTGCTGCCAGGGCAGGCCGGCCTTGCGCCAACCGCCAATGGCGTTGCGATGGCCGCGGGCGTCCTTGTCACCCTCGAAGCCTTCGAGCACGTTGTAGCTGTTCGTATAGCCGGCGTCGGTGGCGACCGAGGCGGCCTTGCTCGAGCGTTGGCCGCTGCGGCAGATGAACAGCACCACGGCTTCCGGGTCGATCTGGCGTTTGAGTTCGGCAAGGAAGTGCGGGTTCGGCTGGTTGCCCGGGTAGCTCATCCATTCGATTTCGGCGGCGCCGGGAATGCGCCCGACCCAATCCCACTCGGCACGGGTGCGCACATCGACCAGACGGGCGCCGGGCGCTGCCTGCCACACCTGATAGGCTTCGGCCGGGGTCAGGGCGCCGGCATAGGGAAGGTTCAGGTCGCGCGCGCGCTGCTGCGCCAGCGAAAGGAGTTCGGTCAGTGTGCCCATGGCGGCGATCCGGCTAGAATGGCGGATTCGCAAGTATACCCGTTCAGCCATGACAGGCGAAGCCAAGCCCGCTGCCGTACCGATGGACGATGCCACGCGCTCGCGCGCCGCGCAGCGCGTCACGCTGGTCGCCATGGTGACCAACCTGACGCTCACCGTGCTGCAGCTGATCATCGGCCTGTTCGCCAATGCGTTCAGCCTGGTGGCCGACGCCATGCATACCCTGTCGGACTTGCTGACCGACGGTCTGGTGCTGCTCGCGGCACGTAAAGGCGCCGATCCGGCCGATGCCGATCATCCCTATGGCCATGATCGCATCGAGACCGTGGTGTCGATGTTCCTCGGCCTGGTGCTGGTGGCGGTGGGCGGCGGGTTCCTCTGGAGCGCTGGCGTCCGTATCCAGGACGCCGCCGAGTTGCCGCCACTGCATCCGGTCGCCCTGTGGATGGCGCTGGGTACGCTCGTCGCCAAGGAGGGGCTGTTCCGCTTCACCCTGGCGGCCAGCCGCCGGCTCAACTCGCGCATGCTCGAGGCCAATGCCTGGCACGCGCGCACCGATGCCGCCTCGTCGCTGGTGGTGGCGGTGGGCATTGCGGGCGGCTTGTTCGGCTACCGTTTTGTCGAGCCGCTGGCCGCCGCGCTGGTCGGCTTCATGATTTTGCGCATGGGCGTGATGCTGGCTGCCGCCGCGGTGCGCGAGCTGGTCGACACCGCCGTGTCGGCCGAGGTGGTGAGCAAGATCCGCGATACCATTGCCGCCACGCCCGATGCGCGCGGCGTGCATGACCTGCGGACACGGCGCATGGCGCACCGCATCTTGTGTGACGCACATGTGCTGGTCGATCCGCGCATCAGCGTCTCCGAAGGGCATGCCATCGCCGAGGCGGTGCGGCTGCGGGTGTGTCAGCTGCACCCCGAGGTTCAGGATGTGCTGGTGCATATCGACGCCGAGGATGACCTCGACAGTCCGGTCGTCCCGGTCGGACCGCTGCCCGACCGGGAGACGCTGGCCGGCTGGGTGCGGGCCATGCTGGGCGACGAGGTGCCCGAGCCGCGACGCATGCTGATCCACCATCTGGGCGGGCGGATCGAGGTCGAACTGTTCTTTCCGCTGTCGTGGCTGGCGCAGGCGGGGCGGGCCGAGCAGCTCAGTGCGCGCATGGCGCAGGAGATTTGCGCACACCCGGAAATCCGCGCGGTGCGTGTTCATGGCAGCGGCGCACCGTAACGGTGCAATACTGAGTTTGGCGCATCAAATTGGTGCGCCGACGGACCGGATCGGTCCCCGAAATGGGGCGAAAAGGGTCGTCAGAGGGAGGGGAGCGTCGTGGCATGATATCTGCTTTGACAGACCCCGTTGATTTGCCAGCAATGGCAGGTTTTGTGTAATTCGTCTCACCACGCTAGGAGTGACCATGAGTCCTGAGAATGTCATGAAGATGATCGAGGACAACGAAGCGCGCTTCGTTGACCTCCGTTTTACCGATACCCGCGGCAAAGAGCAGCACGTCAGCCTGCCGGTGTCCGCTTTTGAGCTGGAGCACTTCGAGCACGGTCACCCCTTCGATGGTTCCTCCATCGCTGGCTGGAAAGGCATCCAGGCCTCCGACATGATCCTCATGCCGGAAGCGTCGTCTGCCTACATCGACCCGTTCTACGACGAGACCACGCTGGTGCTGTCCTGCGACGTGATCGAGCCGTCCGACGGCAAGGGCTACGACCGCGACCCGCGCTCGATCGCCAAGCGCGCCGAGGCCTATCTGAAGAGCTCCGGCATTGGCGACACCGCCTACTTCGGCCCGGAACCCGAGTTCTTCATCTTTGACGCGGTGGAATGGTCGGTCGACATGTCCGGCGTGTACAGCAAGATCATCTCGGAAGAAGCCGCGTGGTCGACCGCCGACAAGTTCGAAGGCGGCAACACCGGTCACCGTCCGCGCGTCAAGGGTGGTTACTTCCCCGTCCCGCCGGTCGACAGCCTGAACGACATCCGCGCCGCCATGGTGCTGGCGCTCGAAGCCTGCGGCGTGCCGGTCGAAGTGCATCACCACGAAGTGGCCAACGCCGGCCAGTGCGAGATCGGCACCAAGTTCAGCACCCTGACCCAGCGCGCTGACTGGACCCAGGTCCTCAAGTACATCGTGCACAACGTGGCACACCAGTACGGCAAGACCGCCACCTTCATGCCCAAGCCCATCGTTGGCGACAACGGTTCCGGCATGCACGTGCACCAGTCGATCTGGAAAGACGGCCAGAACCTGTTCGCCGGCAACGGCTACGCCGGCCTGTCCGATACCGCCTTGTACTACATCGGCGGCATCATCAAGCATGCCCGCGCGCTGAACGCCATCACCAACCCGGGCACCAACTCGTACAAGCGTCTGGTGCCGCACTACGAAGCGCCGACCAAGCTGGCCTACTCGGCCCGCAACCGTTCGGCCTCGATCCGCATCCCGTACGTTGCCAACCCGAAAGGCCGCCGTATCGAAGCGCGCTTCCCGGATCCCCTGGCCAACCCGTACCTGTGCTTCTCGGCGCTGCTGATGGCCGGTCTCGACGGCATCCAGAACAAGATCCACCCGGGCGATGCGGCCGACAAGAACCTGTACGACCTGCCGCCGGAAGAAGACGCGCTGATCCCGACCGTGTGCACCAGCCTCGATCAGGCGCTGGAGTACCTGGACAAGGACCGCGAGTTCCTGACCCGTGGTGGCGTGTTCTCCAACGACTTCATCGATGCCTACATCGCCTTGAAGTCGGAAGAAGTCGATCGTCTGCGCGTGACCACGCACCCGGTTGAGTTCGATCTGTACTACAGCCTGTAATCTGGTTTCGGGCTGATGCGTTAGGAAAAGGACGGGGTGCGCCCCGTCCTTTTTTGTTCACGGATTCGCCCGATGCAGCGCAAACCGCCCGTCGGATTGCTACACTGGGCCATCCACCCACTTGTGCGGACATGCCAATGAAATTTGCCCTCGCGCTCGCCTCTGCGTTGATCAGCCCGCTGGCGCTGGCCGATGTCTACAAATGTGTCGAAACCGACCCGGTGACCGGGCAGAAACGGGTGACCTACACCAACGCCCGCGACGGCAAGGGCTGTGAGCGCCTCAGCCGGGATCTGCCGGTGTCCTCCGTGCCCGGCGGCGTATCGTCACCCAAAGCGCCGGCGGCCGGACCCGCGCCGGGCGGCTTCCCGAAAGTGTCGCCCGACGACCAGCGCGCCCGCGACGACGACCGCCGCAAGCTGCTCGAAGCCGAACTGGCTACCGAGGAGGCTGCGCTGGAGGCGGCACGCAAGGCGCTGGATGAAGCCGATGCCGTGCGCTACGGCAACGAGCGCAACTACCAGAAAAAGCTCGACCGCCTGCAGCCTTTCCAGGACGCCGTGGCGCAGCACGAGCGCAATGTCGAAGCCTTGAAAAAAGAACTGTCCAACCTGCGTTGATCGCGCCGCGGGAAGTGGCGCGTATTTTGCTCTGGCTTCCCGCATATGACCCAAGACGCCTCCCGTACCAATCAGTTCTCCGGCCTCGACCTGTTGTCGACGGCCGTCGTGCTGGTCGATGACAAGCTCATCGTCCAGTATCTCAACGCCGGCGCCGAAAACCTCTTCGGCGTCAGTGCTCGTCGCCATGCCGGTCGCTCGCTCGACGCCTTGCTCGGCGAGCCGCCGGGGCTGGCCGCCGCGCTGTACAACGCGCTCAACAACAACTGGAGTTATACCGGCAAGGATCTGCGTATCGTTCCCCCGGGGCGTGACGCACCGATCGAGATCGACTGCACGGTCAGCCCCGTCGAGGCGCCCGGCGTACGCTTGTTGCTCGAGTTCCGGCCGATCGAAGCGCAGCTGCGCGTGACCCGGGAAGAGGTGCTGCTGCAGCAGCAGCAGGCCAACCGCGAGTTGATCCGCAACCTGGCTCATGAAATCAAGAACCCGCTCGGCGGCATTCGCGGCTCTGCCCAGTTGCTCGAGGGCGAGCTTGACGACCCGCAACTCAAGGAATACACCCAGGTCATCATCGCCGAGGCCGACCGCTTGCAGGCCCTGATGAAGCGCCTGCTCGGCACCCATGCCGTGATGCGCCCGGCGCCGCTCAATCTGCACGACGTGCTCGAACGGGTTCGCCGGCTGATCCTGGCTGAGTTCCCCGGCGTGACCGTGCGCCGCGACTATGACACCAGCCTGCCGGACCTGACCGGCGACCGCGAGCAGCTGATCCAGGCCGTGCTCAACATCGTGCGCAACGCCGCGCAGGCGGTTGAGGGCGCGGGCGAGATCATCTTGCGCACCCGCGCGGCCCGTCAGGTCACCCTGGCCAAGCGCCGTCACAAACTGGCACTCGAATTGCAAGTGATCGACAACGGCCCGGGAATTCCCGAGGAGATCCGGGACCAGATCTTCTACCCGCTGGTATCGGGCCGGGATGGAGGGAGCGGATTGGGGTTGTCGCTGGCGCAGGGCTTCATCGAGCAGCATCACGGCATGATCGAAGTCGACAGTGTCCCCGGACGTACTTGTTTCACCTTGCTGTTGCCGATCGCGGACCGTCACTGACCCGCGCTTGTGCAGCTTGCACCAAAATAGTGCATACATTATGGAAACCGTCTGGATCGTCGATGATGACCGCTCCATCCGCTGGGTGCTCGAAAAGGCCCTGGCGCGGGAGAACATCAGCCACCGCAGTTTCGAATCCGCGGTCGAAGCGGGCGAAGCGCTCGAATCGGTCAGCCGTCCGCCCAAGGTGCTGGTGTCCGACATCCGCATGCCGGGCGAGTCCGGCCTGAGCCTGCTGGAGAAGGCCAAGGCCCGCTTCCCGGACCTGCCGGTGATCATCATGACCGCCTATTCGGACCTGGACAGTGCGGTATCGGCTTTCCAGGGTGGCGCCTTCGAATACCTGCCCAAGCCATTCGACCTCGAACAGGCGATGAGCCTCGTGCGCCGGGCGATCGAGCAGGGCATGGAGCAAGCGGTCGCAACCGACGACGCGGTGCTGACGCCCGAGATCCTTGGGCAGGCACCGGCCATGCAGGAAGTGTTCCGCGCCATCGGCCGGCTGGCGCAATCGCATGCCACGGTGCTCATCAACGGCGAATCCGGCTCCGGCAAGGAGCTGGTCGCGCGCGCGCTGCACCGCCACAGCCCGCGCCGCGAGGCCCCCTTCATCGCCATCAACACCGCGGCGATCCCCCGCGACCTGCTCGAATCCGAGCTGTTCGGCCATGAGCGCGGCGCCTTCACCGGCGCCACCGCCCAGCGCCGCGGCCGCTTCGAGCAGGCCGACGGCGGCACGCTGTTTCTCGACGAGATCGGCGACATGCCGGCCGAGCTGCAGACCCGTCTGCTGCGCGTGCTGTCCGACGGCAACTTCTATCGCGTCGGTGGCCATCAACCGATCCGCGCCAATGTGCGCGTGATCGCTGCCACCCACCAGGACCTCGATCAGCGGGTCAAGGAAGGCCTGTTTCGCGAAGACCTCTACCACCGCCTCAACGTCATCCGCCTGCGCCTGCCGCCCCTGCGTGAGCGGCGCGAGGACGTGCCGCTGCTGGTGCAGCACTTCCTCAAGAAGAGCGCGCGGGAGCTTGAGGTTGAGGCCAAGCGCATCTCCAGCGCGGCGCTGACCCACCTGCAGACCCAGACCTTCCCCGGCAACGTGCGCCAGCTGGAAAACCTTTGTCACTGGCTCACCGTGATGGCGCCGGGGCAGGTGGTGGAGGTGGCCGACCTGCCGGCCGAGTTCCGCGACGTGGCGGTCAGTGCCGGTGGCAGTGGCGACTGGTGCGCCTCGCTCGGGCGCGAAGCCGACCGCTTGCTTGCCTCGGCGCCGGGCGAAGTCTTCGAGCAACTCACCCGAGCCTTCGAGCGCACCCTGATCGAACGCGCGCTGGAGACCACCGGCGGGCGCCGGATCGAGGCGGCGCAGCTGCTCGGCATCGGCCGCAACACCATCACCCGCAAGATCCAGGAGCTCGGGCTCGACGGCGGGCGAGACGAGGCGCACGCGGCCAACGGCTGAGACATCGCGTCCGGCCGACGGCGCCGGGCCGCTCACGCTCAGGCTCGGGAAGGCGGCGGCCGGCGGCCCCGGTGGCGGGGGATTGGGACATAATGCAGTTTTCGATCGTCCCCCCGCCGACCCGTGCCTGATTCTTCTCCCCCGCGCCTCGATGCCGATGCCCTGCGAGTGCATCTGGGGCCTGACGCCGACGCGTTTGCACTCGACCTGCGAGGCGAGTGTGAATCGACCAACTCCGTGCTGATCGACCACGTCCCCGCCGACGACGGCCGGGTGCCGGTGGTCGCCTGCGACCTGCAGCTGGCCGGTCGTGGTCGGCGCGGCCGACAGTGGCAGGCCTGGCCGGGCGCCAGCCTGACCTTCTCGGCGCTGTGGCGTTTCCCGGCCGGTGCGCCGGCGCCGGCGGGGCTGTCGCTGGTCGCCGGCATCGCGGTGGCGACCACGCTGGAAAATCTTGGCGTGGCCGGTGTCGAGCTCAAGTGGCCCAACGATATCCAGGTGCATGGACGCAAGCTCGGCGGCATCCTCGTCGAGCTGGCCTCGGCGCGGCAGGTGGCGGCGGTGGTGGGCATCGGGCTCAACCTCGGTTTGCCGCCGGGCGCGAGCATTCCTGGCCGCAGCGATGTCACTGCGCTCGATCAGGTCATCGACACGCCGCCCCCCCGCGAACGGCTGCTCGCCGACCTGCTGCGCACCCAGCGCACCTTGTTTGACACCTATGCCATCGGTGGTTTCGCCGCCTTCCAGGGCGCGTGGAACCAACGCAATGCCTATGCCGACCTGCCGGTGCGCCTGACCGGCGAGGCAGAGTCGGTCGAAGGCATCTGCCTTGGCGTGGATGCCGACGGCGCACTGCGTCTGCAGACCGACACCGGTGTGCGCCGCGTGCTGGCCGGTGACGTGAGCTTGCGGGCGGCCGGATGATCCTGCTGCTCGATGTCGGCAACACCCGCCTCAAGTGGGGGCTGCGCGAGGGCGGGCAGTGGCTTGCGCAGGGCGCGTTCGCGCACGACGAGGCCTGGACCTTCGACGCCGTGCTGCCACCGCCGGGGCGGATCGACGGCGTCTGTGGTGCATCGGTGGTCTCGCCCGAGCTGCGCCAACGGGTCGCCGATGCACTGGCCGCCTGGGGGCATGCGCCGCAGTGGCTCACCCCGACCCGGTCGTGTTGTGGCGTACGCAACAGCTATGTCAATCCGGCCCAATTGGGTGCCGATCGCTGGGCCGCACTGATCGGTGCCCACGCGCACGGCGCCGCGCCTTCATCAGGTGATGGTGACCGCGGGCACGGCGACCACCATCGATGTGCTCGACGCAGGGCGCGTTCACCGATGGGCCGATCGCAGGTGCCGACGACCTCGACCGTCGGCGCGCTGGCCGGCAACACGGCCCAGCTGCCGCTGGCCGACGGGGGTATCGTCGACCTGCCCACCTGTACCCGCTGAGCACCGATCCAGCGATCCAGGCTCTGCATGCCCGAGCCGGGGCTGCATCGAGCGCATGTACCGCCAGGTGGCAGGCCTGCCCGGCGCGAGCTGCCTGCTCGTGGCGGGGCGGCGGCGCAGATCGCGCCCTTGCTCGATGTGCCCTTGCGCCTCATCGACAACCTGGTGCTCGATGGCGTTGCCGTGGTGCAGGCGCAGGGGGTGCTTTCGATGAGCACCAGACGGGCTAAGATGCCCGCCGGATACGGAGAACGCCGGCTGCGGCGGTGTTGCGAAAAAACATAACGGAGAACAGCGAATGAGCGAGCCGACACGCATTCTGATGACCGAAGCGGACATCCCAGCCCCACTGGTACAACATCGCGGCCGACATGCCCAATGCGCCGCTGCCGCCGCTGAGGCCGGACCGGCTCCGCCCGCCACGCCCGAACAGATGAGCGCGATCTTCCCCGGCCCGATCATCGAGCAGGAGATGACCGGCGAGCGCTGGATCGAAATCCCCAGGGAGGTGCGCGAAATCTACAAGATCTGGCGGCCAACGCCGCTGGTGCGCGCGGTGCGCCTGGAGAAGGCGCTGGGTACGCCGGCCAGATCTTCTTCAAGTACGAAGGTGTCTCGCCGGCCGGTTCGCACAAGCCCAACTCTGCCGTGCCGCAGGCCTAACACAGCAAGCAGGCCGGCATGTTCACGACCACCGAGACCGGCGCCGGCCAGTGAATCGTCATCGCCTTCGCCCGGCAGCGACAATGACGTGCAGGTGTTCATCGGTCAACGTGAGCTACCAGCAAAAACCCTTCTATAACTCGATGATGCAGACCTGGGGCGCCGAGGTGTTCGCCAGCCCGTCGAAGGAAACCCAGACCGGCTGTTACCCTCCTCGAAAAGGACCCGGACAACCAGGGCTCGCTCGGCATCGCCATTTCCGAAGCGGTGGAGGAGGCGGCGGTCGCGCCGACACCTGCGGCCACCATCAGTTCGGTGCTCAGCCATGCTGCACCTCAGACGGGTGATCGGCAGGAAGCGAAGAAGCAACTTGAGATCGGCCTCACCCCGACGTCGTGCTCGGTCCCTGCGGCGGTGGCTCCAGCGGCGGCATCGCCTTCCCTTCCTGTGCGACCAGATCGCCCGGCGAGAAGCGCGCCGAGCTGCGCTGCGTGGCGGTCGAGCCGGCCTCCTGCCCGACAGCGACCAGGGCGCCTACGCCTACACGACTTCGGCGACGCCTCCGGCTACCCCGCTGATGAAGATGTACACCCTCGGCCACGACTTCATGCCGCCGGGCATCCATGCCGGCGGCCTGCGCTTCTACCACGGCGACTCGCCGCTGGTCTGCAGCTCACCACAGCTGCTCGAAGCGGTCGCCGTGCCGCGGCGCAGCCACCTTCGAGGCCGGCGTGCTGTTCTTGCTGCTAATGGTATCGCATGTACGCGCCGGTGCCACCACGCCATCCGCGCGGCCATCAACGGCGCTGGTGTGCAAGCAGACCGGCGAGTCAAGGTGATCCTGTTCAACCTCACCGGTCACGGCCATTTCGACATGGCCTCGTATGACCGCTACTTTGCCAGTCAGCTCGAGAACTACGAGTACCCGGCCGACGCGGTGGCCGCCTCGCTGGCCCATCTGCCCAAGGTCGGCTGACGAACCGCATGTGCCGATCCTGCGTTTTTTGATCATCCTGCTGGTGCTACTCGGCGCGTCATCGCTGGCGTGGCGGGGCTGGCTCGGTCAGGACGGCACGCGCGGCAACCGAGCGCATTACCAACCAGCTCAAGCCCGATCGCATCGGTGCTGGATGACGCGGCCATCGCCGCGTTGCAGGCCAGGCCGCAAGCCCGAACCGCCGCCGGCACCGTCGTGGTGCCGCCGCCCGAGCCCGCCCCAGCGCCACTTCCCCGGTGGTCGTGGCGCCGCCGGTGGTCAGCGTGCCGCAGGCCCGTTGCGTTCGACGGGCTTGACGACGCTGCCGACGCTGTTGCAGCAGGTCCGCCGCGTGGCCGGACTGAGCGCGTGCGAGACCAGCCCACCACAGAGATCACCTCCTGGTGGTGCACATCCCGGCGCGTCGAGCAAGGCCGCCGCCGAGCGGCGCGGCCGAGATCCGCGACAAGGGCTGGACTGATCTGTTCGTGGTGAGCCGAGAACGGCAGCCGTCCATTGACCATCTCGCTGGGCCTGTTCAAGACCGCCGCCGCCGCCCGGGAGCAGCAGCGCCGGATCGAGGCCAAGGGTGTGCGCGGGGTGGCGATCGAAGAGCGGGGCGATACCACCCACCGCGTCGAGATCCGCGGCGCCGCCGAAGCGCTGGCGCAGCGGGTCAGCGACTGGAGCGGTGTGCTCAGTGGCGCCACGCGTCTGGATTGCCAGCCGTGAGCCCGCCGCGCTGGATCGTCGGCCTCACCGGTGGCATCGGCAGCGGCAAGAGCGCTGCGTCCGACCGCTTTGGCCTGTGTGGTGCGGCCATCGTCGACACCGACCTCATCGCCCGCGAGCTCACCGCCGCCGGCGGCGCCGCGCTGCCGGCCATCCGCGCAAGTTTTGGCGATGAGCTCATCGCGACCGACGGCGCGCTCGATCGTGCCGCCATGCGCGCGCGGGCCTTTGCCGATCCAGCAGAACGCCAGCGCCTCGAAGCCATCCTCCATCCCATGATCCGCGCCGAGTCCGATCACCAGTGCGCCGCGGCCGAAGCACCGTACGTGGTGCTGGTGGTGCCGCTGCTGATCGAGTCCGGCAGTTACCGCCAGCGCTGCCAGCGCATTGCCGTGGTCGATTGCGACGAGGCTGTGCAGGTGTCGCGGGTGATGTCCCGCTCCGGCCTGCCGCGCGACCAGGTTGAGGCCATCATGGCGGCGCAGCTACCACGGGCAGACCGGTTGGCCGCCGCCGACGATGTGATCGACAACAGCGGCAACCTCGAGCAGCTCTATCGCCAGGTCGACGCGCTGCATATGCGCTACCTCGTGCTCGCCAGCGCCTGAGCGGCCCGCAAGCCCTGTGCTATCATCGCGCGGATCATCAGGAGGCAGGCAAACCCATCAGGCGCATGCGGTGATTACTTTCGAATACCCACTCAACGAACGCATCCGCACCCTGCTTCGGCTGGAAGATCTGTTTGCCCGCATCGCGCACACCCTGCGCGGCGACTCCCCCATCGACCATCACGCCACGCTGATTGCCCTCTTCGACATGCTCGAAGTCGCCAGCCGTTCCGAATTCAAGGTCGACCTGCTGCAGGAACTCGAGCGCCAGCGCCAGTCGTTGCTGGCCTTTCGCGACAACCCCGACATCTCCGAAGAGGCACTCAGCGGGGCCTTGTACGAAATCGAGCAGGCCACGGCCGGCCTGCTGTCGGTGTCGGGCAAGATCGGCCACTACCTGCGCGAGAACGACTGGCTGATGGGCATTCGCAGCCGCGCCGCCATCCCCGGCGGCGCCTGCCAGTTTGATCTGCCCGCCTACTATCACTGGCAGAACCGCGAAGCCGACGCCCGTCGGCGCGACCTCGAAGCCTGGATCCGCCCGATGCTGCCGATCCGCGATGGTCTCACCATCGTCCTGCGCCTGCTGCGCGCCAGCGGCCGCCCCGACATGCAGACTGCCTGCCGCGGCAACTACCAGCTGACCATGGGCGGGCGCCCGATCCAGATGGTGCGGGTGAGAGTCCCGCTGGCCGCCCAGGCGGTGCCCGAGATCAGCGCCAACAAATACGTGCTCAATGTGCGCTTCATGCGCCCCGACACCGTCAGCCGACCCCGCCAGTGCGAGAACGACATCGAGTTCGAACTCACGCTGTGCAACCTGTGAGCGCAATGACCCGCAACGCGGCCCCCCGCATCGTCAAGTGCCCGACCTGCGCCAAGCCGGTCGAATGGCGACCCGACAACGCCTACCGCCCGTTCTGCTCCGAGCGCTGCCGCCAGATCGACATGGGCGCGTGGGCCTCCGAGAGCTACCGCATCCCCGCTGCCAAGCCGCCCGACATCATGTCGGACGACGTCGACGAGTAGGCGCGGCCCGCTCAGGTCAACGCCGCGCGGCGGCCCGCAGGCCGCCGCCAGAGGTGTGCTGCCCGTGTCAGCTGTTCGGCATCACGACGGTGTCGATGACGTGGATGACCCCGTTGCTGGCCCCGACGTCCGTCGTCACGACCTTGGCCTGATCAATCATCACCTGGCCGCCGCTGACGGTAATGTCGAGCGTGTCGCCTTGAACGGTCTTGACTTCACCCGCCTTGACATCCCCCGCCATGATTTTCCCCGGTACCACATGGTAGGTGAGGATCGCACGCAGCTTTTCCGGATCGGCGAGCAGCGCCTCAACGGTGCCGGCAGGCAGCTTCGCGAAGGCAGCATCCGTCGGTGCAAAGACGGTGAACGGGCCCTCGCTCTTCAGCGTATCGACCAGGCCCGCGGTCTGGACTGCCTTCACCAGCGTGTTGAACTGTCCGGCCGACACTGCCGTATCCACGATGTCCTTGGACGCGGACCCCGCGCTGACCATGGACGAACTCGCCATGAAGGCCGCACCCATCGCCAGCGTTTTCCATTTTGCAACCATGTCGTCTTCTCCTGATCTCTGTTGTGAAGTGCGCAACGCACATTGTCTAGGACAAACAATGGTCAAAATGTTCCAGGAAACGATGCTGTTTTTCTTCATGGCCGACGAACGGTAGCTTGCACGGCAGTGTCGGCACAGCGGTGGGGCGCCCGGCCGGGATTGAAAAATACGGGGTGGCGCGGTCATGTCGGCGGCCATCGCTGGCCCTCTTCAAACGGGAAGCCGCAGCTGTATGCGGTAGAGAGTGCGTCAGGCGAGATATCCGGCAAGGTGCGACGACGCACAGCCTGCATGCTGTAAGGAGGCGCGCGGTTTCGGAACGGGCTCCCCCGATGGGTGATCAGGCCCGACGCCGGGGTGTCTTGCATCGCCGGTCTCTTGTTTAGAAGCTCAAGCGGCCAACGGCGGGTTTCGGGTTGAAATGGTGTGCCTCAGTGCTGCGCCACGGTGCCGTCGCGGCGGTGTGCGATCGAATGGTCGCGCGGCGCGTGCCTGGCAGCATCAAGAGCGATCAGTGTCGTCGCATCGGCAGCCAAGTGCGTCTAGAGTAGAGGTGGTCCAGCGGCGTTATGTCGGCGGTGCGTGCAATGGGCACGAAGGCGTCATGCCACCGATCTGGACCGGATCAATTCACGCTAGGAAGGAGATCTGTATGGAAACCCCGGTTCATCCGCTGTCGGCACTGTTTGCTCAACTCGGCTTGCCCGACGATTCGGCCAGTATCGACGCCTTCATTGCCCGTCATGCCCCGCTCGCCGGCGACGTGCCGCTTGCCGCCGCACCCTTCTGGAGCCCTGCCCAGGCGAGCTTTCTGCGCGAGGAAATTGCCGAGGACGCCGACTGGGCCGAGGTGGTCGACACCTTGAACGCCCGCTTGCGTCAAGGCTGATAACCGCGTTCGCGCGGATTAGAACATCAGGATCGGCGCCAGGAAGGCGGCCCAGCACAGCATGCCGGCGGCCATCACCGTATGCGTGACGCTCGCCGCGCGCACCTCGTCCGACATGTGGCACAGCGCGTAGACCCCGTGGTACATCAGGGCGCAGGACGCCGCCAGGCCGGTCAGTGCGACCGCCGCCACGAAGGCCAGGTTCGGCACGAGCAGGGCGAGGGATGAAAGCCACATCGGCACCGGTGCAATCGCAGCGACAACGTAGGCGTCATGGGTGTCGATCGGCGCCGCACTGCTGTCGACAACGCTGCGGATGAACCAGCCCATGCCGACAAAGGCCGCCAGTTCGCAAAGGAAGAACATCGGCGAAATCAGCGGCCATGGCTTGGTCGACCAGCCGACGATCAGCGCGTCCCCGTAATGGGTGCCCGCGTAGTACAGCAGGGCTGGTGGCAGAATCGACAGTGGCAGAACCATCCAGACAAACAGCGACAGTACCGTCGGGTGCTGGCGCTCGAGGTCGCGCCACCCCGCTTCCGACGACACCATCATCCGGGGGATCGACATGAAGCCCATGATTTGTTCTCCTTCTGGCGTGGCGCAGGCTTGAGGGCAGGCATGCGCGTGATATGTATCATGACATGATATAAATACAACTTAGATGCCGGAATCCGCTATGTCAAGTCCGCCGACCAAGGCCGACATCGAACGCCTTTCGCACTTCCGCTACCGCTTGCGCTGTTATCTGCGCGCCAGCGAAGACCTGTGCCAGGCCGCAGGCGTGACCCTGCTGCAATACCAGCTCTTGCTGCATGTGCTGGGCTTCCCGGGCCGGGAGTGGGCCTCGATCAGTGAAATTGCCGAGCGGCTGCAAGCCAAGCACCACGGTGTGGTGGCCCTGGTCGACCGCTGTGAAAAGCTTGGCCTGGTCCAGCGCCGGGCGAGTCAGGCGGATCGGCGCCTGGTGGAGGTCCACTTGCTACCGAAAGGCCGTGAGCTGGTCGCGGCGTTGGCGGATGCCCACCGAACCGAGCGAGAGTTGCTGCAGCAGGAATTCTCTTTGCCGGGGTGGCGCTGACGGGGGCGCGCCGATGGTCGCGATCGGGTCGAGGGCCCCATCGTCGAGGTCAGCGGGGTCGTGATGCGCCAGAGTGCACGCCCTGGCCCTTGATGGCGTCGACACGGCGTGCAAGGCAGCGATGGCGCCACGCGCTATCGTGGAGGGGCGTCAGGGCATCGGGCGGGTGGGCCCGGAGGTTGGCGTCAAGCCGGTTGTCGCTCGTGGCACGCCAAGCGCGGGTTCGACGGCCGCGACATCGTGAATGTCATCGACAACGGCGTTCCGCCTGCCCGCCGGCTTAGCCCCAGCTCCCCCGAATTCCGGCCACGCCGTGCGCGCCATAGCTGCGAGCGAGCCCCATGTGGTCGAGGCTGACGCCGCCGATGGCGAACACCGGCATGGGCAGCAGGCGGGTCAGGGCATGGAAGCCGTCCCAGCCCAGTGCCGGGGTGTTCGGATGGCTGGGGGTGGCGTTGACATGGCCGACCACAGCGTAATCGAGGCCGAGTTTGGCGCAGTGTTCGAGCTCGGCGCGGGTGTGACAGGAGGCGCCGACCCACTCGAAATCGGGCCGGGTGCCGCAGGCCATGAGCTGGCGGGCCGGCAGGTGCAGGCCGTGGGCGCCGGTGCGCCGGGCCAGGTCGGCGTCGCCATTGACCACGGCCAACGCGCCGGCCGCATTGCAGCGCTGGACCACATGATGCGCGAGGCGCTCGCGCGGGGCGGTGTCGAGCGTGGTGTCGCGGATCTGCACCAGCTTGAGGCCGCGGCCCAGGGCGCGCTCGAGCGCCGCAAGCTGCGCCTCGGCGCCCAGGTGGGCGGCGTCGGTGATGCCCATCTCGCGCGGCAGGCGCAGCGCTTTCAGGATGGGGCCGTTGGCCGGCAGCATGGGGCTGACCACGAAGCGGTCGGGGTGGTCCCACGCCAGGGCGCTATGCACATGATCGTTGATGTCGCCGGTCCACTCGGGCACTTCAAAGAAGTGCAGGCGCACGTTGGCGTGTTCGTAGTCGTGCTCGCGCATCAGCCACGGCCAGCAGGTGTCGACAGTGATGCCGAGTTCTTCGTCGAGTTCGCGGATCAATGCCGCGCGCGGATCTTCGCCGGGCTCGACCTTGCCGCCGGGGAACTCCCAGTAGCCGGGGTAGAAGGTGCCGGGGGCGCGCTGGCCGAGCAGCACGCTGCCATCGGCCTGCGTGATGATCGCGGCGGCGACGTCGACGCGCTTCCTGGGCTGGGCAGAATCGCTCATGCGAACCTCACTTGCCGTGCCGGCCGGCGTAGTCGCGGGCGAACTGCCAGGCCACGCGGCCGCTGCGCGAACCACGCATCAGCGCCCACTGCAGGGCGTCGGTGCGAGCCTTGTCGATCTTGGCCGGGCTGACGCCGAATTCGGCCAGCCAGTGCGCCACGATGTCGAGGTAGGCATCCTGGCTGAACGGGTAGAAGGACAGCCACAGGCCGAAGCGCTCGGACAGCGACACCTTTTCCTCCACCGCCTCGCCGGGGTGGATCTCGCCGTCGATGTTGCGCGCCTCGCGGTTCTCGGCGTGGTATTCGGGCATCAGGTGGCGGCGGTTGGAGGTGGCGTAGATGATGACGTTGTCGGGCACCGCGGCGAGCGAGCCGTCGAGCACGCTCTTGAGCGCCTTGTAGGCCGGCTCGGCGTCCTCGAAGGACAGGTCGTCGCAGAACAGCACGAAGCGCTCGCGCCGGCCGCGCACCAGCTCGACGATTTCGGGCAGGTCCATCAGGTCCTGCTTGTCGACCTCGATCAGGCGCAGGCCCTTGTCGGCATAGCGTGCCAGCATGGCCTTGACCAGCGAGGACTTGCCGGTGCCGCGCGCGCCGGTGAGCAGCGCGTTGTTGGCGCGCCGGCCCTTGACGAACTGGCGCGTGTTGGCATCGAGGCGCTCGACCTGATCGCCCACGTCCTGCAGGTCTTCGACGCGGATCAGATGCGGATGGGGGATCGCCTCCAGCCGGGCCTGGGCACCGCGGCGCAGCCAGCGGAAGGCGATGGCGCTGTCCCAGTCGGGCGCTTCGGGCGGGGCCGGCAGCCAGGCGTCGAGGCGGTCGAGGGTTTTTTCGAGGCGCGCGAAAAAGGCGGCCAGATCAGGAGCGGTCGGTGTCATCGGTGGTGTTCTTCTTGCGTGGCCAGGTGGCCCAGACAATCACGAGCAACAATGCCAGCGCAACGCCGGCTTCGAGCAGGATCACCCACATGGCAGGCTCCGGTGGCAGGTTGGGGAAGGGCGGTCGCGGCTATACTGCCGGCTTCGCTCGTTCGAGTGTAACTGATCTGTTCGCCATGTTCCTTCGTCTGTCTGCCTGGCTGCGTGTGGCCGGGGTGTGTGTTCTATTGGCTGCCTGCGCGACCGAGCGCCCGCTCGACTGCCCGCCCTGCGCCCAGGTGCCGCCGGTGACGCAAACCGTGCCGCAGCCGGCGCCCGCGCCGGTGCCGCCCAAACCGCAGCCTGCCCCTGTGGCGCCTCCGTCGGCGCCAGTGGCTGCGCCCGCAGTGGCGCCCGGTCGGCTGGTCGCTGCGCGCTGGACCGATCTGCCGGGCTGGAACGCCGATGCCATCGAAGCGGCCTGGCCCGCCTGGCAACGCTCGTGCCGTGTGCTGCGCAAGGACGCGGCATGGGCCTCGGTGTGTGCCCAGGCCGACGCGCTGGGCGATGCGCCGCCGCGCGCCGTGGTGCGCCAGTTCTTCGACAGCAACTTTCGCCCCTGGCAGGTGCGCAATGCCGACAACAGCACCAGCGGCCTGGTCACCGGCTATTACGAGCCGCTGATCCGCGGCAGTGTCGACCGCTCCGCCCAGTACGCGTGGCCGATCCATGGCGTGCCGCAGGACATGGTGTCGGTCGAGCTGGCGAGCATCTACCCCGAGCTCAAGCCCTTGCGCCTGCGCGGCCGGCTCGAGGGCAACCGGCTGGTGCCCTACTGGACACGACGCGACGTGGCCGCGCAGGGCGACGCCTTCCCCGCACCGGTGCTGGCCTGGGCGGACGATCCGATTGCGCTGTTCTTCCTGCAGGTGCAGGGCTCGGGCCGGGTCGAGCTGCCCGACGGCAGCTTCCTGCGCGTGGGCTATGCCGACCAGAACGGCCACCCCTACAAATCGATCGGCAAGTGGCTGGTGGACCAGGGCGCGCTCAAGCTGTCGGAGGCCTCCATGCAGGGCATCCAGCGCTGGGCGCGTGCCAACCCCTCGCGCCTGCGCGAACTGCTCGATCAGAATCCCAGCTATGTGTTCTTCCGCCCACTGCCGGCGAACGACGAAGGCCCCATTGGCGCCCTCGGCGTACCGCTGGTGGCCGAACGCAGCATCGCGGTCGATCGTCAGAGCGTGCCGCTGGGCGCGCCGGTATTCCTCGACACCACCCGCCCCAACACCAAGCAGCCGTTGCGTCAGCTGGTGATGGCGCAGGACACCGGCAGCGCCATCCGCGGCGGTGTGCGGGCCGACTTCTTCTGGGGCTTCGGCGATGCGGCCGGGGCGGAAGCCGGCCGCATGAAGCAGGCCGGCGCCATGTGGGTGCTGCTGCCCAAGGCGCTTGCACCGCAATGACGCATCGGGCGGTGGTCATGCACGCTGATGGGGCTGCGCGGGGCGGCGGACGCACCGCAATGGTGCTATTGCGATGCGCCGCTTTGGGGCGATGTTCTCTAAGTTGCTGAAAATAAACAAAGTTGTGTCTGGCACGTGATCTGCTAAATGCTCCGCCATTGTGCAAAAGGAGCATTTCCATGGAGCAGTTCAAGACATCCAGTGACGTCCTCTTCGTGCTGTTGGGCGCCATCATGGTGCTGGCCATGCACGCGGGCTTCGCGTTTCTCGAAGTCGGCACCGTTCGCCGCAAGAACCAGGTCAATGCGCTGGTCAAGATCCTGGTCGACTTCAGCGTGTCCACCATCGCCTATTTCTTTGTCGGTTACGCCGTCGCCTATGGTGTCAGCTTCTTCCAGGGCGCCGATGTGCTGGCCGCGCGCAGTGGCTACGATCTGGTCAAGTTCTTCTTCCTGCTCACGTTTGCCGCCGCCATTCCGGCGATCATCTCCGGCGGCATCGCCGAGCGGGCGCGCTTCTACCCGCAACTGGCCGCGACCGCGCTGCTGGTCGGTCTGGTCTATCCCTTCTTCGAAGGCCTGATCTGGAACAGCAACTTCGGCTTCCAGGCCTGGCTGGAGGCGACGTTTGGCGCCACCTTTCATGACTTTGCCGGTAGCGTCGTGGTGCACGCCGTCGGTGGCTGGATCGCATTGGCCGCAGTGTTGCTGCTCGGCGCCCGCCATGGCCGCTACAACAAGTCGGGCGCCATCGCCGCGCATCCGCCCTCCAGCATCCCCTTCCTCGCGCTGGGTGCGTGGATCCTCACCGTCGGCTGGTTCGGCTTCAACGTGATGAGCGCCCAGACGGTGGAAGGCATCAGCGGTCTGGTCGCGGTCAATTCGCTCATGGCCATGGTCGGCGGCACGCTCGCCGCGCTGGTAATGGGCAAGAACGACCCAGGCTTTGTGCACAACGGCCCGCTGGCGGGGCTGGTGGCGGTGTGTGCCGGCTCCGACCTGATGCACCCGATTGGTGCGCTGGCCGTCGGCGTGGTGGCCGGTGTGCTCTTCGTCCAGCTCTTCACCCTCACCCAGAACCGCTGGAAGATCGACGATGTGCTCGGCGTGTGGCCGCTGCACGGCCTGTGCGGCGCCTGGGGCGGCATTGCGGCTGGCATTTTCGGTTCGACCGCACTGGGCGGCATGGGCGGCGTAAGCTTCATGAGCCAGCTCGTTGGCACCGTGGCCGGTGTGGCCTTTGCCTTTGCCGGTGGCCTGCTGGTGTATGGCGGCATCAAGACCGTCACCCGCCTGCGCCTGGACGCCGAAGAAGAGTATGAAGGCGCCGACCTGACCATCCACAAGATTTCCGCTACGCCGGATCGGGATGCCAGCTGGTAGATCGCCTCTGATGTCATGTCAGCGAAACGGCCTTGCGGGGCCGTTTCTCTTGTCGGACGCCTGCGTGGGGCGACTGCAACATGATCGACGTCGGCGCAGGGTATGCTGTGGCGGTCAATACTTTGCCGTGCTGGGGGGGCGTATGCTGTCGGGGGCGAAAGAGGCCATGCTGGCCGGTCAAGCGGCGCTGCACACCGCCCGCAACTGGCCAGACGGGCGACACACGTGCCCGGATCGTCAGCCCGTGGCATGAGCCGGACGCCGCCCGCCCGCGATGCTGCCACCGCGGCCCCCGCACCAGTGCGCTTTCGCGAGGCCGTCGTGTTCTGGCTCAAGCTCGGCTTCATCAGCTTTGGTGGGCCGGCGGGCCAGATCGCGATCATGCATCAGGAACTGGTCGAGCGCCGGCGCTGGCTGTCGGAGCGGCGTTTTCTGCACGCGCTCAATTACTGCATGGTGCTGCCCGGCCCCGAAGCGCAACAACTCGCCACCTACATTGGCTGGCTCATGCACCGTAGCTGGGGCGGCATCGTCGCTGGCGCCTTGTTCGTGCTGCCCTCGCTGTTCATCCTCATCGGGCTGTCTTGGGTGTATATCGCCTTTGGCGATGTGCCGCTGGTGGCCGGCCTGTTCTACGGCATCAAGCCGGCGGTGACGGCCATCGTGCTGCAGGCGGCGCATCGCATCGGTTCGCGGGCGCTCAAGAACAATGTGCTGTGGGGCGTTGCCGGGGCGTCCTTCGTCGCCATCTTCGCGCTCAATGTGCCATTCCCCACCATCGTGCTGGGGGCGGCGCTGATCGGTTTCGTCGGCGGGCGGGTCGCGCCACGGTACTTCGCGGCGGGCGGCGGCCATGGCAAGGCGGGCGAGGGCTTTGGCCGTGCGCTGATCGACGACGACACCCCCACGCCGGCGCATGCGCGCTTCGCCTGGTCGCGCCTGCTTGGCGTGCTCGCCATCGGCGCGGCGCTGTGGGTCGTGCCCATGGGCCTGCTCACCGCCGGCCTCGGCTGGGATCACACGCTCACCCAGATGGGCTGGTTCTTCACCAAGGCCGCCTTGCTCACCTTTGGCGGCGCCTACGCCGTGCTGCCCTATGTGTATCAGGGCGCGGTCGGCCATTACGGCTGGCTCACCCCCACGCAGATGATCG
>JAWKYX010000032.1:0-45830 GCA_041396265.1 Rhodocyclaceae bacterium
CGGGCGAGATCGTCGATTCGCCGGTTGCGGCATGGTCGGCGGCCGAAGACATTGGCCTGCCAGTGGTGGTCAAGCCGACGGATGGCAATCATGGTCGTGGTGTGTCGATGGCGCTCGATTCGCGCGAGGCCGTCGAAGCGGCCTGGGCGGTGGCGGCGGCCGAGGGCGACGAGGTGCTGGTCGAGCAGTTCATTCCGGGCTACGAACACCGTTTGCTGGTGGTGGGCGAGCGGGTGGTGGCCGCCTGCCGGGGCGAGGAGGTGTGCATCGTGGGTGACGGCACGAATACGGTTGAGGCATTGATTAACAGCCAGGTGAATACCGACCCGCGCCGGGGCAGCGATGAGGCGTTTCCGCTGGATGTGATCGCCCTCGATGCGTGCCCGACGGTGGTACTCGAACTCGCGCGCCAGGGGCTTGACTGTGCGTCGATCCCGGCGGCTGGCCAGCGGGTGCTGATCCAGCGCAATGCCAACCATGGGGCAGATGTCACCGCGCAGGTGCATCCCGAGGTGGCCGCCGATGCGGTGCTGGCGGTGAAAGTGGTTGGTCTGGACATTGCCGGTGTCGATGTGGTGTGTTCTGACATCGGTCAGCCGCTGCGTGCGCAGGGCGGCGCGGTGGTCGAGGTCAATGCCGGCCCCGGCCTGCTGATGCACCTCAAGCCCGCTGTCGGCGATCCGCAGCCGGTGGGCGAGGCCATCGTTGCGCATCTGTTCCCGGAAGGTGACTCGGGTCGGGTGCCGGTGGTGGGTGTCAGCGGCGCCGAGGGGCGTACGCAGATCGCCCATCTGGTGGCGTGGCTGCTGCAGAGCGATGGCCGTTACGTGGGGCTGGCCTGCGACGATGGGCTCTGGATGGGCGGACGCCAGGTGACCGATCGCAACGGGGCGAGCTGGGATGCCGGCCGCCGCGTGCTGATGAACCGCAACGTCGAAGCGGCGGTGATCGAGAACGGCCCAGCGGTGATCCTCGACGAAGGCATGGCCTACGACCGCTGCGCCGTCGGTGTGGTGACCACGGCCGGGGCGCCGTCCGCACTGGCGGACTGGCATATCCAGGACGACACTCACCTGCGCAACGTGTGGCGCACCCAGGTTGATCTGGTGCTGCCATCGGGCGCAGCGGTGCTCAACGCCGACGATGCCATGGTGGCCGGCCTGGCCGAGTTGAGCGACGGCGCAGTGTGGTTCTACAGCACGCAGGCCGATTCGGCGGTGCTGACGGCCCATCTGGCCGACGGCGGCGCGGCGGTCTGGCTGGACGGCGACAGCATTGTGGTGGGCCGTGGTGGCGAGCGTCAGACGATCGGCCTGCGTTCCGCGCCAGGCATCGCGACCCTCGACCCGCGCTGGGCCATCGCCGGCGTCGCCGCGGCGCTGGCCGCCGGCCTGGCCGACGACCTGGTACATGCCGCCCTGGATACCTATCACGCGCCCGAGCGCGCCTGAGCTCGCGTCAACAAAGGATTGACCTCATGGAAATCAATCGTCTGCGTGCCCTGCGCGGCCCGAACCTGTGGAGCCGCCTGACCAGCTTCGAAGCGCTGGTGCAGTGTGCCGACAACGAATTGCTGCTGGGCGAGCTGCCCGGCTTTGAAGCGCGGCTGCGCGAGCGCTTCCCGACCATCGGTGCGATGCGCCCGGTAGGCCACCTGGGCGATATCTCGCTGGCCCATGTGCTCGGTTTCGCGGCGCTTGGCCTGCAGGCCGAGGCGGGCTGCCCGGTCAGCTTCGTGCGCTGCAATGCCACGGTCGACCGCGGTGTGTTCCAGGTAGTCGTCGAATACACCGAGGAAGCGGTGGGCCGGCAGGCCTTCACCTTTGCCGAACAGCTCGTCGCCGCCGCGCTGGCCGATACACCGTTCGATCTGGCCGGGGCCGTGGCGCAGTTGCACGCGCTGGACGAAGACATCCGGCTCGGGCCGAGCACCGGTTCGATCGTCAACGCCGCCGTGGCCCGCGGCATTCCGTTCCGTCGGCTGACCAACGGTTCGCTGGTGCAGTTCGGGTGGGGCAGCAAGCAGCGCCGCATCCAGGCGGCAGAGATCGATTCGACCTCGGCGATTGCCGAGTCGATCGCGCAAGACAAGGAACTGACCAAGCAGCTGCTGCGTGCCGCCGGGGTGCCGGCGCCCGATGGCCGTCCGGTGAAGGACGCGGACGACGCCTGGGCGGCGATGTGCGAGATCGGTGGCGCGGTGGTGGTCAAGCCGCAGGACGGCAACCAGGGCAAGGGTGTGACGGTCAACATCCTCACCCGCGACCACCTCAACGTGGCCTATCACGCCGCGCGCGACTACAGCGACGAGGTGATGGTCGAGCGCTTCAGCCCGGGGCATGACTTCCGCCTGCTGGTGGTGGGCCATACCCTGGTGGCTGCGGCGCGGCGGGATCCGCCGCATGTGATCGGCGATGGCGTGCACACGGTGCGTGAACTGGTCGATATCGTCAACGCCGACCCGCGCCGAGGCGAAGGCCATGCCACTTCGCTGACCAAGATCCGCTTCGACGAGATCGCCGTGGCCCGCCTGAAATTGCAGGGCTATACGCCCGATGCGGTGCCGCCGAAGGGCGCCCGCGTGGTCTTGCGCAACAACGCCAACCTGTCGACCGGCGGCACGGCCACGGATGTGACTGACGATGTGCACCCCGAAGTTGCCGCGCGGGCGATCGAGGCGGCGCAGATGATCGGCCTGGATATCTGTGGTGTGGACGTGGTGTGCGAGACGGTCGGCCAGCCGCTGGAGAAGCAAGGCGGCAGCATCGTGGAGGTCAATGCGGCGCCGGGTCTGCGCATGCACCTGTCACCGAGTTTCGGCAAGGGGCGCGATGTCGGGCAGGCCGTGGTCGACATGCTCTACGCCAATGGCGACAACGGACGGATCCCGATCATCGCGGTGACCGGCACCAACGGCAAGACCACCACCGTGCGGCTGATGGCGCATCTGTTGACGCTGGCCGGTTATCGCACCGGCTTTACCGGCACGGAGGGCGTGCACGTCAATGGCCGCTGTACCGATACCGGTGACTGCAGCGGCCCGAAGAGCGCGCGCAACGTGCTCAGCCATCCGGAAGTGGATGCCGCGGTGCTCGAGTGCGCGCGCGGCGGCATGTTGCGCGAAGGCCTCGGTTTCGACATGTGCGATGTGGCCATCGTGACCAATATCGGCGTGGGCGACCATCTTGGCCTCAACTACATCAATTCGGTCGAAGAGCTGTCGGTGCTCAAGCGGGTGATCGTGCAGAACGTGGCGCCGACCGGCACCGCTGTGCTCAACGCCTGCGATCCGCACACCGTGGCCATGGCGCCGCACAGTCCGGGCAAAGTGGTGTTCTTCGCCAGCCAGGCCGATGCACCGGCGGCGGCCCTGCACCGCGCTCAGGGGCATCGTGTGGTGGTGCGCGAGGGCAATGATGTCTGTGCGGTCGAAGGCGGCGAGGTGGTGCATGTGCGCTCGCTGGCCGGTGTGCCGCTGACCCTGGGCGGGGCGATCCCCTTCCAGGTCGAAAACGTGCTGGCAGTGGTGGCGGCGGCCTGGTCGCTGGGCGTCGAGTGGGCGGTGATCGACCGTGCGCTCGAAACCTTCGAGAGCACTGCGCAATCGGCGCCGGGGCGTTTCAACGTTTTCCGCCATCGCGGCGCGACGGTGATTGCCGACTACGGTCACAACCCGGACGCCATCGCGGCGCTGGTCAGCGCGGTCGAGGCCATGCCCGGCAAGCGGCGCAGTGTGGTGATCAGCGGCGCGGGTGATCGGCGCGACGACGACATCAGCGCTCAGACGCGCATGCTCGGCGATGCCTTCGACGATGTGGTTCTCTACGAAGATGCGTGCCAGCGCGGCCGTGCCGATGGCGAGGTGCTACGCTTGCTGCGCGAGGGCCTGGTGTCGGCCCGCCGGACCTCGCGGGTCGATGAGATCTATGGTGAGTTCCTCGCCATCGATGCGGCGCTCGAGCGGCTCGAGGCGGATGACCTGTGCCTGATCCTGATCGACCAGGTCGACGCGGCACTGGCCCATATCGCGCAGCGCGTGGCCGCTGGCTGAGCGCCGCGGGCAGGCGTCGGCCCGGACGGCTGGCGCTGGCCCGGCAAGGCCGCAGAATCGGGTCGGTGGCCGGGTGGGCAGCGTGCTGCCCGCCTGCGTGCCGACTCGGGGCCGCCGCTGGCATACGACACCGGCCGCCCTGCAGCACGCCGCACCGATGGGTGAGCAGGACGTGGCGCTACTCTTGGCCTGAACGCCTTCGGCAACGACTTTGGGCCCCATGCCGTGGGCCAGCGCCGGTGCGCCTGTGCTGGTCGCGGCGGTGTCGAGGGGGCACTACCTGCGGGGCAACGCCTGGATCGGAATACGCTGAGCGTTTGCTAGGTGGGTCGCGGGGGCGGGAGCGCTCACAGCGGCACACGCAGCACGATGTTGAACTGACGCCCGTCCTGTTGCAGCCGGTCCTGCCGGTGGTCGAGCGAGGCCGGTTCGGCATAGCGCTTGTCGAACACGTTGGTGGCGCTGACACTGAGCTCGACACCATGGGGCAGGTGTCGGCTGATCAGGGTGAGGTTGGCGAGTGTGCGCCCGCCGGTATGGCTGCTTTCGAGGGTGTCGCGTCCGCTTTCGTACTGCAGTTCAAATCCCGACTGCAGCCTGGGTGTCCAGTGCGTCAGCCAGTTGGCCTTGAGCATGTGGCGGGGGACGTTGCCGAGCGCCTTGTCGGTGCTGTCGTTGCGGCTGTGCTGCCAGGTGTAGTTCACGACCAAGCGGTCGCCGGTGCGGCTGGCGATCTCACCTTCCAGTTCGAGCCCGTAGGCGCTGGCCTGGGCGATGTTGCGGTAGCTGACGCTGTTGTCGCTGGGGTTGGCAACGCTGTCGATGAGCTCGCTGATGCGGTAGCGAAAGAGCGAGCCGGACACCTTGACGCCGTCCTTGGCGTATTCGTGGACGGCCTCCAGCGTGCGGATGGTTTCGGAGCGCAACGCGGGGTTTGCGGTATTGAAGCCCGGGATGGCGTAGTAGCGCTCATAGGCGGTCGGGGCCCGGCTGGCGCTGCCATAGAGCAGTTTGAGGGTGTGGGTGTCGTTGAGCCGGTGGATCAGCCCGAGCCGCGGATGGGCGGTGACATGGCCGGTCCATTGGCGGTCCCAGCGCAGGCCGAGATTGAGTTGCCAGCGTTCAGACAGAGCGAACTCGTCCTCGATGAACAGACCCCAGTGGCGGCCGGTGCGGTGGTCGTCCAGGTAGGACTGATAGGGGGCCAGATCCCGATTGGTTTGCTCGATGCGGGTGTCGTGAAAGTACTCGCCCCGGAAGCGCAGCGTATGTCGGGCAACGGTGCGGCTGACCCACTGGGTTTCGAGCCCGACACGTTGTCCGCGGGCGCTGTCTTCGTTCAGGGTGACCGGTGGGTAATCGTACGGATAGCGGCCGGTGTAGTCGTACTGGCTGTAGCTTGCCTGGACGTTTGCGGTGGTGTCGGCCGAGAGGGTGAATTCACGCGCTGCCGAGAGCATCAGGTAGTCGTCTTCAGTCTGGCTGTGGCGATTGTTGAACAGCTGGTTGAACGATGCGGTGGGGACGGCTTTGGTGCGTTGGCTGGCGATCAGTTGTACCCGCCAGTGGTCGAAGAGGAGCTTGGCGAACAGCCGGTTGTGCGATTCGCTGTCGAGACCCTCGGCGACGCCGTGGTTGGTTTGCGGTGTGTCGAATTCGGCGTAGTAGTGATCCTCGCCGGTGCTGCGCGCGCGGCTGGCCGACAGCAGCAACACGCTGTCGGGGCCAAGCGGCTGGTCGAGCGTGACCTGTCCGGCGGCGCGGCCGTGACTGCCCGCTACCAGCCGGACTTGCCGGTTGGCGCTGGGGACCGGGTCCCGCGTGACGACATTGATCAGCCCGAGCAGAGCGTTGTTGCCATAGGCGGCCGAGCCAGGGCCGGGCAAGAACTCGACACGCTTGACCAGGCTCAGATCGACAGGAAAGGCACTGCCGATGGAGCCCTGGTTGTACACCGGGTCGGCCAGGCGCATGCCGTCGACCAGGATCATGACGCGGGTGTTGTAGTCGCCGGGGCGGGAGAAGCCGCGTGCCCCGAGGTAGTGATAGTTGCGGTCGTAGGTGGTGAACAAGCCACGCATGCTGCGCAGTACGTCGGCAAGGGTGCGGTAGCCGTAAGCCTCGATGTCCTGCGCGGTGACAATGGTGACGCGCGACGGGGCGTTGATGCGTTTTTGCGGAAAGCGGCCGGCGTCGACGACCGTCTCAAGGCGGACCAGCGTGTCGAGGTCGGTGTCGAACAGCGGATCGGTGTCGGCGCCGTGGGCCGTCGAACAGCTCAGGAAGGCGCACACGGCGATGACAGGAGCCAGTGGGTGAGCCAGTCGGCAGCGTGTTGGTCGTCGGAGCATGGCGCGGCGTGTTTTCCTGTGCGTGCGGGGGCGTGTGCAGCCCGGGGGCGGCCAAGGCGCGATCGTATTTAAGTGATAGCGGTTGCGTAAAACAAAAGTTGAGCGGCCGATTCGACATGGCGGGTCTGGCCCCGGCCAGCTGCACGCCAGATAAAAAGACGGGGGGGCGGTCCTGTCGGACCGCCCCCCCGTGACGACTTGCCGGGCGCGATTAAGCGGCGGCTTTGGTCTCGCCCTTCACGAAGAAGCTGGCGATGTACACCAACAGGCCGACCAGGAACATCACACCGGCCCATTCACGCATCCAGTAGAACAGGCTGATCTGGTCCTGTGCTGCCATGAACGAGATCGGCGTGTCGCTGAAGCGCTGCAGCCACACTTGCAGGATGCCGGCGGCGGTCAGGAACAGGGTGATGAAGACCATGGCGACGGTCATCAGCCAGAAGCTCCACATTTCCATGACCTGTGCCTTGTTGCTGTTGGCCGCACGGCCGCGCAGGATCGGCATGGCGTAGCTGAT
This sequence comes from Rhodocyclaceae bacterium, assembly GCA_041396265.1. Lineage (GTDB taxonomy): Bacteria > Pseudomonadota > Gammaproteobacteria > Burkholderiales > Rhodocyclaceae > Nitrogeniibacter. Next base: position 6,923 of record JAWKYX010000032.1, read on the forward strand.
GATGCACAGCACGACCATGGCGTAGGCGCCGTAGAAGGCCATGTGACCGTGAGCCGCGGTGACCTGCGTGCCGTGGGTGTAGTAGTTCACCGGTGCCAGGGTGTGCAGGAAGCCCCACACGCCAGCGCCCAGGAAGGACATCACACCGGTACCGAGGGCCCACAGGGTGGCGGCCTTGTTCGGATGGTCGCGGCGACGACGGTTGACCATGTTGAAGGCGAAGACGGTCATGGCGAAGAAGGGGATCGGCTCCAGTGCGGAGAAGATCGAACCCCACCACTGCCAGTACTCAGGCGTACCGATCCAGAAGTAGTGGTGACCCGTACCGATGATGCCGGTGATCAGCGTCAGGGTGATGATGACGTACAGCCACTTCTCGATCACTTCGCGGTCGACACCCGTCACCTTGATCAGCACGAAGGCCAGCAGCGCGCCGAGGATCAGTTCCCAGACGCCTTCCACCCAGAGGTGAACAACCCACCACCAGAAGAACTTGTCCAGCACGAGGTTGTGCGGGTTGTAGAAGGAGAACAGGAAGAAGATCGCCAGACCCCACAGACCCAGCATGAGCACCAGGCTGATGGAGGTCTTGCGGCCCTTCAGCATGGTCATGGTGAGGTTGAAGAGGAAGGCGAGCGCCACAACCACAATGCCTATCTTTGTTAGCAATGGTTGTTCCAGGAACTCTCGTCCCATGGTGGCCAGGATGTCGTTGCCGGTCAGCTTGGCCAGGGTGGCGTAGGGCACCGTCAGGTAGCCGACGATGGTCAGCGCACCGGCGACCAGGAAGATCCAGAACATGGCCAGGGCCAGTTTGGGCGAGAACAGTTCAGTCTCGCATTCTTCCGGGATCATGTAGTAGGCAGCGCCCATGAAGCCGAACAGCAGCCACACGATCAGCAGGTTGGTGTGAACCATCCGTGCCACGTTGAACGGAATGTAGGGGAACAGGAAGTCACCGATCACATACTGCAGGCCCATGATCAGGCCGAACAGGATCTGTCCGGTAAAGAGCGCGATGGCCGCAATGAAATACGGCTTCGCGACGGCCTGGGATTTGTATTGCATGTTAAATCTCCTCAGATTTCGTCAGATAGCCGGAATCAGCCTTCGATGTTTGGCGGCCAGTTGGCGGTGTTGATCTCGGAGCTGTATTTCAGGAATTCCACGAGATCGTCCAACTCTTTGTCGGTGAAGCCGAAGTTCGGCATCTGGCGACGTCCGGGGGCCCCGGTGGGCATGGCCTGGATCCAGGCCTTGATGAACTCCGGACCGCGGCGGGGGTACACGTTACCCAGCTCAGGCGCAAAGTAAGCGCCTTCGCCCAGCAGCGAGTGACAGCCGATGCAGTTGTTGACTTCCCACAGTTTCTTGCCGTTGATCACCGCTTCGGTCAAGTTGGCGCGGTTGTCGCGTTTTGGAAGTTCCTTCATTGTGTCGAAGGACAGCGCGAGAAACAGGAGGGCGAAGAACACCGAACCCCCGTAAAAGATGTTTCGCGCCATGGATTTGGTAAATGTACCGCTCATGGAGCCTCCCCATTGGATATCGCTGTACAGCACAGCTTGGGGCGCATGGTGCGCGTCCGCCCGCCGTGCGGCATTGATGCGAGTCAACTTGGCGAGGGATAAGCGCGCAATGTTATTCCCCCAAAACCCTTGTGGTTATGGGCGATCAGCCGATTTTTCATTGCGCGGCAGGGCGTTTTGCGATGTCGTCGTCGTGCGCGGGGCGCTGAACGAGAAACGGCCCGCACTGGCGGGCCGCTGGTATGTCGAGGCAGCGGTCAGCTGGCGATATCGCCCGCGATGTAGCTCGACAGATGCTGGATCGTGGCCTCGTGTTCGGCGATGACGGCCTTCACCACGTCGCCGATGGTGATGATGCCGGCGATTTTTCCGTGGTCGACCACCGGCAGATGGCGAAAGCGGTTCTGGGTCATGATCGACATGACGTCGTCGATGGTGTGGGACGGGGTGATGGTGCACACGTTCGGCGTCATCAGGTCCTTGATCAGTGCATTCTTGGATGACAGCCCCTTCAGGGCGACCTTGCGGGCATAGTCGCGCTCGGTAAAGATGCCGACCAGCCGTTCATCCTGAAGCACCAGTACGGCGCCGATGTCGCGCTCGGCCATCTGGGTCAGCGCTTCGAGTACGGTGGCGGTTGGCGTGACGGCGTGGGCGTGAGCGCCCTTTTGTTCGAGCACCTGTTGCACGGTTGTTGTCATCGTCTCATTTCCCTCCTGGAATGGGCGCCAGCCGTCGCACGGCGACCGAGCGAATGCGCGTCCTGGCCGTTTTCAGGGCCATGGCGGCCCGTCCGAGCCGCTAGCTTGTTACGAACCGAGAAAACGCGCAAGTCTTGCGCGCCGCGTCATGGCGGATCAGGGGGTTGAAACAGGCTGGGGCGAGAGGAGTTCGGCGGCGGCGAGCACCACCTGCTCGGCGATCCGTTCGGCCTCCAGCGGATCGTAATCCTTGTGGAAGCGCAGCTTCGTGCTCAGTCGGGTCATGACGAAGTGCCGGTCAGGCACGATGCCCTGGTTTTCGAGGCATTGCCGGGCGCAGGCGAGGTGGCAACCGTCGAGTGCGATGATCGGCCGGCCGGAGCGGGCTACGTCGAGCAGGTGCGACACGCCGGCACCGACCCCGGCCACGCACGACATCTCGGCCAGGCCGAGGCGGTCGAGCTTGACGGCCAGGTAGTTGGTCGTCTGGGCGGCATTGGAGCAGCCTGAACAGGCGTACACCAGTGGGCGTTCCGGATGGCTGACGCGGAGCAACATGAGCGCGGATCCTGCAAATGCGGGGGCGATGAGCCTACGCCATGATCGTGCCCGAGTCCGGAGGGGACGTTGCTGATTCAGGTCAACCGCATGCCGGATGCGTTCAGATTTCCAGGTTGTCGATGAGGCGGGTGGTGCCCAGGCGGGCCGCGGCCAGTACCACCAGCGCATCGTCCGCCGTCTGGGGGGGCTGCAGGTCGGCCTGGCGGCGTACAGCGACATAGTCGGGCTGCCAGTGATGGGCGGCCAGTTCGGTCATGGCCGCGCGTTCGAGGCCGTCGAAATGGGTGTCGCCTGCGCGGATCGCGTCGCGGATGCGGGTCAGGCAGCGGTAGATGCGGCCGGCTTCGCGGCGCTCGTCGGGCGACAGGTAGCGGTTGCGCGAGGACAGCGCCAGGCCGTCGTCGGCGCGCACGGTCTCGCCCGGCAGCACCTCGACCGGAATGGCCAGCTGATTGACCATGTTGCGCAAGACCATCAGCTGCTGGTAGTCCTTCTTGCCGAACAGGGCGACATCGGGCTGGACGATGTTGAGCAGCTTGAGCACCACGGTGGCGACGCCGCGGAAGTGGCCGGGGCGGAAGGCGCCTTCGAGCGTGGCGATCTGGGCCGGGTCGGGGTCGACATGGTAGGTCTGTCGCGTCGGGTACATGGCCGACTCGTCAGGGGTGAACACATGCGCGACGCCGGCGGCCTCGAGTTTCTCGAAGTCGGCCTCGAGCGTGCGCGGGTACTTGTCGAAGTCGTCGTTGGGGCCGAACTGCAGCCGGTTGACGAAGATGCTGGCGATGACCGCGTCGGCATGTTCGCCGGCCTGGCGCATCAGGGTGATATGCCCTTCATGGAGATTGCCCATGGTCGGCACGAGCGCGGTCCGGCCAGCGCAGCGGCGGGCGACACGCAGGCTGTCAACGGTGGTGTGAATCTGCATGCGGGCTCCTGGTTCGGGATCAGTAGCAGTGCTCGGGGGCGGGGAAGCGGGCGCTGCGCACGTCCTCGACATAGCGGGTCACCGCTGCGTCGATGCTGGTGGCCCCTTCCATGAAGTTCTTGGCGAAGCGGGCCTTGTGGCCGGGGAAGACGCCGATCAGGTCGTGCAGCACCAGCACCTGGCCGTCGCAGTCCACGCCGGCGCCGATGCCGATGGTGGCCATCGACGTGAGGCTGCGGGTGACTTCGGCGGCCACGGTCGCTGGCACCATCTCCATCACCATCAGCGAGGCACCGGCCTGCTCCAGGGCGTGGGCGTCGGCCTTCAGGCGGGCGGCGCCCTCGTCGGTGCGGCCCTGGACACGGTAGCCGCCGAGCTGGTTGACCGACTGCGGGGTGAGGCCGATGTGGGCACAGACGGGCACGCCACGCTCGACCAGGAAACGCACGGTCTCGGCCATGAAGGCGCCGCCTTCGAGCTTGACCATCTGCGCGCCGGCGGCCATCAGGCGGGCGGCATTGCGCATCGCCTGCTCGGGCGTCTCGTGATAGCTGCCGAAGGGCATGTCGGCGATGATGAAGGGGCGATGGCAGCCGCGCACCACGCACTCGGTGTGATAGACCATGTGCTCCATGGTCACCGGCAGGGTGGACTTCTGACCTTGCAGCACGTTGCCGAGCGAATCGCCCACCAAGATGATGTCGACGCCGCAACGCTCGAGCAGCGCGGCAAAGCTCGCATCGTAGCCGGTCAGCATGACGATCTTCTCGCCGTCGGCGCGCATCTTGCCGAGGGTGGTCAACGTGACGGGTTTCTGGTCTTGTAGATAGCTCATGGCGTCTCTCTCTGTCTCGGCGCGCAGTAAACCGCAAGCTGCTGCATTGCACAAGCGGTTTTGCACAAATGTAACCGGTGCAGGGGGGCTGACTGATCCTATGCCGCGTAGCCAAAGAACTCGCGGTAGCTGCGCATGGCACGCAGGCGGTCGATCAGCAGTTCGAAATCGTCGGCCTGGTCGACCGGGTTGAGCACCTCGGCGTCGACGATGAACAGCGGCGAAGCATCGTACTGGTAGAAGAACTTGGCGTAGCGTTCGGCAACACGCTCGAGGTAGTGGGAGGTGATGGGGCGCTCGGCCTCGACACCGCGCCGGCCGATGCGCTCGATCAGGGTGTCGGGCTTGGCCTGCAGGTAGATCACCAGATCCGGCTTGGGGGTGGGGGCGGGCACCACCAGGTCGTAGGTGCGGCGATACAGCGCGAATTCTTCCGGGTCGAGGTTCAGCTCGGCGAACAGCGGATCCTTGTCGAGGATGAAGTCCGACACCACGCGGCGCCCGGCGACATCATCGGCCACCAGGCGCTTGAGTGCGTCGACGCGCTGGTACAGGAAGGCGAGCTGGGTGGGCAGCGCCCAGCGGCTCAGGTCCTGGTAGAAGCGCGGCAGGAAGGTGTTGAGCTCCGGCCGCTCCAGCACCAGGTCGGCTTCGAGCCGATGGGCCAGGCGGCGGGCGAGGGAGGTCTTGCCCGCGCCAATGGGGCCTTCCACCACGATGAACTTGGCTTTGTCGAGCATGCTTTTCGGGCCCGGGAGAGATTCAGGGGTTGGCCGACGGAATCGGCCTGCTCATCTTAGGGTGCTGGCGGCAGGGGCGCAATCGCCTGGTCGGCCACCGTCGCCAGCAGGCGATCGATCGGGCCGGCATCGGGAATATCCAGCGTCGGCGCCAGTTCGGCCAGTGGCACGAGCACGAAGGCGCGTTGGTGCATGCGCGGGTGTGGTACCTGCAGGCCCGGCAGGGCGATGCGCTGGTCGCCATAGAGCAGGAGGTCGAGATCGAGCGTGCGCGGGGCCATGGCAAATTCGCGGGTGCGGCCGCTGCGGGCCTCGATGTCGAGCAGCGCAACGAGCAGCGCCATGGGCGACAGACGGGTTTCTATCTTGGCGACGGCGTTGATGTAGTCGGGCTGTCCACTGACGCCGACCGGGGCGGTGCGGTAGTTGCCGGAGCGGGCGATGAAGCTGGTGTCCGGCAGTGCCGCCAGCGCCCGGCAGGCCTCGGCGATGGCTGCCACCGGGTCACCCAGGTTGGCGCCGAGGCCGATGAAGGCGGTCACGGGCGAGGTGCGGACGGTGCTCATTGGGCCGCGCCTCCGCCGGCCGGCTTGCGCCGCCGGCGACGGCGCTTGCGCGTGGCGCCGGGTTCCGGCTCCGTCAGCATGCCTTCGCGGGCATTGCCGCCGGCATGGGCAAACGCGTGCCACCAGTCGACCTGCGCCATGTCGATCTCGCCGGAGATCGCGCGCAGGCGCAGGAAATCCCAGCCGGCGCGGTAGCGCGGTTGCTCGAGCAGGCGGAACGGGGCTTTGCCGGCGCGCTTCTCGAAGCGCGGCTGCAGCGCCCAGATGTCCTTGATGTCGCCGGCGATGCGCCGCGTGATGGCGAGCTTCTCGCCTTGCACGCTGAGCACCTCGTCCATGGCTTCGAACAGTGCCGGGTGGGTATGCTCACCCTTGGCCTTGCGCGCCTCCCAGTTGGCCAGCACTTCGTGCCACAGCAGGGTGGCGAACAGGAAACCGGGCGAGACCGGCTTGCCCTCGCGCACGCGCTCGTCGGTGTTCTCCAGCGAGGCCCACACGAAGCGTTCGCCCATGGGCTGCTCGAGGATCACGTCGAGCAGCGGCAGCAGGCCGTGGTGCAGGCCCTCTTCGCGCAGTTGCTTGAGGCATTTGACGGCGTGGCCCGAGAGCAGCAGCTTGAGCATCTCGTCGAACAGGCGGGCGGCCGGCACGTTGTCCATCAGGGACGCCATCTCACGGATGGGGCGGCTGGCGGCCGGGTCGATGGTCAGGCCCAGCTTGGCACCCAGGCGCACGGCGCGCAGCATGCGCACCGGGTCTTCGCGGTAGCGCACCTTGGGGTCGCCGATCATGCGCAGGGTTTTCTGCTGCAGGTCGGCCACGCCGTGGTGGTAGTCGAGGATCTGTTCGGTGGTCGGGTCGTAGTACAGCGCATTGACGGTGAAGTCGCGGCGCCGGGCGTCTTCTTCCTGGGAGCCGAAGACGTTGTCGTGGAGGATGCGGCCGTGTTCGTCGGTGGCGGTGGAGGCGGCGTCCTGGGCGGCGCGAAAGGTCGAGACCTCCATCATCTCGGCGCCGATCATCACGTGCACGATCTTGAAGCGGCGGCCGATGATGCGTGAGCGGCGGAACAGGCGGCGGACTTCCTCCGGCGTCGCGCTGGTGGCGATGTCGAAGTCTTTCGGCGTCAGGTCGGCCAGCAGGTCGCGCACCGCGCCGCCGACGATGAAGGCCTTGAAGCCGGCCTCCTGCAGCACGGTGCACACCTTGCGTGCGGCGGGCGAGACCCGCTCGATGGGGATGCCGTGGATCTGGGCGGGAATCAGGGCCGGGCCGTCGGTCGGGCCCGGTGCAGCGCGGCGAAAGACCTTGCGCAGCAATTTACGGATCATTATGGGTGTCGATGTCTTGGAAGTTAAGCGGGCGATGATACCGCAGCGCGGGGTGCCGGCCTATGCTCGCGTTAACGCAGGCTGATGACGGGCCAGCCATGCAGGCGGGCGTGCTCGCGCAGGGTGTCGTCCGGATCGACCGCCACCGGCTGATGCACGCGCGCGAGCAGCGGCAGGTCGTTGTGCGAGTCGCTGTAGAACCAGCTGTTGTCGAAGCTGCCCATGTGCAGGCCGAGCGATTCGAGCCAGGCATCGACGCGCTCGATCTTGCCCGCCTTGAACGCCGGCATGCCGCGCGGCTTGCCGGTGAAGGCGCCGTTCTCCTGCGCCGGGATGGTGGCCACCAGGTGCGGGATGCCGAACTCGCGCGCGATCGGGCCGGTGACGAAGCTGTTGGTGGCGGTGACCACGGCGATCAGCGCGCCCTCGGCACGGTGCTTGTCGACCAGCGCCCGGGCCTTGACGGTGATCATCGGGCGAATCGCCACGTCCATGAACTCGGCATGCCAGGCGTCGAGCTGGGCGCGCTCGTGGCGGGCCAGCGGGGCGAGCTGGAAGTCGAGAAATTCGAAGATGTCGAGCGTGCCGGCTTTGTACTGCTCGTAAAAGGTGACGTTCTTGGTTTCATACACTTCACGGTCGAGCACGCCCTTGCCGATGAGAAATTCAGCCCAGGCAAAGTCCGAGTCGCCGGCCAGCAAGGTGTTGTCGAGGTCGAAAAGAACGAGATCCATGGGGTGTCCGTATCAGATGTCGAGGCCCGACTGCAGCATCTCGCGCAGCAAGGGCAGGGTAATGGCGCGCTTGCGCTCGAAGGAGGCGCGGTCGAGTGCGTCGAGTGTGGTGAGCAGGCTGGGCATGTCGCGCCGGCCATGGCGCATCAGGTAGGTGACGACATCGCCGTCGATGCGCAGGCCACGCTGGGTGGCCAGGGCGCTGAGAATCGCCGAGCGCGCGGCGTCGGTCAGCGGCTGGATCTCGAAGCCCAGGCACTGGCCGATGCGGGTGCGCAGGTCTTCGCGCAGCTGCAGCGCCAGCGGCGGCTGGTCGCCGGCAAGCAGCAGGGTCTGGCGCTGTTCGCGGGCGCGGTTGAAGGCATTGAACAACGCCACGGCGCCGGCATCGCTGAGCCGGTGTACATCGTCCACCGCCAGCAGGCCGGGGGCGTCGGGAAGCGTCTCGCCTACATCCCCGGCGCCCAGGTACACGCCGCCCGACGCGGCGCAGGTGGCGCGCAGCAGATGGCTGCGCCCGGTGGCGGCGGCACCCCACAGATACAGGTGGCCCATGCCCTGGCCCTGCGCGGTGGCTTCGAGGGCGGCCACCAGCGGGGCATTGTCGCCGGCAAAGTAGTTGTCCAGCGTTGGCGGGGCGTCGAGGCGGATGTCGAGCACGAGTTGCTTCATGCGGCGTCGTCCGTGGGCGGTTCGTCGCCAAGATACACATGGCTGGCGAAGTAGGCGCTGCGCAGCTCGCGCAGGCCCACCAGCAAGGCCGCACTGGCCGGCAGGGCGACCAGCACGCCGACAAAGCCGAACAGCTCGCCGAAGGCCATCAGGGCAAAGATGACGGCCAGCGGATGCAGGCCGATGCGCTCGCCCACCAGATAGGGGGTGAGCAGGAAGCTCTCCACCAGCTGGCCGATGGTGTAGACGATGGCCACGCCGATGATCGGTGGCCAGCCGGCGTTTTGCAGCACCGCCGAGAGCAGCGCCAGCACCAGGCCGGTGCTGAAGCCGACGAAGGGCACGAACACCAGCAGCCCGGTGATCACCCCCACCGGCAGCGCAAAGCGCAGCCCGGCCAGCCACAGGCCGATGCTGTAGAACACCGCCAGCAGCAGCATCACGGACAGCTGCCCGCGCAGGAATTCGGACATCACCTCGTCGATGTCGCCCATGATCCGCGAGCTGCGCGCGAGCATCGGGCGCGGAATGATCGCGCGCATGCCCTCGACGATATGCGGCCACTCCTGCAGCAGGTAGAACATCACCATCGGGATCAGCAGCACCGTGGCGAAGAAGCCGACCACCGCCATGCCGCCGGTGGTGGCCTTTTTCAGCAGACCGGGCAGCACGTCCTGGGCGGTGCTCCAGTTCTCGGCCACCCACTGGCGCACCGAGGCGGCATCGAGCTGCACGCTGATGTCGAACTGCTCCTTGAGCAGCGGCAGCACGCGCTGGTTGAGCATGTCGACCAGGTCGGGCATCTGGGTGACCAGGGTGACCGCCTCGCGATACACCATCGGCACCAGGATCAGCACCAGCAAGGACAGCAGCAGGCCTTGCAGCAGGATCACCAGCAGCACCGCGGCGGCGCGCGGCAGGCGCCGGGCGACCAGCCAATTGACAGCCGGGTCGCTGATGTAGGCGAGCACGGCGGCGATGGCAAAGGGCGCCAGGATCGGCGACAGCAGCCACAGCAGCACGAGCAGGGCAACACCGACGCCGAGCCAGGCGGCGGTTTGCATTTGGCGGGCACGAAGTGAGTACATTCGATGTAAAATGCGGGGTTTGGTGCGGGACCCGGTGGGTTCGCCGGGAGAAATGCCCGTACTGTAGTCGCAAGCGTGGGCGGGCTCAAGCGCGCCGCCATGCCAGCGCCATCGATTCTGGAGAGAGACCACCTTGACCGCCCTGACTTATCGCGACGCCGGCGTCGACATCGTGGCCGGCGATGCCCTCGTCGATCGCATCAAACCCATGGCCAAGCGCACCATGCGTCCCGAAGTGCTCGGCAGCATCGGTGGCTTCGGCGCCCTGTTCGAGCTGACCGGCAAGTACAAGGAGCCGGTGCTGGTCTCCGGCACCGATGGCGTCGGCACCAAGCTCAAGCTGGCTTTCGAACTGAACAAGCACGACACCGTCGGCCAGGACCTGGTCGCCATGAGCGTGAACGACATCCTGGTGCAGGGCGCCGAGCCGCTGTTCTTCCTCGACTACTTCGCCTGCGGCAAGCTCGATGTCGACACCGCGGCCGATGTGGTCAAGGGCATCGCCCACGGCTGCGAGCTGGCCGGCTGCGCGCTGATCGGCGGCGAAACGGCCGAGATGCCGGGCATGTACCCGGCCGGCGAATACGACCTGGCCGGCTTTGCCGTCGGCGGCGTCGAGAAGGCCGAGATCATCACCGGCGAGCATATCGCCGAGGGCGACGTGGTGTTGGGCCTGGCCTCCAGCGGCGCACACTCCAACGGCTACTCGCTGATCCGCAAGGTGATCGAGCTCACCAAACCGAACATGGACGCCGACTTCCACGGCCGGGCGCTGCGCGACGTGGTGATGGCGCCGACCCGCATCTACGTCAAGTCCCTGCTGGCGCTGATGAAGGCCCACCCCGGCCTGGTCAAGGGCATGGCCCACATCACCGGTGGCGGCCTGCTCGAGAACGTGCCGCGCGTGCTGCCCGACGGGCTCACCGCCGAGCTGCGCGCCGACGCCTGGCAGATGCCGCCGCTGTTCCAGTGGCTGCAGGGCGCGGGCAACATCGAGGCCAACGAGATGTACCGCACCTTCAACTGCGGCATCGGCATGGTGGTGATCGTGTCGGCCGAGCAGGCCGCCACGGCGGCCGAACAGCTGCGCGCAGCGGGCGAGACGGTGTATGAACTCGGTCGCATCCGTGCCAGCGCCGAGGGCGAAGCGCCGACGGTGGTGTGCTGAGCGGCGAATCTGGCGCATGAACAAACCCCGGCTGGCCCGGGGTTTTGTTTTGGGCGTGGTCGCGCAGCGCGTGAGCCCTCCCGGTTGGCAGGCTGCGGTTTGAGGAACGTCGCCCGCAAACGAGGCGGGGAGCAGAAACGGTGAACAGACGATGCGTGTGATGAGCAAGAAAGGTGTGATCGCGCTGTGCTTGCTGTGCCTTGCCGGCGCCACGGCGGCCCAGACTGGCGAGGCCGGCAAGGCTGCGCCGCCGGCCACGGCGGTCGAGGCGCATATCGTGGGTCGGTTGAACCTGCGCGATGACGTGAGCGCGGTGGGCACGCTGCGCTCGTCCGAGTCGGTCATGCTGCGCCCCGAGACGGCGGGCCGGGTTGCCCGCATCGGCTTTGTCGAAGGCCGGCCGGTCAAGCGCGGAGAGTTGCTCATCGGCCTCGATGCCTCGGTGCAGGCGGCCGAGTTGCAGCAGGCGCGTGCCGGCTTGTCGCTAGCGCAGGCCAACTTTCGCCGTACCGAAGACCTCTTCAACAAGAAATTCGTCAGCCAGCGGGCGCTCGACGAGGCGCGCGCCGGCCTGCGCGTGGCCGAAGCGGCCGACCAGGTGGCCGCCGCACGCCTGGCGCGCATGAGCGTGCGCGCGCCGTTCGACGGCATTGTCGGCATCCGCAAGGTGAGCATTGGCGACTACGTCAAGGAGGGCGCCGACCTGGTCAACCTCGAAGCGATCGACTCGCTGAAAGTGGACTTTCGCCTGCCCGAGCGCCATGTGGGCAGCCTCGCCGTGGGGCAGAAGGTGGCGGTGCTGACCGACGCGCTCGGCAGCGAGCCGTTTGCCGCCACGGTCAGCGCCATCGACCCGCTGATCGATGCCGAAGGCCGCGCCGTGCGCCTGCAGGCCACGCTCGACAACCGCGCCGGCAAGCTGCGCCCGGGCATGTTTGCCCGCGTGCGCCTGAGCCTGGGCGAGGCGCGCTCGGCGCTGGTGGTGCCCGAGCAGGCGCTGGTGCCCACGGCCGAAGGGCAGTTCGTGTTCCGCATCATCGGTGGCAAGGCGCAGCGCACGGCGGTGCAGGTCGGGCGCCGGCAGGGCACCTCGGTCGAGGTCATCGACGGCCTGGCGGAGGGCGACGAGGTGGTCACGGCCGGTCAGATCAAGCTGCGCGACGGCGCCCCGGTGCGCACCGTGGCGCCGGCCCGCTGAGACTGCCCGACGATGATCCTCTCCGACATCTGCGTTCGACGGCCGGTTTTTGCCACCGTGCTGTCGCTGGTGCTCATCCTCGTCGGCCTGGTGTCCTTCACCCGCCTGACGGTGCGCGAGTACCCCAAAATCGACGAGCCGGTGGTCACCGTCAGCACCCGCTATACCGGTGCCAGCCCGGCGATCATGGAGTCCCAGGTCACCAAGCCGCTGGAAGACTCGCTGGCCGGCATCGAAGGCGTCGATGTGCTCACCTCGATCAGCCGCCAGGAGTCCAGCCAGATCTCGGTGCGCTTCCGCCTCGAGCGCGACCCCGACAGCGCCGCCGCCGATGTGCGCGACCGTGTCTCGCGGGTGCGCCGCCGCCTGCCGGACGATGTGGACGACCCGGTCATCTCCAAGGTCGAGGCCGACGCCAGCCCGATCATCTACCTGGCCTTCTCGTCCGACCGCCACTCGCCGCTGGATGTGACCGACGTGGCCAGCCGCATCGTCAAACCGCGCCTGCAGACGCTGCCCGGCGCCGCCGATGTGCGCGTGTTCGGCGACCGCGAGTACGCCATGCGCATCTGGCTCGACCGCGAGCGTCTGTCGGCCTACGGGCTGACCGTGCAGGACGTCGAAGCCGCCCTGCGCGCGCAGAACGTCGAGGTGCCGGCCGGCCTCATCGAGAGCCAGTCGCGTGAGTTTGCCGTGGTCGCGCGCACCGACCTGAGCGAGGTGGGCCAGTTCGAGCAGGTGGTGGTGCGCGCGCCGATCGGTGCCGACGGCTACCCGGTGCGCCTGCGTGATGTCGGCCGGGTCGAAGTCGCCGCCGCCTCCGAGCGCACCTCGGCACACTTCAATGGCAAGCCGGCCGTGGCGCTGGGCCTCATCAAGCAGGCCACCGCCAACCCGCTCGATCTGTCCAAAGCCCTGCGCGAAGAGCTGCCACGCATCTCCGAAGGCCTGCCCGAGGGCATGACCGTGACCATCGCCAACGACTACACGGTGTTCATCGACCGCTCCATCAAAGCGGTGTTCATGACCATCGGCGAAGCCGTGCTGCTGGTGCTGGCGATCATCTTCTTCTTCCTGCGCAACTGGCGCGCCACGCTGGTGCCGCTGGTCACCATCCCGGTGTCGCTGATCGGCGCCTTCACGCTGATGCTGGTGATGGGCTTCTCCATCAACACGCTCACCCTGCTGGCGCTGGTGCTGGCCGTGGGGCTGGTGGTGGACGACGCCATCGTGGTGCTCGAAAACATCCACCGCCACCTCGAGATGGGCAAGACCCGCTTCCAGGCCGCGCTCGACGGCGCCAAGGAAATCGGCTTCGCCGTGGTCGCCATGACGCTCACCCTCGCCGCGGTGTACGCCCCGGTGGCCTTCATGACCGGGCGCACCGGCAAGCTGTTCATCGAATTCGCGCTCACGCTCGCCGGCGCGGTGATCGTCTCCGGCTTCGTGGCGCTCAGCCTGTCGCCGATGATGTGCTCCAAGCTGCTCAAGCACGAGACCGGCCACGGCCGCGTCTACAACGCCATCGAGGCCGTGCTGGGCGGCATGACCCACGGCTACCGGCGCATCCTCGCCGGTGCCCTCAAGGCGCGCTGGCTGGTGCTGTTGGTGTTCGCGCTGGTGGTGGGCGCCTCGGCCTGGCTGCTCGATACGCTCAAGTCGGAACTCTCGCCGGTCGAAGATCGCGGCTTCATCATTGGTGTGTTCAGCGGCCCCGAAGGCGCCACCATCGACTACATGGACCGCTACACCCGCCAGCTCGAAGCCTTGTACGCCGACACGCCCGATATCTCGCGCTATTTCGTGGTCTCGGGCAGCCCCACGGTGTCGCAAGGCATCTCCTTTGGCGGCCTCAAGGACTGGTCCGAGCGCGACACCCGCTCGCCGCAGATCGCCCGCAGCCTGCTGCCGGGCTTCCTCAGCGTACCCGGCATCCGCGCCTTTCCGGTCACGCCGCCGTCGCTGGGGCAGAGCGCCCGCTCGCAGCCCATCAACCTGGTCATCGTCACCTCGGCCAGCTACACCGAGCTGGCCGAGGTGGCCGACACCATGTTGCAGGAGATGGCCAAGGATCCGCGCTTCATCGCCGCCGACATCGACCTCAAGCTCACCAAGCCCGAAGTCACCGTGCAGGTCGACCGCGACAAGGCGGCCGACCTCGGCGTGTCGGTCGAGCAGATCGGCCGCACGCTGGAGACCCTGCTCGGTGGCCGGCAGGTCACCCGCTTCAAACGCGATGCCGAGCAATACGACGTCATCGTCCAGCTCGCCGCCGCCGACCGCAGCATCCCCAACGACATCCGCGACCTCTATGTGCGCAGCAGCGCCGGCGAGATGATCCCGCTGGCCAGCCTCATCACCGTCGACGAAGCCGTTGCCCCGCGCGAACTCAACCACTTCGCCCAGCGCCGCGCCGTCACCATCACCGCCAACCTGGCCGACGACTTCGCCCTCGGCGAAGCGCTCACCGAGCTCGAAACCATCGCCGCGCGGGTGCTGCCGGCCGACTACGCCATCGACTACAACGGCCAGAGCCGTGAATTCAAGATCAGCTCCGGTGGCCTGCTGCTCACCTTCATCCTCGCCGTGGTGTTCATCTACCTGGTGCTCTCGGCCCAGTTCGAAAGCTTCCGCGACCCCTTCACCATCATGCTCACCGTGCCCCTGTCGATGACCGGCGCGCTCGCCGCGCTGTGGATGACCGGCGGCACGCTCAATGTCTACAGCCAGATCGGCCTGGTCACGCTGATCGGCCTCATCACCCGCCACGGCATCCTCATTGTCGAATTCGCCAACCAGCTGCGCGAGCGGCGAAACGCTGGTCGCCGCCATCACCGACGCCGCCGTGCTGCGGCTGCGGCCGATCCTCGCATGACCACCAGGGCGACGTCCTCGGCAATTCCGCTGGCGCTGGCGACCGGTGCCGGGGCCGAGTGCGGCAGCAGATCAGGTGGGTGATTTGTTGGAGGGGCTGGCGTTTGGCACCGTGCTGACGCTGTTCGTCGTGCCCGTCGTCTATACGCTCATCGCCCCGCGGGCCGGGCGGCGGCCGGGGCGGCTGGGGCTGCTGCGGCCGAAGGGTAGGGCCGGTTTCAACCGGCCGTCAGTTCCTTCCGGTCGTTGGTTTTCAGGCGGGACATTGGCCGGGTCTCGCCCCGGCGGGCGACATCCTTTCTTGTAGCGACAAGAAAGGACGCAAAAAACGCCCCCGCTGTTACCGCCGGCTTCGCCGGTCCCTCTCTACGCCCGCACCCGGCGGGTCGTGTCGCAAACTCGCCCTTCGGGCTCAAACAGCGACACGACAATTCCCGCCAGTCACGGCCTCCGTTCGGCGGCACAGAAGGGAAGGGCGCGCGGGCTCGGCTTCGCCATCGCCCTGCTATTAACCCGGCAACAAATTACCTGACAGTTCAGGCGGCATAGCGAATCTTTTCATGTTTGAAGTACGACCGAATCCGCTCCGGCTGTTTTTGCAGGCTTCGCAAATGCCCGAGCAGTTTGCTTTGCATTGCCTCCAGGTGTGCCGGACCGGTTCGCCCGCATTCATGCGCGCGCCTTCCAGTCAGCATTCAGGTACTCATCCGGATTGAGCTCAGGCGAGTAGCTGGGCAGGTAAAACAGCTCAATCTCTTCGGCATGTTCGGCCAGCGCGCTGTGACCACTTTGGCGTGATGCACTCGCAGGTTATCGACGATCAGAAAGACTTTCTTGCCCGCGTCACTTGTGCAGCCGCTTGAGAAACTTTTGATGAAGACATGTCCGCGTCCAGCGTCGGCCGATAGAGCATGAATCGCAGCGTTCCTTGGTTGGTGACCGCCGAGATCAGGTTGATCCCGGCAGCGCTTCGATTGCGACAGCACCAGCACCGGCGTCTTGCCGCGCGGGGCGTAGCCTCGCGCGTAGTGCTCCACGCTGCTGGCCGCCGTTTCATCGGCCCAACTGATCTCGGCGCCTTCGGCCTTTGCCCGGGCGACAATGGCCAGGTATTCATCCTTAAGCCACTTCTGAACCGCCTCGGGGCGCTGCTCGTAGGCGCGTTTGACTGGACGTTGCGGCGTGAAGCCCCAGCGGGCAGATACTTTCGAACTGTTCGCACCGGCAAGTCCGCGAGGAAACAACTGCTTGATCGCGGCACGCACGGCCTGGAGGCGCTCCACAACGCAAACTTCAGCTTCAACTGGTCGGGTGTTCGTTCCGCAATTCATTCTTGATGCGTTCTTCCTGGGCACCCGTCAGCAACCGCCCCGCTGCCTTCGGGGCGGCCGCGCTGACCGTCTTCAGCACCGCTGCCGCTCGGCGTGACTTTGGCCCAGCCGTGCACCGTCAGCAATTGATTCAGCTCAGCGGCAACGGCCGTTTGGTTATACCCACGCCCCAGCATCCGAATCACCGTCCGGCGCATCTGCTCCCGCGCCGCCGGCTCAAGCTTTCTGACATCGATTTTTTCCATGTCAGAAGTATACGATTATTTTCTATTTTAGGGCCGGGTTAATAACGTGAAAGCTCATCCGACGGCAAAATGCGCAGCGTTTTGACGGTCGAATGCAGCGTAATGTTGAGCACCAGTTTCACGTTGCGACTAAGGGCCAAAGCTCTTGAGCCAGCTGGCCATTTCATTGAATTCACGTGGATCATAGTCGCCGTGCCAAATTACTACTTTCAGATGTCGAGTAGGTGGCTGGTGTCCAGAAGCCCACGCGGCCGCAAATGAGCACAAGATGGTCTGGAACAGCACGAGCCTATTGCCAGGTGCGTTACTTGAGATTCGCGCCCCAGGTGGTATCGCGATCGCATCGCGCGCGCCATGATAGCAGCTGCATTCCATAAGGCAAGCAATGACGTCAAAGACCATGAGCGTCTGTCGTGGTTTTAGTTGTCTCTACATCCTATCGTAGGCCCTACAATAAGAAATGCGTTGCGCCCCGAAAGCGGAACAGTAGCTGCAGTTCCGATCGGATATCTTTGGGTTCTATTTGCACCTCGTTTCTTTTCCGGATTGTGCGCGCCGACGCCTTTGCCTGTGCGTCAAGAGAAGCGTCCCACTGCGGCGTCAAACGGCCCAACGTTTCCCTGAAAAAACCTTTGAACGAACTGCCCTTTAACGCTTCTAATAGAAATTGCCGTTGAAACGCAACTATCGAAATAATCGCTGCTGAGAATTCCAATATTGCACGTTTCGTTCGGGCATAAGATATCCCCAACCACAAGCTCGATCTTCGCGCCTTTTTTCCAGGAAACGCCTTCATGCACTTCACTGGAGGCAAAGCTTCAGCCAACGCAATACTTACTCCCACGAGTGCCGCGCGCATCCCAAAATGATTGGTCGGTCACTCGCTGAGAATATAGGCTTGGATAAGCCCAAGATAGTGTTTCTAGAATCAACCAAGCGCCATAAGCCGCGAGGAATCTTGTAATCATTGCCTCCCAAGGTGGCACTTCGGATAGCGCGGCAAGGCGCAATTTCCAGATCTCCCAAGTGCTCAATCTACGATCCTCCTGGTGCCCAACGTTGAGCTAACCGGCGCTGCGCGGCATATCGCGCAGCGTCAGAGCTTTCTGAAAGCGAACAGGGAGTTGAGCGCCGGGTTGGCCATCTTCACGCAAGTACCTTTTTGGTTTCAATCAAATGCAGGCTAACTCGTGGCTCGTTTGCCAGTCGATCATGGTCCGTCTTCGTTTCGCAAACTCAATTGCGAACTTGCCCACCTCGACAAGGCGGCGCTCGAAACTGCCACCCAGGGAGAGGCCCGCCCAAGAGCGAGGAGGCGATGCCGGCGGCAGCGACTGCCTAGATGTTTGCGGTCAAGAAGTACGGAGATTGAACCCGCAACAAGATCAAATCCGTGCTTCTGACCCCGGCCCGCTCACCATCGTCAATACGAATTGCGAGATCATCTTCCAAATACGCGCGGCTCTTGCCTGAGTACTTCTCCGTGAGAAAGAGCTCGAAGGCGCTGAAGCTTCCGTCTAGCGTCAAATCAGTACGGACTTCGACAATCTGGTCCCACGACGCGCTCTCGACATTTATAAGCGACATGCCGCTTAGTGTTGCGACGGGATCTTCGTTTGACGTTTCAGCTAACACTTGCTCAGTCGGGAGAAGTACGGATAGGGGCCAACGGCAAGTTTCGCCGCGTAATCTTGGAAATGTGCGCGGATCGGAATACCGTCTTCGTCTTTTGCGTCTTCTAGGTAAGCGCTGTACAGGTCTTCGTAGTCATCCACAGCAGATGACTCCGCACGAGTTTGGCGATAGCCGTGTATCCGTTCTGAATGAGTCCACGTATCGACGATGCGACCGAGTTCGGTATAGCGTTCAGCGTTCGACTGCGGCAATTTGTCGAAGACAATGTTTATTAGTGATCGAGATGGAACTGGTTCAGGAACTCCGTCACGATATCGCTGCCAGTGCCGCCCATGCGTCAGGCAATAGCGGGCAAGCTCGATCAAAGTACAGAGCTGCTTGTTTAACGTCGCGGAAGCAAACAACTGTGCGCATAAATTAGTAAGGCTAACGTGTTGTAGGAACGTCGGCGCTGACGTATACATCTGGTGCGTGACATATATGGCTTCCAGGGTTTGCTTAACGCATTTGAAGCCAGTGTTTCATGACTGAAGTCGGTGTGTGTATACTGAGGCGGATCCGGTGAAATTGTCGCAGCGCACAAGTATATGCCTGAAGAATTGACGTTGCACCTCTCTCGTGGGCACGACCGACCCACGCCTCTGCCGCACCAACCGGAGGACGTGCCGGGCGGAAAATATGGGAGAAGCTAGCGTTTGGCTGGAGCGAGTTTGCAGCACCCCGCCCCGGGGCGTCGGAGGGCGGAGACCCCGAGGGGCGCGGCCAGGCCGTGCTTCTTTGCCTAGCTTTCTTGCGAGCAAGAAAGTAGGTCGCCCGCCGAGGCGAAGCCCGGCCAACGAAACGCCACTCGAAGCCGCCCAGAATCAACAAAGCACTAAGCCAACCCGCAAGCCCCCCACCGCGGGAAGCGCAAAAATCAAACCACCGCCTGCCACCCCGCCGAGCCAAGCACAAACCGGTGATTCCCACGGATGAAACACGCTCTCGGCCATGTGCCGCCGCCAGACAACAAGATGCACATGCCCCGGCGTCACATCCAGCTGATGAAAAAACAGCCCCTCGGCTGAATGCCGGCCCGAGGTGGGCGAGCCGACGCCGATGCCGATCGCGTTGCGCCCGGAGTCCGATGCCAGCAGCCGCACTTCGCTGCGATGCAGATGCCCCCACAGCAGCAGGTCGGCGCCGCCTTCGTCGATGAGCAGATTGCGCGCGATGTTGGCGCCGGCCATGCCGCCCTTGTTGCCGCGCTCGCGGGTGGCGAAGGGGTGGTGGGCGGCAGCGATGCGCAGTTGCCCGTCGCTGCCGCCGGCCAGCCACTGCGCGGCATCGCGGGCGGCGGCGCTGCGCACGCGGCCGGAGCGCCAGGACAGCGGGTTGGTGCTGTCGATGAGGGCGAGGCGCAGTTGCTGCCAGTCGACATGGCTGGTGGTGGCGTCGCCGATATGGCGGCGGTAGCGGCCGCGCGGGGTGAACAGGCGGTGCCAGGGGCGGAACAGCGGCATGTCGTGGTTGCCGGGGATGGCCAGCCAGTCACCGGGGAGCTGGTCGAAGAATTGCCGCGCGGCAATGAACTGGCTGTTGCGGGCGCGCTGGGTGAGGTCGCCGGTGATGAGGGTGAGCTGCGGCGAGAGGCCGACGACGGTGTCGAGCAGCAGTTGCGCGGCGCCTGGCGCCTGGGCGCCGAAATGCAGGTCGGAGAGGTGGACCAGCCGCAGGGCCGGCGAGGCGGGGGTCATGCCTCGGATTCTAGCGGATCGGGGCGGATGATCTGCAAGGCACCGGGCTGGTAGTGCAGTTGCAGCGGCAGGCGGCACTTGATCAGTTCGCCGTCGATCGAGACGCGCAGGCGGCGGCGCCGACGGACGATATCGACGGTGATCTCCTGCAGCGCAGTGAGTTCGAAGGTGGGCGCGTCGGAGAGCCGGCCGAACAGCGACTTGAAGGCGGCGGCGAGGACATGGCGGCGCCCCTGGTGGCGCATCAGCACAAGGCCCAGCGCGCGGCCGTCGCATTGCGTGGCGAACTGGGCGTCGACGGCGGCCAGTGGCAGCGGGTTGGCGCCAAAGAACACGGCGTTGGCATGGCAGTGCTTCGTTTCACCATCGGCCGTCAGGCGCAGCTTGAGGATAGGGTAGCGGTTGAACAGCGTGGCAATGCCCGAGAGTACCGCGGTGACGCGGCTGCGCCCGAGCACCGCGGTGTGGCGTTCGCGCGCGGCGATGATGCGGGTGTACAGGCCGAAGGCGGCGTGGTTGAAGAACAACAGGCCGTTGATGTCGCCGCAGGGGGTGGGGCGGGCGTGGCCGGTGACGGCCAGCCGGGCGGCCTCGGCCACGTCGAGCGGGATGCCGAGGTGGCGGGCGACGAGGTTGTAGGTGCCGGTGGGGATGATGGCCAGCGGTTTGCCGCGGGCACGGGCGTGCTGGGCCACGGTGCGCACCGTGCCGTCACCACCGACGGCCACGACCAGATCGGCGACGGTGGTGGCGCGCTGGCAGACGCGGTCGAGCCGGCTGGCCTTGCGGGGCTGGAACCACAGCAGGCGGCCGGCCTCGGGCGGCAGGGCCGCTTCGATGCGGGCGCGCAGGTCGTCGTCGCGGCCATTGGCCGAGCGGGCATTGACGACGATGGCGATGGTGCGCTGGGTCATGCGGTAGCCGAATCGGGGCGCTCAGGGGACAATACCGTGCTTTGCGGCCGCCCGGCCGCGTGATGGACGCATCATAAACCGCATGCCCCCAATTGTTCGCAAGCACGCCGACCGGTTTTCGGCCTGGCTGATCCTGTTGATGATGGTGTTCGCCCTGTGCACGGGCGCGCGCCTGCCCGTGCCGGCCTGGCTGGCCGGGGTATGTGCGTGGGCGGCCTGTGCGCTGCTGTGGCCGAGCCTTGACAAACGCCAGCGCGCCACGGCGGCGGTGCTGATCGGCATTGGCTTGCTCGCGCTGGGGTGGGCCGGCTGGCGTAGCGACCACTGGCCGTGGCAGGGCGTGCTGACGCAGAACATGGCGCTGCTTGGCATGCTGGCGGCGGTGAGCTTTCTGCAGCTGATCGGCCTGGTGGGCGACGACCGGCCGCTGCCGCGTGGCCCCGGTGCGCTATGGCGCACGCTGGGTGGGGTGCATGTGTTCGGCGCGGTGATCAACCTGTCGGCGGTGTTCATCATGGCCGACCGCATGAGCGGCGGAAAGTCGCCCTCGGTGGTCCAGACCAATGCGCTGACCCGCGCCTTTCTGGCGGCGGCGCTGTGGTCGCCGTTCTTTGCCGCCACGGCGGTGGCGATCACCTATGCGCCGGGCGCCACGCTGGGCGAGATGGCGCTGGCCGGGGTGCCGCTGGCCTTGCTGATCAACTACCTGGCCGGGCGCGATCTGCTCAAGCATGCGCCCGAGGCGCTGGATTTTGTCGGCTACCCGATGCGCCCGTCGGCGCTGTGGGTGCCGGCCGGGTTGGCGGCGATGGTGGTGGTGGGCCATTACTTCTGGCCGCACTGGACGACGCTGGCCATCGTGTCGCTGTGCGCGCCGCTGATGGCGGTAGGGGTGGTGCTGACGCGCTCGGGCGTGACGGCCGGCGCCGCGGCGGTGGCGCGGCATGTGCATCTGCGCCTGCCGGCGATGCGTGGCGAGCTGGTGCTGTTTCTGGCGGCGGCGGTGTTCGCCACCGGGCTCGATGCGTTGATCGCCACCCAGGGCGGCGGCCTGACGCCGGCGCATTTTGGGCCGCTGCAGTCGGCGCTGGTGCTGGCGGGCATGATCGGGCTGTGCGTGATCGGGGTGCACGCGGTGATCTCGATCGCCATGGTGTCGGCCTGGCTGGCGCCGATCTCGCCCGATCCGCTGTTGCTGGCGGCGGTGTTCACCCAGTGCTGGGCGATTGGCCTGGCGGTGAGCCCGATGTCGGGCATCCACCTGGCCTTGCAGGGGCGCTACGGTTTGTCGGCCGGCGCGCTGGCGCGGGGCAATGCGCGCTATTGCCTGCAGGCCTACCTGGCCGCGGTGGTGGTGCAGGTGGCCATTGCATGGTGGCGCGACCTGCCGTTCTGAGCAGGCTTACTGTTTCGCGGTGTCGGACAACAGGGTTTGCGTGGAGCTGACGCAGTAACGCTGGTTGGCTGCGCCGTCGGCGCTTGCCGGGGGGCAGTCCTTGAGCGTAGCGACCGGCTGGGCTGTCAGCACGCCGTCGTGCACCGTGAGTTCATAGGCATGGCGCGGGGCGGCCGAGGCGGTGGCGTGCGAGAAGCGGGCGAACTGCTGGCTGCCGCGCAGGCACTGGATCTGCTGCACATTGGCGCCGCCCGACTTGAGAATGGCCTCGATGGCGGTGGCGCGCGCTTCGCACTCGGCCTGGTCGGCGGTGCTCACGAAAGCCGCCGAGAGCTGGCCGTCGGCGAGCAGGGTGAGGATGAGCATGATGTGTCCGAGTGCCATGGCGGGTGTCCTGTGAGGTGATTGGGCGGGATTGTCGCCGCTGGGCCGGCGGGGCGTCCAGTGGCCTGGATCAAGTGCCGGCGAGCAGGCGGCGGGCGGTGTCGACGGTTTGGCTGACCACCGTGTCGTCGTCGCAGGGGACCACGGCCAGGTCGCCCCAGTCGTCCACGAACTTGCGCTGCCAGGTCAGCTGCCGCTTGGCCAGCTGGCGGGTGGCGGCGATGCCCTTGTCGCGGAAGGTGGCGGCGTCGGTGAGGCCGTCGAGATGCTCCCAGGCCTGGCGGTAGCCGACGCAGCGCATGCTGGGCAGGTCGAGCGTGAGCGCGTACCGGGCGCGCAGCGCGCGCACTTCGTCGAGGAAGCCGGCGGCGAGCATGGCGTCGAAGCGCGCTTCGATGCGCCGGTGCAGCACGCTGCGGTCATCCGGCGCCAGCGCGATGCCGACGAAGCGGTAGGGCGGTGCAGTCATCTCGCGGCGGGCGTAGCTCTCGGCCAGCGGGCGGCCGGTGAGGCGCACGATCTCCAGCGCGCGCTGGATGCGCTGGGCGTCGTTGGGCTGGAGGCTGGCGGCGGCGGCCGGGTCGAGCCGGGCCAGCGCGGCGTGCATGGCCGGCCAGCCGAACTGGCGGGCGTCGGCGTCGATATGGGCGCGCAGCTCGGCGTCGGCCTGGGGCAGCTCGGACAGCCCCTCGCGCAGCGCCTTGAAGTACAGCATGGTGCCACCGGCGAGCACCGGCAGGCGGCCGCGGGCGGTGATCTGGGCCATCAGGCGCAGCGCGTCGTCGCGGAACTTTGCGGCCGAATAGGCTTCTTCAGGCGAGAGGATGTCGATCAGGTGGTGCGGGCACACGGCCTGCTCGGCGGCGCTGGGTTTGGCGCTGCCGATGTCCATGTCGCGGAACACCAGCGCGGAGTCGACGCTGATGATCTCGATCGGCAGGTGCGCGGCCAGGGCCAGCGCACTGGCGGTCTTGCCGCTGGCGGTGGGGCCGAGCAGGAGCAGGGCGGGGGGCAGGTGGGGCATGGGCGCCATTCTACCGGGGGCGCTGCGCGGCGGTGGTCGATTCGGGTAGGCTGGCGATCTTTGTGACAATGCTTGGAGTAGCGATGCGTGGTGGTGTGGAGGTGTTGCGGCGTGTGCTGGTGTGCGTGCTGTGCAGTGTCGGCCTGTCCGGCGCGGCGATGGCGGCGCCGACCCTGTGGGAGGTGCGCGATGCGCAGGGCGGCGTGCGCGCCTACCTGTTCGGTGCCATCCACTTGTGCCATGCGGCTTGCTACCCCTTGCCGGCGGCGGTGGAGGCGGCTTTTGCCGCATCCGAGCGCACGGCCTTCGAACTGGATGTGAGCGATCCGTCGCTGGCGCGGACGCTGGTGACCGCCGGCCGCCTGCCGGACGGGCAGTCGCTCAAGTCGCTCATGCCGGCAGAGCTGTATGCGCAGGTACACGATGCCTCCAAGGCCGTGGGCATGCCGGTGAGCCAGGTGCAGGGCATGCAGCCGTGGTTTGCCTCAACGCTGCTGATGGCCCTGGCGGCCAACCAGGCCGGTTTTTCGACCGAGGCCGGGGTGGACGGTGTGCTGCAGTCGCGCGCGCGCCAGGCCGGCAAGCCGGTGCTGGCGCTGGAGACGCCGGCGCGGCAGGTGGCGGCGCTGTCGGCCGGCGGCGAGCGGGCGCAGCAGGCGGCCCTGCGCCAGACGGTGGACATGGTGGTCAGCGGTCAGATTGGCGACTACCTCACGCGCATGGTGGGTGCCTGGCAAGCCGGGGATGACGCGGCGCTCGAGGCGCTGATGCTCGAAGGCGCCGACCGCGAGGCGGTGGCACCGCTGTTCGCCACGCTGATCGATGTGCGTAACCTTGAGATGGCGGATCGACTGGAAACGCTGATGTCCGCGCCGGGGGTGTTGTTCGTGTCGGTCGGCGGCGGACATCTGGTCGGCGAGCGCGGCATTCCGGCCGAACTGGCGGCGCGGGGCTGGCAGGTGGTCCGGCGATGACGGCTGTCGGGTAGGGCGGATAAGCGCAGCGCATCCGCCATCCGTGCCCCGGTGAGGCGCTGCTCGGCGGATGCGCTGCGCTTATCCCGCCCTACTGTCCGCGCAAAAAGAAGCGATCCAGTTCGGCCATGGAGAACTGCGTCCAGGTCGGGCGGCCGTGGTTGCACTGGTCGGCGCGTTCGGTGGCTTCCATCTGGCGCAATAGTGCATTCATTTCGGGGATGGTCAGCGTGCGATTGGCGCGCACGGCGCCGTGGCAGGCCATGGTGGCGAGCAGCTCGTTGCGCCGCGCGGTAATGACTTCGGTGGCGGGCATGTCGTCGAGTTCGGCGAGCACCGAGCGGGTCAGCTCGCCGACATCGGCGCTGGCCAGCAGGGCCGGCACGGTGCGCACCGACAGGGCGGTCGGGCCGGCGGGGGAGATTTCGAAGCCCATGCCGGCGAGCGCCTCGGCGCAGGCTTCGGCGGTGGCCATCTCGCGCGCCGACACCGACAGCACGGCGGGGATGAGCAGGCGCTGAATGGAGGGCGTGCCGTCGAGCACGCTTTTCAGGCGCTCATAGAGGATGCGCTCATGGGCGGCGTGCATGTCCACCAGCACCATGCCTTGTGCGTTCTGCGCGAGGATATACACCCCATGCAACTGGGCCAGCGCGAAACCCAGCGGCGGCGCTTCGCCGGCGTTTTCGGGCGGCATTACCGGCGCGGTGAGGCTGCCCTGGGCGCGCGGCTCGGCGGGGCGGGCGCTGGCGGCGAAGTCGTAGTAGCTGCGCGCGGCCGATTCCATGGCCAGCGGGCTTTGCGTTGGCGTGGGCGCGTAGTGGCCGAAGGCGGCGGCCGGCGGCGTGCCGGTGGACGTGACCGGAGCCGTCGACACAAAGGCGTCACCGCCCGCCTCGGCGGCGCCGGACTGGCCGAGGGCGCGTTCGACGGCGTGATAGACGAACTGATGCACCGCCCGCGATTCGCGGAAGCGCACCTCGATCTTGGCCGGATGCACGTTGACATCGACGGTGCGCGGGTCGATCTGCAGGAACAGCACATAGGCCGGATGCCGGCTGCCGTGCAAGATGTCGCGGTAAGCCTCGCGGATGGCGTGGGTGATGAGTTTGTCGCGGACGAAGCGGCCGTTGACGAAGAAGTATTGTGCGTCGCGGCTGGCGCGGGAGTAGGCGGGCAGGGAGGCGAAGCCGGTGAGCTGCAAGGGGCCGGCCTCGACGCTGACGGCGCGGGCGTGGTCGAGGAAGTCGTCGCCCATCAGCAGGCCGACCCGGCGGGTCATGTCGCTGGCTGGCAGGCGGTGGCTGACCCGGCCGTTGTGGGTCAGTTGCATGGCGATGTCGGGCCGCGCCAGCGCCACGCGGCGGAAGGCTTCGTCGCAATGGGCGAACTCGGTGCCCTCGGTCTTGAGGAATTTCCGCCGCGCCGGGGTGTTGTAGTAGAGCTCCTGCACGTCCACCACGGTGCCGTGGTTGAGCGGCGCGGGCTCGGGGCTGCGGCCGGGGCCGTCGACCCGCCAGGCGTGGCCGGCGCCGCGGGCGCGGCTGGTGATGGTGGTGCGCGCCACCGAGGCGATGGCGGCCAGCGCCTCGCCGCGAAAGCCCATGGTGGCGACCGATTCGAGGTCTTCAAGCGAGGCGATCTTGCTGGTGGCATGGCGCTCCAGCGCCAGGGCGAGGTCGCCCTTGTCGATGCCGCAGCCGTCGTCGCTGATGCGGATGCGCCGCACGCCGCCGGCTTCGAGCGCCACCTCGATGGCCTGCGAGTCGGCATCGACGGCGTTCTCCAGCACTTCCTTGAGCACCGAGGCGGGGCGTTCGACGACTTCGCCGGCGGCGATCTGGTTGATGAGCGGGTCGGAGAGGCGGTGAATCGCGGGCATGGGCAGGCAGTGAATCGTGTCAGAGGCAACGGTGCCGATTGCAGGAGTCGAACCCGGAACCGGCGGCTTCGGTATGATACGCGCTGCCTTCTCTATTGCGCCGCGTCATGGAACTGATTGCCCAATTCATCGATATCGTCCTGCACCTCGACAAATACCTTGCCGTGGTGCTGGCCGACTACGGTAACTGGATCTACGCGATCCTGTTCCTGATCATCTTCTGCGAGACCGGCCTGGTGGTGACGCCCTTCCTGCCGGGTGACTCGCTGCTCTTCGTGGCTGGCGCGCTGGCGGCCACCGGCGGCATGGACATCACGATCCTGATCGGCAGCCTGTTCGTTGCCGCGGTGCTGGGCGACAACACCAATTACTGGATCGGCCGCTCGGTCGGGCACCGGGTATTCCGCTGGGAGCAATCGCGCTTCTTCAACCGTGCGGCCTTCGACAAGACGCACTCCTACTTCGAGACGCACGGCGGCAAAACCATCATCATCGCGCGCTTCTTGCCCATCTTCCGCACCTTCACGCCCTTCGTGGCCGGGGTGGCAAAGATGACCTACTCGCGCTTCCTGCCGCTGGACATCGCCGGCGGGGCGATCTGGATCGGGTCGCTGTGCCTGGCCGGGTACTGGTTCGGCAATATCCCCTTCATCAAGAACAACCTGAGCTTCGTGATCCTCGGCATCATCGCGGTGTCGCTGGTGCCGATCGCCATCGGCTGGCTGCGCCACCGGCGCACGGCCAGCCAGGCGCTCTGAGCCGATGCGTGCGGCGGCCCTGACCCTGGTGTGCGCCGCCCTGGCCGGCTGCGCGGCGCCCGGTTCCGGCCCGGCACCGCGGATGGACCGAGGCTTCACGCTGACCGGGCTGGCCAAGTCGGACATCGACAAGGTCACCGAGATCCACCACTTCCACCTGTTCCAGTCGCTGCGCCGGCTCACGCTCAAGCTCTACCGGCGCAACCCGTCCGAGTGGCGCAAGCAGGGCAAGGCCAGCGCCGAAGCGGCGGTGGCCGACCTGTTCGACCGTGATCACCGCTGGCGGCTGGAGTCGCTCAACTACCGGCATGGTGCGGAGGCGATCCAGATTGCGCTGACGCCGGACTACCCCGGCGACCGGGTGCGCGCTTTCATCACCGGGCTGGTGAGCATGATGCAGAAGGCGCTGGGCGACCGCGCCGAGTTCTACATGCTCGACAAGGTCGACGCGCAGCGGGTGTACAATGCGGCGCGTAACGTCGAGGTGGCGGCCTGGAAGCTGGGGCAGGCGCGCGATGCGCAGGGGCAGTTGCTGCTGCTGAGCAACGAGATGGCGCCAGTGGCCAACCTGAGCTTCGAGCGCGAGTTCGGCCGCCAGATCGGTCTGCTCGACGCCCTGGCCGATGTGCACGCCGAGCGCGACGGGCGCACCATTACCCGCGTCATCCAGAACGCCGCGACGGCCGTTTTTCTTCCTTTGTAGGTGCGCAGCGGCGCGGCCTGTCCGGCGGCGTCCGTGCATAGAGTTCCGTTCATGAAATCCATCGTCATCCTCATTTCCGGTCGCGGCAGCAACATGGAAGCCATCGTGCGCGCGGCCATCCCCGGTGCGCGCATTACCGCGGTGATCAGCAACCGGCCCACCGCGGGCGGGCTGGCGTTTGCGGCCGACCACGGCATCGCCACCGAGGTGGTCGATCACACCGCGTTTGCCGACCGCGCCGCCTTCGATGCCGCGCTGGCCGAGGCGATCGACCGCCACACGCCCGACCTGGTGGTGCTGGCCGGCTTCATGCGGGTGCTCACCGCCGACTTTGTGCGGCACTACGAAGGGCGGCTGATCAATATCCACCCCTCGCTGCTGCCGTCCTTCACCGGCCTGCACACGCATCGTCGCGCGCTGGAAGCGGGCGTGCGGGTGCATGGCACGACGGTGCACTTCGTGACTGCCGAACTCGACTGCGGCCCGATCATCATCCAGGCCGTGGTGCCGGTGCTGGACGGCGATGACGAGGCGGCGCTGGCGGCGCGGGTGCTGGTGCAGGAGCACCGCATCTTTCCGCAGGCGGTGCGCTGGATCGTCGAAGGGCGGGTCAGCGTGGTCGATGGCGTGGCCCGGGTGGCCGGGGCGAGCATGCCGGCCGGGCTGATCAGCCCCCTGCCGGAGGACGCCTGATGCGCGGTGTGGTGCGCGCCGTTGCATTGCTGGCCATGCTGCTGGCTAATCCGGCCATGGCGGAGGTTGCCCCCTGGCCGGTACAGGGGCGCATCGTCTATCGCGTCTATCACGGCGACAGTGGCCTGCACATCGGCCGGGCGACGCACACCTGGTCGCACGACGCGACACGCTATTCGATGCAAACCCTGGTCGAGACCACCGGCCTGGCCGCGCTGCTCAAGGATTTTCGCTACCAGCAGCGCAGCGAAGGCGCGCTGACCGCCGCCGGGTTGCGTCCGGACCGCTTCACCGTCGACCAGCGCGGCAAGCCGCATCAGGCAGCGGTGTTCGACTGGCCGAAGGGTGAGGTGCGCATCGACCGGGGCGACAGTACCCGCCAGGCGCCGCTGAAGGCCGGCGACCAGGACGTGCTGAGCATTGCCCATCAACTGGCACAGCCCGGTGCGGCCAAGGCGCCGGTGGCCCTGACCGTGGTGAGCAACAAATCGGCGGCGGTGGCGACGGTGCGCGACCTGGGCGAGGCGAATGTTCGCCTGCCGCTGGGCGAGCTGGCCACCCGTCATTATTCGGTGCGCTCGGATGACGGCAAGGTCCGGATCGAGATCTGGCTGGCAGCGGCACAGCATGGCTTGCCGGTGCGCATCCGTATCGAAAACGGCAAAGGCGAGGTGCTCGATCAACAAGCCGAGCGTGTGGAGCTCGGCAAACCGGTTCAGGGGAACCCGTCATGAACGCAGCGATGCCCGCCGCACTGCACCAGCACACCAGCCGCCTGCTCGCGCAGTTGCTGCAGTTCGCGCACCCGGCCGACGCCACGGTGCAGCAGTATTTCCGCAAGAACACGGCGCTGGGCGGCCGCGATCGCGCCCGGGTGGCCGATGCGGTGTTCGGCTGCCTGCGCCATCTGCGCCGGGTGCGATGCGCCGCTGGCGCGGGGGCCGATGCGGCCACGCTGGTCGAGGCGTGGGTCAGCGGTGCCTGGCAGGCGCTGGATCCGGCGGCACTGACGCTGGCCGAGCGCGCCGACCTGCCTGACTGGCTGGCCGCGCGCTGGCCCTGGGCCGGCGAGGAGGCCGAGGCGGTGGCCGAAGCCTTCAAGCACGGTGCGCCGCTCGATCTGCGCGTGAACATCGCCAAGGCCAAGCGCGACGCGGTCCAGGCCGCGCTGGCTGCTGCCGGCATCGAGACCGTGGCCGGGCGCTGGGCACCCAATGCGCTGCGGGTGGTCGGCAAGCCGGCCCTGCAGCGCCACCCCTTGATGGTCGATGGCAGTATCGAGGTGCAGGACGAGGGCAGTCAGCTGCTCGGCCACCTGCTCGGTGCGCGCCGCGGCGAGCAGATCGTCGATTTTTGCGCCGGCGCGGGTGGCAAGAGCCTGCAGATCGGGGCGCAGATGCGCAACAGCGGCCGGGTGCACGCCTTTGACGTGTCGGCCGGGCGCCTGTCCGAACTGGCGCAGCGCGCCAAGCGTGCGGGGTTGGCCAATATCCAGCCGATGGCGTTGCGTGATGAGCAGGACCCGCGCTTGGCCCGGCTGGCTGGCAAGGTGGACCGGGTGCTGGTCGACGCGCCGTGCAGCGGCCTGGGCACGCTGCGGCGCAACCCCGATCTCAAGTGGCGCCAGGGGCCTGAACAGCTTGCCGAGAAGGCGGTGCTGCAGGGCGCGATCCTCACCGCCGCGTCCCGGCTGGTGAAGCCCGGCGGCGTGCTGGTCTATGCCACGTGCAGCATGATGGCCGAGGAGAACGAGGCGGTGGTCGATGCCTTTGTGGCCGAACACCCCGAGTTCACCGTGGAGCCGGCCTTGCCGGCGCTGGCCAAACAAGGCATTGCACTGCCCGACACCGGCGCGCCGAGCCTGCGGCTCGATCCGCTGCATCACGACACCGACGGCTTCTTCGCTGCGCGCCTGGTGCGATGCGCCTGATTCGCGCGCTGGTGTGGGTGGCGGCGGTGTTGCCGCTGGCCGCGGCGGCGGCGCTGGGGCCGGTGGGCGCCGAGGGGCGGGTCGAGGTGCTGTTCGCCCCGCATGACCCGGTCGAGGCGCGCGTGATTGCGCTGATCGGCCAGGCACGGCGCAGTGTGCAGGTGCAAAGCTATATCTTCACGCGCAAGAGCGTGGCGGCCGCGCTGGTGGCCGCGCAGGCGCGCGGCGTGGCGGTGCAGGTGCTGGCCGATGCACGCATGAACCAGCGGGGCAAGAACGCCTTGCCGCAGTTGATCGCGGCCGGGGTGCCGGTGGCGCTGGAGACGGCCTACAGCGCTGCCCACAACAAGCTGATCCTGATCGACGCGGACACCGCGAACCCGGTGGTGATTACGGGGTCTTACAACCTGACCTGGTCGGCCGGGCGCAAGAACGCCGAAAACGTGCTGGTGTTGCATGGCCATCGCGAGGTGGCCCGGGCCTATCGCGACAACTGGCGCCACCATTGGCAGGCGGCGACCCCGGTGGTCCGCCTGCCGGTGAAGCTGGTCGACTGACGCCGTGTGAATCAACCGACTGCGCCTGACCGTTCAGGCTCGGTCCCCGCCGACGATTTCTTCACAACTACCCAGCGTGCGGTTCTGGGTGGCCCGCGGGCCGGCCCGGCCTTCACGTATAATCCGCTCGTTACCGCCTGATGAAAGGACGCGCCTGCGCATGTTTTCTGGTCTGATCGATTTGCCCTGGTGGGGCTACGTGCTGGTCGCGCTTGGCCTGACCCATGTGACCATTGCCTCGGTCACCATCTTCCTGCATCGCCACCAGGCGCACCGCGCGCTGGAACTGCATGCCATCCCGAGCCATTTTTTCCGTTTCTGGCTGTGGCTGACCACGGGCATGGTGACCAAGGAGTGGGCGGCGATCCACCGCAAGCACCACGCCAAGTGCGAAACCGTCGATGACCCGCACAGCCCGCAGACGCGCGGCCTCAAGAAGGTGTTGTGGGAGGGCGCGGAGCTGTACCAGGCCGAAGCGAAGAACCCGGAAACCCTCAGCCGCTACGGCCATGGCACGCCCGACGACTGGCTCGAGCGCAACGTCTACACCCGCAATACGCTGGGTATCAGCCTGATGCTGGTGATCGATCTGGTGCTGTTTGGCGCCATCGGCCTGACCATCTGGGCCGTGCAGATGATCTGGATCCCGTTTTTTGCCGCCGGCGTCATCAATGGCGTGGGCCACTTCTGGGGCTATCGCAACTTCGACTGCGTCGACGCCTCGCGCAATCTGCTGCCCTGGGGCATCCTGATCGGCGGCGAAGAGCTGCACAACAACCATCACAGCTTCGCGACCTCGGCCAAGCTGTCGGCGCGCTGGTATGAGTTCGACATCGGCTGGATGTACATCCGCCTGCTGCAGTTCGTCGGGCTGGCCAAGCCGAAGAAGGTGATTCCGCAACCGAAGTTCGGCGCGGCGCGCCCGGTGCCCGACGGCGAGATGCTGCAGGCCATCATCACCCACCGCTATGACGTGATGACGCGCTATCTGGCCAGTCTGCGCCAGACCTACAAGGAAGAGATCGAGGCGCTGCGCCAGAAGCATGTCGGTACCTTCAAGCTGCGCACCGGCGAGCTGTATCGCCTGCTGCAGCGCGAGTCCGCATCCTTGCCGGCCGAACAGCTGGCCGAGCGCCAGGCCGTGCTGGTGCACAGCGATCGCCTGGCGATGCTCGAGGGCATGCGCGGTGAGCTGGCGGCGCTGTGGGCGCGCTCCTCGGTGTCCTCCGACCAGTTGCTGCAGCAGTTGCGGGACTGGGTCGAGCGCGCCGAGAAGAGCGGCATCGCGCAGTTGCAGGAGTTCTCCCACCGCCTGCGGTGCTACGCGGCCTGACCGTGATGCCGCCCACGCCCTGACCGGCGGGGGCGGCCGGGACCTGACGTGCCTCGCCTCCTGTTGTTCAACAAGCCCTTTGACGTGTTGTGCCAGTTCTCGCCGGAAGGCGAGCGGATGACGCTCAAGCACTTCATCGATGTGCCGAGGGTGTATCCGGCCGGGCGGCTTGACGCCGACAGCGAGGGCCTGCTGGCGCTGACCGACGACGGTGCGCTGCAGCATCGCATCGCCGACCCGCGCCACAAGGCGCCGAAAACCTATCTCGCGCAGGTCGAAGGCGTCCCCGATGAGGCCGCGCTGGCGGCCTTGCGTGCCGGGGTCGATCTGGGTGATTTTCACACCGCGCCGGCGCAGGCGCGGGTGGTGCCCGAGCCGGACTGGCTGTGGCCGCGCACGCCACCGATCCGCGAGCGCAAGGCGATCCCGACCTGCTGGATCGAACTGGTGCTGCGCGAGGGCAAGAACCGCCAGGTGCGCCGCATGACGGCCCGGGTCGGCTACCCGACCTTGCGCCTGATTCGCACCGCGATCGGCGACTGGAGGCTCGATGGCCTTGCGCCGGGGGCCTGGCGTGATGTACCGGTCCCGCCATCGCGCGAACGCGCGGGCGCTGCGCGGTCATTCTCTCGCGGCAGACGCTGATCGCCGAACCGGTTATGCTTGGCCCCGATTTGTGCAGTGCGTTCGCGCCGAACAGCGGACCGGGCAAGCGGATCGTCAGAATCCGTTCCCATGCTGCCTAACCCCCTGATCCCGACGGAGTCTGTGTGACTGATACGACCATTGCGACCATTGCCGCCATTGGAGTTGTGGGCGGCGCCTGCCAGTGGCTGGCGTGGCGGATGCGTCTGCCGGCCATCCTGTTTCTGCTGCTGGCCGGCATCGTCGCCGGGCCGATCGGCGGCTGGCTCAATCCCGATGCCTTGCTCGGCGATTTGCTGTTTCCCTTTGTGTCGCTGGCGGTGTCGGTGATCCTCTTCGAGGGCAGCCTGACGCTCAAGTTTTCGGAAATCCGCGGCATCGAGACCGTGGTGCGTCGCTTCGTGACCACCGGGGCGCTGGTGACCTGGGCAATCGTGGCCGTCGCCACGCAGTGGATCACGGGCATCTCCTGGGGGTTGGCGACCCTGTTCGGCGCGGTGATGGTGGTGACCGGGCCGACGGTGATCGTGCCCATGCTGCGTACCGTGCGCCCGACCATGCACATTGCCAACGTGCTGCGCTGGGAAGGCATCGTGATCGATCCGATCGGTGCGTTGCTGGCGGTGCTGGTGTATGAATTCCTGATCTCGTCCGGCACCGCGGGTGGCGCGGTGGGCGCGACGCTGCTGGTGTTCTTCAAGCTGATCACGGTCGGCTCGCTGACCGGCATTGGTGTGGGCTATCTGGTGGGCGAGGCGCTGCGACGGGACTGGCTGCCGCATTACATGTTCAATGTGGCCACGCTGGCGGCGGTGATGGGGGCGTTTGCGCTGTCCAACGCGCTGTCGCATGAATCGGGCTTGCTGGCGGTGACCGTGATGGGCATCTACCTTGCCAACCGCAAGGGCGTGCCGGTGGAGGAAATCCTCTCCTTCAAGGAGAGTCTGAGCCTGTTGCTGATCACCGCTTTGTTCATCCTGCTGGCGGCACGGCTCGACCTCAACCTGCTGCTCGGCCTGGGTTGGGCGGCGGTGCAGATCTTTCTGGTGGTGCAGTTCGTGGCCCGCCCGCTCAATGTGCTGGTGTCGACGCGCGGCTCCAGCCTCAGCTGGCGGGAGCGTGGCCTGCTGGCATGGATTGCGCCGCGTGGCATCGTCGCGGCGGCGGTGATCGCCTTGTTCTCGCTTCAGCTCGA
This sequence comes from Rhodocyclaceae bacterium, assembly GCA_041396265.1. Classification (GTDB taxonomy): domain Bacteria; phylum Pseudomonadota; class Gammaproteobacteria; order Burkholderiales; family Rhodocyclaceae; genus Nitrogeniibacter. The sequence goes on from JAWKYX010000032.1 coordinate 41,183, forward strand.
GCAAAAGGGGTATGCCGATGCCGTGCTGCTGGTGCCGCTGACCTTCGTGATCATCATTGGCACCGTGGTGCTGCAGAGCCTGACCGCCGGGCCGCTGGCCCGCATCCTGAACGTGGCCGAACCGGGTTCGGGCGGCTTCCTGATCGTTGGTGCCAATCCGCTGGCCCGCGAGATTGCCAAGGCTCTGAGCCAGAATGATGTGTCGGTACGCCTGACCGATATGCTGTGGGACAACGTGAGCCGCGCCCGTATGGCCGGGCTGCAGACCTACTACGGCAATCCGCTGTCCGAACACGCCGAGGTGTATCTCAACACGGCGGGGCTGGGCCGGGTGCTGGCGATGACGGCCGACGAACACCTGAACGAGCTGGCCTGCACCCGGTTCAAGGGCGATTTCGGACCGAAGCGGGTGTTTGCGTTGCGGGTCGGTACGCGCGAGAAAGGCCGCAAGGCGGTGTCGCTGGCCGGGCTGGAGGCCTTTGGGGAAGGCAATAATTTTGTCGAACTGTCGCGGCGCCTGGCGCGCGGTGCGGAAATTCGCCAGACCAACATCAGCGAGGCCTTCAGCTTCGATCAGTTCCGCAGCAAGTACGGCGATCGGGCGGTGCCGCTGTTTGCGGTCGATCCGAAAGGGCGGGTCGAGGTGTTTGCCACCGAAACCGAAGTGCAGCCAAAGGCCGGCTGGGTGGTGCTGGCGCTGGTCGATGCCGATCCGGATGAATACAAGCGCCCCGCGGCCAAGGCGGAGCCGACCACCGCCTGAGCGGCGGCCTCAGGAGGCGCGGACACGGCTTTGCTTGGGGACGTGCTGGACGAGGAAATCCATCTGGTCGGCCAGGATGTGCCGGTTGGACAGGATCAGGTATTCGGCCTTGTTCGGCACGTACGGTGTGTACAGCAAGGTCATGCCGGCGCGCTCGGGGCGCCGGTTGTCCTTGCGCTGGTTACAGCTGCGACAGGCGGTGACGACGTTCATCCAGACATCCTTGCCGCCACGCGAGACCGGTTCGATGTGATCGCGGGTGAGCAGAGCGCCAGAGAGCGTGCTGCCGCAGTAGGCGCAGGTGTGGCGGTCGCGATTGAACAGCTCGCGGTTGTTCAGCGGCGGTACCTGGCGCAGGCTGGCCGGGCGCAGGGCCCGACCCTTGATGGCGATGATGCTCTGGCTGCTGATTGACGAGCGTTCGCCGGTGATGCGGCAGGTGCCGCCGAGGATGTGAAACGCCTGCGCGCCGATCGACCAGGCCACCATGTTGCGGGCATGGTAGGTACAGGCCGCCTGCCAGCTTACCCAGCGATGCGGATGGCCGTGCATGTCGAGGGTGAGGATCCACGGCCGCGCGACCGACCGGGGCGCCGGGGAGAGAGGAGGTTCAACAGCTGACATGATCTGGTCGCGCTCCCGGTGAATAGTGCTGGCAATCTGGCAGGGCGGGGTGACATCTCGTTGTTGGAGCCGTTGCCAGCGGCTTAGGTTCCTTTGTGAGCCAGTGGTCGTGGCAGAGACAGGTCCTGCGTATGCGTCCCGTACCGCCCACTGCGGCGGTCCTCAAAGAAGCGTTTCAGCGCGAAAGTGACGGAACGGAAGGCGAGCGTGTCCCACGGAATGTCGGCTTCGGAAAACAATGCCACGTCCAGCGATTCGGCGCCAGCGGCAAAATCGGTGTCCAGCAGTTCGGCACGGTAGAACAGATGAACCTGGCTGATCTCGGGAATGTTGACCAGGGCAAATAGCGGGCCGACGGTGATGCGCGCGCAGGCTTCTTCGAGGGTTTCCCGGGCGGCCGCTTCGGCGGTGGTTTCGCGGTTTTCCATGAAGCCGGCGGGCAGCGTCCACTTGCCGTGGCGCGGCTCGATCGCCCGCCGGCACAGCAGGATACGGTCTTCCCAGACCGGAATGGCGCCGACGACCAGCTTGGGGTTGAGGTAGTGGATCTCGCCGCAGTCGTCGCAGACGTGGCGCGGTAGCGAATCGCCCGGCGGCACGCGGAGCTGGACGCTCGCGCCGCAGGCTGAACAGAACTTCATGACACTGCCCTCCGAGTCGCCCCCGCGATGGGGCGGTGGCAGCAGGCATTCTAACAGCACGGCCCGGTGCCTTTGCCGGCATGGGCGCGCCGCGGCGATGGTTCGGTTTCATGACGTTGGCGCTAAAGTCGCCACCGAAGCGGTCGTAAGGGCTAGCTGAACCGCCCGACATCGGGGCTCGAACTGTGCCGCTCGTTGCGCTGGACGCCGGGGGCGGGCAGTGTCGCCTGCCGTGTCGGGCAGGAGGCATCCGCTGGCGGTGCCAGCGGAATCGGTGCCAACCGGAAAAAACCAAGCTATGGGCCCCAATATCGATATTCGGACCTTCGAGCAGATCAAGACATCGGGTGACCTGCCATCGCCCAGGGGCACTGCGTTGGCGATCATCCGGCTCACGCGCAAGGAAGACCTGTCGCTGGCCGAACTGGCGCGAGTCATCAAGACCGATCCGGCCTTTGTGGGGCGCCTGATCAAGGCGGCCAACGGCGCGGCGGTGGGTGCGCGGCGCAGCATTGCCTCGGTGCAGGACGCGCTGATGGTGCTGGGCTTGCCCTCGGTGCGCAACATGGCGCTGGGCTTTTCGCTGCTGTCGAGCCATCGCAACGGCGGCTGCAAGGCCTTTGACTACGATCGTTACTGGTCCGGGGCGCTGATCATGGCAGTGGCCATGCAAGCTGTCGCGCAGCGCTTGCGCACGGTGGCTGCGGACGAGATGTTCTGCCTGGGCCTGCTGTCGCGGGTCGGCGAACTGGCGTTGGCCACGATTTACCCCGGCCCCTACAGCGAGGTGCTGACGCTGCACGAGACCTCCGAAGCGGGGGATCTGGCGGTGAGCGAACGCAGCGCATTTGCGATGGACCATCGAGAGCTGACCGCGGCCATGCTCGACGACTGGGGGCTGCCGCGCTTGTTCGTGGCCGCCGCCGCGGTGTTCGAGGTGCCCGACAGCGCCGACTTTGCGCCCCAAAGCCGTGAGCGCCAGGTGCTCGACGCCTTGTGCCTGGCTGACGCCATCCGCCTGACCTGTCTTGCCGACCCCGGCGCGCGTGCCGACCGGGTGAGAGCGCTATACCCACTCGGCGAGCGCCTGGGCATGGACAGCGACGCGGTCAACACGCTGTGCGACGGCGTCGTGGCGGCATGGACCGACTGGGGTCGGATGCTGCAGATGCGCACCGCGCAGGTCCCGCCGATGTCGAGCCTGGCAAGTGCTGGCGGCGATATCGGCTCGGCAGCGTCGCTGGCTTCGGTGCCCGAAAGCGAGCCGCAGCGAGCGATGCCGTCGGCGTCGGCCATGCGCGTGGTGGTGGTCGATGACGATGCGTCGGTCCGGTCGATGTTGCGCGGCATGCTCGAGCGGGCCGGGCACACCGTGTTCGAGGCCGACTGTGGGCGGCAGGGGATGGAGCTGGCGCTGGAAATCCAGCCGCAGATGATGCTGGTCGATGCGACCATGCCGGAAATGGACGGCCTGTCGCTGACCCGTGCCTTGCGCCAGACCCGGATCGGGCGGGGTATCTACATCCTCATCCTGACCGCAAGTGGCGACGAGGAGAAGTTGATCGAGGCCTTCGACAACGGAGTGGACGACTATGTCGCCAAGCCGGTGCGTCCGCGGATGCTCGCGGCGCGCCTGCGTGCCGGGCACCGGGTGATCCGTCTGCAGCAGGAGGTGGAGCGCGATCGCGAGGAGATTCGCCGCTTTGCCGCCGAGCTGGCGGTGAAGAACCGCCGCCTGCAGGAGGCGGCGCTGACCGATCCGCTCACCGGCTTTCCGAACCGCCGCTACGCGATCGAGCGCATGCAGCAGGCCTGGGCCAGCGCCACGCGCAGCGGTCGCCCGCTGTGCGCGATGGTGATCGACATCGACGCCTTCAAGCAGATCAACGACAGCCACGGGCATGATGTGGGTGACCAGGTGTTGCGCCAGATTTCGGCATCGATCAAGCAGGCGCTGCGGGCCCAGGACATGGTGGCGCGCACCGGAGGCGATGAATTCCTGGTGCTTTGCCCCGACACCGATCTGGCCGCGGCGATGCAGTGCGGCGAGCGGGTGCGCAGCGCCGTGCGTGCGGCGCGGGTCGATGCCGGCGGCTTGAGCCTGAGCTTGTCGATCAGCGCCGGTGTGGCGCAACGCGATGCCGCCATGGCGGATCCGGATGCATTGATCAAGGTCGCCGACCAGGGGGCCTACCGGGCCAAGGCGCTGGGGCGCAACCGGGTGGCGACGGTGCAGCCCGACGGCGATCATCATTCAAAAGGCGAACTTGAGCGCTGCAACCAACAGGACGCTCAAGTTCCCGCTGTGCTTGCCGTGAACCCGGTCGTGATAGATGAAAGCGCCTAGGCCGATCGACATGCAAACCGAGGACGCCAAGACCATGCCGAACCGACCCATACGGGCGTTGGTGGTGGATGACGTGGAAGACGATGCCTTCCTGCTGCAGGCTGAACTGGCGCAGCGGGGGGTGAGCATCGACTATCGGCGCGTCGACACCGAGATCGACATGGCGGCCGAGCTGGCCAACGACGACTGGGACCTGGTGATCTCGGATCACAACATGCCGGGCTTCGACGCGCTGGCGGCGCTCGAAGTGCTCAAGCGCAGCGGTCGCGACAT
>JAWKYX010000033.1:0-41210 GCA_041396265.1 Rhodocyclaceae bacterium
CCAACCCCTTCGCCATCAACCCGGACAACCCCGAGCCGCTCGAGACGCTGCCGCATATCGTGGTGGTGGTCGACGAGCTGGCCGACATGATGATGGTGGTCGGCAAGAAGGTCGAAGAGCTGATCGCTCGCCTGGCGCAAAAGGCGCGGGCCGCGGGCATCCATCTCATCCTGGCGACCCAGCGCCCCTCGGTGGATGTGATCACCGGCCTGATCAAGGCCAACATCCCCACCCGCATGGCCTTCCAGGTGTCGTCCAAGATCGACTCGCGCACCATCCTCGACCAGATGGGCGCCGAAAGCCTGCTGGGCATGGGTGACATGCTCTACTTGCCGCCGGGCTCCGGCCTGCCGATGCGGGTGCATGGCGCCTTCGTGGCCGACGATGAAGTGCACACCGTGGTCGAATTCCTCAAGAAGCAGGGCGAACCCGACTACGTCGAAGGCATCCTCGATGCGCAGGAAGAGTCCGGCGATGGCCTGAGCAGTGGCGACGGCGACGACATGGAAGCGGATCCTTTGTACGACCAGGCGGTCGAAGTGGTGGTGAAAACACGCCGCCCCTCGATTTCGCTGGTGCAACGGCATCTGCGCATCGGCTACAACCGGGCGGCCCGGCTGATCGAACAAATGGAGCGTTCTGGGCTGGTCTCCCCGATGGGGAGCAATGGCAACCGCGAGGTGCTCGCCCCGGCGCGCGAGGAGAACTGATTGACGCATGTATTCAAGGGCGCGGGCCGCTGGCTCGTCGCCGTGATGGTGTTCGGCGCCGCGGGCGCGGCGATGGCCGAATCGGGGGTCGTGCTGCTCAAGCGCTTCGTGCAGCAGACCGACCGCGCCCAGGGCACGTTCGCGCAGGCGGTCTATCGCCAGAACGGCGGCCGGGGCGAGCAGTCCGACGGGCGCTTCGCCTTCGAACGCCCCGGCAAGTTCCGCTGGGAGTACACCAAGCCCTATCCGCAGCTGCTGGTGGGCGACGGCCAGAAGCTGTGGGCCTATGACCCGGAGCTGCAGCAGGTGACCGTCAAGGCGCTGGGCGATGCCCTGGGCGCCACGCCGGCCGCGATCCTGGCCGGCGACGGCGAGCTCGAGAAGAACTTCACCCTCGAAGATGGCGGCCGGATGAACGCGCTCGACTGGGCCGTGGCCACGCCGCGCGCGGCCGACAGCAGCTTTGCCCGCATGAAGATGGGGTTTGCCAACGGCCAGCTGGCGGCAATGGAAATCCAGGACAACTTCGGCCAGACCACGCTGCTGCGCTTCACCGAGTTCAAGGCCAACCCGCCCCTGGACGCCAGCCTGTTCCGCTTCACGCCACCCAAGGGCGTGGACGTGGTGGGCGAGTAAGCGGCGCGCCTGGTGACGTCGGGAGACCTGTTCGCCGCCGAGCCGCCTGCCGGCAGCGTGCCGCTGGCCGAGCGCCTGCGCCCGGCCACGCTGGACGAGGTGGTCGGCCAGGCGCACCTGCTGGGCGAGGGCAAGCCGTTGCGGCTGGCGTTTTCGTCCGGGCGGCTGCATTCGATGATTCTGTGGGGGCCGCCGGGCGTAGGCAAGACCACGCTGGCACGCCTCATGGCCGAGGCCTTCGAGGCCGATTTCATCGCGCTGTCGGCGGTGTTCTCGGGCGTCAAGGAGATCCGCGAAGCCGTCCAGCGCGCGCAGATGGCGCGTGAGCGCGGGCGACACACCATCCTGTTCGTGGACGAGGTGCACCGCTTCAACAAGGCTCAGCAGGACGCCTTCCTGCCCTTTGTGGAGCAGGGCTTGCTGACCTTCATCGGCGCCACCACCGAGAATCCCTCCTTCGAGGTCAACGCGGCCTTGCTGTCGCGGGCTGCGGTGTATGTGCTCAAGTCGCTCGACGAGGCGGAGCTGACCGTCCTGTTCGAGCGCGCCCGGCAAACCGCCGACGCCGCGCTGGTGATCGACGACGCGGCGCGCGACCGGATACTCGGCTTTGCCGACGGCGACGGCCGGCGGCTGATCGGCCTGGTCGAGCAATTGGTGATCGCGGCGCAGACCGCTGGCGTGAATCCGGTGACGGCCGAGTTTGTCGACCAGGCGTTGTCGCGCAACCTGCGTCGCTTCGACAAGGGCGGCGACGCCTTCTACGACCAGATCTCCGCCATGCACAAGTCGGTGCGCGGCTCGGATCCCGACGCCGCGCTGTACTGGCTGTGCCGCATGCTCGACGGTGGCGCCGATCCGCGCTACATCGGCCGGCGCCTGGTGCGCATGGCCAGCGAAGACATCGGTCTGGCCGACCCGCGTGCGCTGGAAATGACATTGCAGGCCTGCGCGGCCTACGAGCGGCTCGGCTCGCCGGAGGGGGAGTTGATGCTGGCGCAGGCCACCGTGTTCCTCGCCTGCGCGGCCAAGTCGAACGCGGTGTACACCGCCTACAAGGCGGTGCGACGCTTCATTGCCGAAGACGGCTCACGCCCGGTGCCCATGCACCTGCGCAATGCGCCGACCAAGCTCATGAAGTCCATGGGCCACGGCGACGCTACCGCCTACGCACATGACGAAGCCGATGGCTGCGCCGCGGGCGAGCAGTATCTGCCCGCCCGACGGCGTCGACACGCAGCCTTGGTACCAGCCCACCGACCGCGGCATGGAGGCGCGCATTGCGGAGAAGCTCGACCACCTGCGCGCGCTCGACCGCCGCGCCGGCAAGCCAGCGCGCGACTGAGCGGCGGCGTCGGGCGCTGTGCTCAGTGCGTGGTCGGGTGGTCGGCCATGAAGCGGGCGATCACGGCGCGGGCGCGCACCGCCTTGTCGTGCTGTCCCGTGCGCTCGGCGCGATCGACCAGATCGGCCATGTAGCGCGACAGCAGCAAGACGCCCTCAGGGGTTTGCACCAAGCCGCAGGCGACCTGGGCGGCCGCCACGTCCGGGATGCCTTCGTGTTCGGCGATGAGCGCCACCTCATCGTCCGTGATGTCGCAATAGTCCAAGCAATCACGCATGGATAGCATGGTGTTCTCCTCCGGTCCTGTGTGTGGGCTCTCTGACCTGGCCCGTTAATACTTTTTATCTTTTCAGAGTAAGCCACGGCGTGCGCTTAGCAAATTCCGTTTTTCTCTCGTTTTGTTTCGTGCCATAGCGCTCTTCAATGGTGCGTCGCAGCGGTTTAGAATAGGCCTTTATTTTCTGGCGCTCCGCCCCCGTGGCGGGCTGACGACATGCTCGACATCCAACAACTCCGCACCGACATCGACACCGTGGCCGCCGTTCTGGCGAGCCGCCGCGTCACCCTCGATGTCGCCACCTTCAACGCACTGGAAGGCGAGCGCAAACAGCTCCAGACCCGCACCCAGGAGCTCCAGGCCAAGCGCAACACGCTGTCCAAGCAGGTCGGCATGCTCAAGGGCAAGGGCGAGGACGCCTCCGCGGTGCTGGCCGAAGTCGGTGGTATCGGCGACGAGCTCAAGGCCAACGAGGCCGCCCTGGCCGAACTGCTGGCGCGCATCGACACCTTCTTGTCGGCGCTGCCCAACCTGCCGGCGGCTGATGTGCCGGTGGGGGCCGACGAATCGGCCAACGTCGAGGTGTCGCGCTGGGGTACGCCGCGCGAGTTCGACTTCGAGGTCAAGGACCATGTCGACCTCGGCGCCGGCCTCGGCGGCCTGGATTTCGAGACTGCGGCCAAGATCTCCGGTGCCCGCTTTACCATGATGCGCGGCGGCGTCGCCCGCCTGCACCGGGCGCTGGCGCAGTTCATGCTCAACACGCATATCGCCGATCACGGCTACACCGAGCTCTACTCGCCCTACCTGGTCAACGCCGAGAGCATGTACGGCACCGGCCAGCTGCCCAAGTTCGAGGAAGACCTGTTCTCGGTGCCCAAGGCCGACGGCAGCAAGTTCTACCTGATCCCCACCTCCGAAGTGCCGGTGACCAACATCGTGCGCGGCGAAATGATCGCCGCCGAGACGCTGCCGCTCAAGTTCGTCTGCCACACCCCGTGCTTCCGCTCCGAGGCCGGCTCCTACGGGCGCGACACGCGCGGCATGATCCGCCAGCACCAGTTCGACAAGGTCGAGTTGCTGCGCATCGAGCACCCCGACAACTCCGCCGCGGCGCTGGAGGAGCTGGCCGGCCACGCCGAGGCCATCCTGCAGAAGCTTGAGCTGCCGTATCGCAAGATCGTGCTGTGCACCGGTGACATGGGCTTTGCCGCCACCAAGACCTACGACCTCGAAGTGTGGTTGCCGGCGCAGGGCACCTACCGCGAGATCTCGTCCTGCTCCAACTGTGGTCCCTTCCAGGCGCGCCGCATGCAGGCGCGCTTCAAGGATGCCCAGGGCAAGAAAGGCCTGCTGCACACCCTCAACGGCTCCGGTTTGGCCGTCGGGCGGACGTTGGTGGCCGTGCTCGAGAACTATCAGCAGGCCGACGGCTCGGTGGTGGTGCCGGCGGTGCTGCGCCCCTACATGGGCGGGCTCGAGGTGCTCACGCCGGCTGGCTGAGTGCCGCCTTGGGGCAGCCGCGTCGCTGGTGGGAGGAGGGCCTCCGCGCCGGCTTCGGCTGTGTCGAGGCGACGCAGGATGTCGTAGAAGGCGCGCACGTTTTCCGTCATGTGAACCGCCTCGCCACCGCGCGCCGGGCCGGCTTTGAGCCGCCGCGCGAAACTCGGCCGCGACATCAATGGCAGCATTGTGCGCAGCGACACCCAGGTGCGATTGTCGCGCCCCATGGTGTCGGCGATCTGGCGCGCACCGCGCAAATGCCCCAGCCCCAGGTTGTAGGCCGCCACCGCCATCCACTGGCGATCCGGCCCGGTCACGTCGTCGCCGATCGAATCGAGCATCAGCTTGAAGTTGCGCGCGCCGCCCAGGATGCTCTGGGCCGGGTCGAGCCGGTCGCGCACCCGCATCCGCGCCGCCGTCTCCTCGGTCAACATCATCAGGCCGCGCACGCCGGTCGGCGAGATCGCCAACGGGTCCCATTGCGACTCCTGGTAGCCGATCGCCGCCAGCAGGCGCCAGTCGATTCCGGTTTGTGCGCCGGCGAGTTCGAACATGGCGCGATAGCGCGGCAGGCGGGTCTGGATGCGATCGACGAAGGCGGCGATGTCGATGGCGCTCAAGCGCTGGATGTGGCCGAAATAGCGATCTTCCAGCCGGCGGATGGTGTTGTCTTCATGCGACCGGAAGAGAAAGCGGGTGACCGTGTCTGCCAGATCGGCCGGCGCCGTCGCCGGGAGCGCCCAGGCCATGGCGGCGACGCCCGGCAAGGGCTGTACCTGTTGTAGCTCCGGGCGCAGTTCCGCCGCCAGCGCCAGATGCGCTTCGTCGGTGGCCAGCAGGGCAATGCGGCCGTCGGCCACGGCTGCGAGCAGCGCCTGGTCGGGCTGCCCGGCGACCGTGTTGATCCGCATGCCCGGCACCTCGCGCTGCAACTCCCGCAGTCGGCGCGCCGCCAGCGTACCGCGGCGTGCGGTGACGGTCTGGCCAGTCAGATCCTGTACCGAGCGAATCTCGGCCGCGGTGGCGTTGGTGCCGGCGATCAGCAGTTTCATGTCGCGCACGATGGGCGACCAGCGCACATGGCGAGTCTTGTCGTTGCGGCCCAGCCCGGCGGCGGCCAGGTGTGCATCGCCGCGTTGCACCGCCTCGAGCGCACGGGCCGCGCTCGGGTAGACGATGAACTTGACCGGCACACCCAGTTCGTTGCCCAGTTCCTCGATCAGGTCATGCTCGAAACCGCTCGCGCCGCCTTCGGGATCGCGTCGGTAACTGACCGCATCGGCGCGCGTTGCCACGCGCAGCTCTCCCAGCGTGCGGTAGTCGACGATGACCGGCGCCTCGCCGCGGGGGCAGCCAGCCAGTAGCAGGGCGGACAACACGACAAGCAGGACGCGCATGATCGAACTCCGACTCAGGGAGCCGATTGTCGCCGCTGCGCGTCTTCGCCGCAAACCGCCTGGATCAAGCAAATCCATACGTGGTGGTATGTTTTTGGAAAGTTCGATAGAATGAATATTCGAAAATGCTTATTTATGGAGAGCCCTCGTGAGCAAGTCTTTCAAGCAGATCACCAGCGACGTGTCCAAAGGCCTGGAGGCCATGCACAAGGAAGTGCCGGATACCATGAAGGGCTTCTCAGCCATGGCCAAGGCGGCCCTGGCCGGCGGCACCATCGATGCGCTGCACAAGGAACTCATCGCGCTGGCCATCGGCGTGTCGTCGCGCTGCGACGCCTGCATCGGTTACCACATCAAGGCGCTGATCCGGCTGGGCGTGACCCGCGAGCAACTGATGGAAACCCTCGCCATCTGCACCTATATGGGCGGCGGGCCGACCCTGATGTACGCCGCTGAAGCGGTCCGTGCCTACGACGAAATGCTGCCCCAGCACGCCTGACACACGTCAGAGGTGCTTTTTTTTCAGAACCTTTCTATAATGCCGTCCTTCGAGCGGAGAGGTGGCAGAGTGGTCGAATGTACCTGACTCGAAATCAGGCGTACGTGCAAGCGTACCGAGGGTTCGAATCCCTCCCTCTCCGCCAGTGATGCAAACAAAAAGCGGCCTTCGGGCCGCTTTTTGTTTGTGGGTGCCTCCCGCGGAGAGGCGTGTTGATGATGTCAGTTCGGGATCATCACCGTGCCGTGGCTGACCGCGATCCGGTCGGCGGCAGCCGGGTGCATCTGGATCGGCGGCAGGTTGCCCAGGGTGATTGCCGGCGCGGCACCGGGTGAGCCGCCACGTGGCACGGTGCGGACGACCTGCGAGGGCGGCAGGGCGGCGCCTTCGGTGAGGTGTTTCCACATCAGGTCGAGCGCGACGCCACCGTAGTAGTGCAGCGGGATGAAGCGGCTGTCGTAGCCCGGGAAGGGCAGGAAGGCTTCGAAGTGCTGGGCGTTGGTGACCTCGATGTAGCTCAGCTGGCTGCGCTTGCCTTCGGCCAGGTTGTTGAGGCCGAGGTAGGGGCGCGAAGTGTGGTTGACTGGCACCAGGGCGTCCGCCCGGCCATGGACGATCAGCGTCGGCTTGCCGTGCAGGCGGCCGTTGACCTCGGTCTGCGCGATGCTGTGGCGGACGCGTTTTTCGTCGAGCAGTTCGCGCAGGCAGCGTGCGCCGTCCCAGTAGTAGTCGGCCAGGCCGGTGCTGGTGGAGACGGCGAGCGCTTCGCGGATCGGGCCGTTGGCGGCGTCTTCGGCGATCAGGTTGATGCCGGTCGACGGCGGCACGCCGTTGTTCAGGCTCCACAGCGTGGGCATGGGGCTGGCGGCCGGTGCGGCGGGCAGGCCGGCGGCGTCGGTGGTGCTCATGGAGTAGCCGCACAGGTTGGCGGTGACCGGCGCGCGCATGAACGCATTGGCGTAGGTCAGGCTGACGGCGGTGCTTACTGCGAAGCCGAAGTGCGAGGCGTGCAGCAGATTGCTGTCAGCCTCCCAGCCATGGGCTTGCAGCTTGGCCAGCGCGTTCTCGGCTTGCTCGATCAGGGTGTTGCCCGAGATCTCGCCGGCGGCGGCCAGGGCGGCGCAGCGGTTGGCGCCAAAGGCCGGGACTGGCTCACGAAGGGGCTGTCGGCCACCGAGGGCGCGAGCGCGGCGCAGGCTGCCAGGTTGGCGTAGGTGGTGCGTCACACAGCGGCAGGCCGCTGGCGGGCACGGGCGTGCCGCCGCGCTTGACGGTGACGCCACGGCGCATGTCGACGTTGATCTGCGGTTCCTGCGACCACGGCGTCGATCAGGCCGCGGCGGTCGGCTTCCGCGGCAGCAATGACCGCGCCCCCGCCGTTGGATACGCTGGCGGCGATGACCAGGGTGTTGTGCGGGCGATAGCCGGCGTGCTTGCCGCGCCGATGCTTGCCACGCTCGGGTTGGTGGTAGCGGTTGAGCACATCGAAGGCGAACTCGATGCCGGCCAGCGTGGCTTCGCCCCAGGCGCGCTCGGGGTTGTCCTGCGAGTGGGCGTGCTTCATGGCGTAGCGGTTGGGGTGCTGCGCGATGTAGGCCTGACGGGCCGGTTCGCTGATCTCGGCGCGGAAGAGGGCGCTACGGCGGGCGTCCCGCGCGTCAGCCAGGGTGCCGTCGGGCAGGGTGACGGTGTTGGTGTCCAGCTCATGGCCGCCGGCGCCGGTGCCCTTGTCGGTGTAGGCCACGGCGCAGCCGCGCTTGAGCGCCCATTCGCCGGTGGTGCCGATGGCGCCGTAGATGCCGCGCGAACCGCTCGACGGGGCGGCGACGATGCACGGCTGCTCGGGGTCGAAATGCTCGGGCACCTGGACCAGCAGGGTCACGCTCTTGACGCCGCGGACGTTCTGGCTGGTGCGGTATTCGGTGCCGGGGATGAGGCCCTCGCCGAGGGTGTCGTTACCGTCGAGGTCGATGTTGGGGCCAAACAGCCGGCCGTAGCCGCCGTTGCTGGTGGTGTCAATGAGGGCGCGGTAGTTGGCCCAGATGTTGAGACGGCGAAGCTCGGCGGCGGTGGGCGCGAGCGGGTTGGCAATGGCGGGTGCAACCGCCGAGGCCAGGCCGGTCTTGCCCAGTCCGGCGCTGAGCAGGTCGTCGTCGCCCTCATGGGTGGTGATGGTGATGTGGTGGTGGCCGCCTCCGGGTAAACCCGAGGTGGCCGTGGCGAGGCCCGGCGCGAGCAGCAGCGCCCCCGTCAGACCGAACAGCAGTTCGTGTTTCATGTCTCCTCCTTGCATGGGTGTGTCGGCATGTCGTTGTATTTTCTGCCGGCCTGCCGTGCGATCGGGCAAACCCGCATTGAGTGCAGTTCCGGCCGGTCTAAGCTACGCCTAAACGCCGGGCGAAGACATCATGCAGATGCATGAGATGCGGGGCCGGCGCGGGGAGAAAAGCGGCATGACAAATCATGACAAGCGTCTGCTCTCGTTGATGGAACTGGGACGCACCGGCAATCGTTCCGAGTACCGGCGCGAGGCGCTCGCCTGGCTCGACCGCCGGCTCGGCTTCGACGGCGTGGTGTGGGGCGAGGGGCGTCAGCATGCCGATGGCGTGGTGCATATTCACAGCGCCGAGCTGCGCGGGCGCTCGGAGCGCATCCTGGCCGACTACGGTGCGGTGGCGCACCTCGACCCGGTGGCCCGGCGTTTTGCCCGCCAGCCGCGCAGCTTGCAGAACGTGGTGGTCGAGCGCGACCTGTCGGCGGGCGAGACCGCCCCCGTGGGTGAGTGCCTGCGGGCGCATGACGTCGGCCAGCTGATGCTGTGCGGCGTGCGCAGCAGCGACGCCGGCGGCCTGCGCTGGCTCACGCTCTACCGCGAGGATCGCAGCCGGCCGTTCACGCGCGCGCAGACCGAGCAGGCGGCCTTCGCGATTCCCTTCGTGCTGCTGGCCGAACCCGACGCGCCGCCCGAGCCGGCGCCACGCGTCACCGACCTGCTCACCGCGCGCGAGCACGAGGTGGCCTGCGCCTATGCCGAGGGCGCCGACTACAAAACCATCGCCCAGCAACTGGCGGTATCGCCCGCCACGGTGCGCACCCACCTGCAGAGCAGCTTCCGCAAGCTCGAGGTGCACAACAAGATCGCCCTGCGCGCGCGCCTGCTGGGCTGAGGCCGAACGCAAAAAGTCCGGCAGGCGCGAACCTGCCGGGCTGTGTCACGATGGCCTCAGAACTTGTGAATAAATCTACTGCGCGTGCCGATTGCTGCGTTGCTCACTCGCTCACGCCTCGCCTATCCATTTGATATGTCTCGTCGTTCGCTCGCTCGCGCCTTGCACTCGGCCCTGCTCGCTACGATTTCTTCACAAGTTCTCATGGCTCAGGAGCCGATGATGCCGCCGTTTTTGCGGGTGATGACGATGGTGCAGTCACGCGGCACGGTGACGCCATCGAGCTCGGCCGGGAAGTTGGTGACCGTCGGGTCGCCCTCGCCGGGGTGCTGCATGTTGATGAACATGGTGCGACGATCCGGCGTCACGGTGATGCCGGTGATCTCGTCGCCGCTCACCCCGGTGAAGATCCGGCGCAGCTCGCCGGTCATCGTGTCGGCCACCAGCATCTGGTTGTTCAGGCCGTCCTTCTGGCCGCCATCGGTCTGGATGAACAGGCGGCCGTCCGGGTCGGCCCAGATGCCGTCGGGCGAGGCGAAGCTGTCCTCCGTGCCATGGGTATCGGCGGCAATCAGGAAGATGTCCCAGGTGAAGGTGGTGCCCACGTGCTTGTCGGCATCGCGCCAGCGGATGATGTGGCCATCCGGGTTCGGCGCCATCGGGTTGGCGGCATCGGCCACGGTGCGGCGGCTGTTGTTGGTCAGCGTGCAGTAGACATCGCCGTTGGGTGCCACGGTAGTCCATTCCGGGCGGTCCATCGGGGTGGCGCCGAGCACGTCAGCGGCCATGCGGGCGTAGGTCAGCACTTCGGCCTGGTCGGCAAAACGGGCGGCCAGTGCGGGGTTGTCGATGGTCAGTGCCAGCCACTCGCCGGTACCGTCGTCATTGAATTTGGCGACATACAGCGTGCCGTGGTCGAGCGGGCTCTTGCCGGCGCGACGCATCTTCTTCCAGTTGTCTTCGGAGACGAACTTGTAGATGTAGTCGAAGCGTTCGTCGTCGCCCATGTAGGCCACCACACGCTTGCCGCGCCCTTCGGTAATCGCCACGCCCTCGTGCTTGAAGCGGCCCAGCGCGGTGCGCTTGACCGGGGTCTGGGTGGCGTCGAAGGGGTCGATCTCGACCACCCAGCCGAAGCGGTTTTCTTCGTTGCGGTAGTCCTCGTCCGACAGGTCGAAGCGGCGGTCGAACAGGTGCCAGCCATAGCCGAAGCCGCCGGCCGAGAAGCCATAGCGCTTCTGCGCGTCGGTGGCGCTCCAGGCGCCGCTGGCGCCGAAGTAGCCGTTGAAGTTCTCCTCACAGGTGAGGTAGGTGCCCCACGGCGTGTGGCCGTTCGAGCAGTTGTTGACCGTGCCCAGCGGGATGTTGCCGTTGGGCGTGTCGAGCAGCGCATGGCCGGCCACCGGGCCGCTGAAGGCCACCGGGGTGTTTACGTGAATGCGGCGGGCGTTTTCGCTCTCCACGGCCCGCCAGGTGCGGCCCTTTTTCTGGATCTCGACCACCGCGACGCCATGGGCGTGCTGCGACACGCGCACGTCTTCCAGGCTCTCCGGTGCGGCCTTGCCGAGCACATGCATGTTCTCGCCGAATTCGTGGTTGATCGCCAGCATGCCGTGGCGGTTCTCTCCGCCGCGCCAGATGTCCTTGTGACGGCCCCAGTGGGCACGGTCGTCATCATCACGGCAGCCCTTGTCTTCGATCGGGAAGAACCACATGCCGTCATGGCCGATACCGATCTGGCGCGCCTGGTCGGCAGCGGTCGGCGGCCACTGGTAGGCCGGGCCGCTCGGTTCCAGCGGCTCGCCCCAGGGGATCAGCACATCGTAGTGGTAGTCGGACGAAATCGCCGGCCACGGGCCGTTGCCCTCGGCCACCGGTACCGGCGTGAAGCCCAGCAGACGGCTCGGTCGGCGGCCGCCGCGGCGAGCGCTGTCGTCGTCGCTGTGGCCCCAGCCCTTCATGCCGGCCAGCGCCGGCGAGGAGAAAAAGCCCATCGCTGCGCCCGCCAGGCCGCCGGCGAGCACCTTGCGGCGCTGCATGTTTACCTCGAGCACGTCCTCGAACGGACGGTTACCGGAGTGGTTCGAAATGCCTTCATCGTGTTCCATGGTCTAGCCCTCTGTCGTTATTCGATCGCTCCGTCGGCACGGGCGCGGACATGACGCTAGCGGGGCAAGGTTACGGAAATTTGTTCTCTCCGATGACAATTTGATGCGGCACCGGTGTGCCCCCCCCCGGCCACCTTGGCCGGATGGCGTTGCATTTGTACCGGGTGTTGGCCGATGGGCCGCAGTAGGGTGCGGTGATCGTCCCCAGCCCGAGGTGCTTCCCATGACACTCCAGAAAAATTGCCGCCTTCGACGGCGACACCGGGCGGCAACCCCGCCGGTGTCCTGATCGCCGACGCGCTGCCTGCCGTCGCCGACATGCAGCGCATCGCTGCCGAGGTCGGGTTTTCCGGAGACTGTGTTTGCCGCGCCCGAGGACGGCGGTTGGCGGGTACGCCATTTTTCGCCTGAATCCGAAGTGCCATTCTGCGGCCATGCCACCATCGCCCTGGGGGCTGCGCTGGCCATGCGTCATGGCGACGGCGTGTTCGGGCTGACGCTCAACAACGCCCGCATCACCGTCGAAGGCAGCCGCGAGGGCAATGTCTCAGCGCCGCGCTGCAATCGCCGCCCACCCGCAGCGCGCCGGCCGAGAGACGCCTTGGTTGATGAAGCGCTGGCCGTGTTCGGCTACGCGCGTGGCGACCTCGACCCGCGTCTGCCGCCGGCGCGCATCCACGGCGGGGCCGACCACCTGCTGCTCGCCCTCAAGAATCGCGAGGCGCTGTCGGCGATGCACTACGCGCTCGACGCCGGCCGGCGCTTCATGAACACCCATGGCTTGCCTACCGCGGGCAGCTCGCCTGGGCCGATGGCCCACAGCACTTTCATACCCGCAACCCCTTCGCCTCGGGCGGCGTGTACGAGGACCCGGCCACCGGCGCGGCAACGGCCGCCTTTGCCGGCTATCTGCGCGACATCGGCTGGCCGCACCAAGGGCATATCGATGTGGTGCAGGGCGAAGACATGGGCATGCGCTCGCGGCTGGCGGCCGATATCCCGCCACAGCCCGGCAGTTCGATCCGGGTGTACGGCGCCGCGCGCGTGATGACGCTGTAAGCGGCGGTACTCGGCCTGCAATGGCGGGCGGGCTGCGCTAGGATGATGCGTCACGCTAGGCCGGCCCGGTAGCCCTCAGCCGCCTCGCGGCCTTTCCTTCTTCATTCGTGAGAACGCCCATGTCGTCCATCAACGCGAAACCCTATGAATCAGCCCCCGCCGCCCGGGTCGCCTTCCCGGCCTCGGCGTGATGGGCCTGCCCATGGCCGGCCACCTGGCCCAGGCCGGCCATGCCGTGACGGTCTGCTGCAGCCCTGCCAAGGCCGAGGCCCGCGGCCAGTTCGGCGGCGCCTCGGCGTCCACGCGCCGGCCGAGGCCGCCCGCGATGCCGGACACATCGCTTTGCTGCGTCGGCAACGACGACGACTTGCGCGCTGTCACCCTCTGGCCCCGACGGCGCCTTTGCCGGCATGAAGCGCGGCGCTATCTTTGTCGACCACACCACGGCCTCGGCCGATGTGGCGCGCGAGCTGTCGGCCGCGGCCGAGGCGCTGGGCCTGCAGTTCATCGACGCGCCGGTGTCCGGCGGCCAGGCCGGTGCGCAGAACGGCATGCTCACCGCCGTGCGGCGGCGACGCGGCCGCGCTTCGAGCGTCAAGCCGGTGGCCATGGCCTTTGCCCGCGCCTTCACCCGGCTGGGCGAGAGCGGCGCCGGGCAGCTGGCCAAGATGGTCAACCAGATTGCCATCGCCGGCCTGGTGCAGGGCCTGGCCGAGGCCATCGCCTTTGGCCAGAAGGCCGGGCTGGACATGAAGCAGGTGCTGGAGGTCATCGGCAAGGGCGCGGCGCAAAGCTGGCAGATGACAACTGCGCCACCAAGTGGTGGACGACCAGTTCGACTTCGGCTTTGCGGTGGACTGGATGCGCAAGGACCTCGGCCTGGTGCTCGACGAGGCCCGCCGCAACGGCGCCCGCCTGCCGGTGACGGCGCTGGTCGACCAGTTCTATGCCGACGTGCAGACCATGGGCGGCAACCGCTGGGACACCTCCAGCCTGATCCGTCGGCTGAAGAGGACCCAGCCCCGCGCGGGGCATTGATGTGAAAAGACCGGCAGGCGAACCTGCCGGTCTTTTTTGTTGTCCGCGGCAGCGATGCCGTGGTCATCGCCGCGTAGGGCGGTCAACCCGCCAAAGTCGGCCGAAGCCGACCCTACGCGGTGCGCCGACTTTCACGGACGCCGCACGCGCCCGTCTCAGCGACCGTCCACCGTCCCGTCGCGGCGCTTGTCGGCGCCGCCGATCAGCAGCGTGTCGTTGCCGTGGCCGGGGTGGGCCCGGTTTGCCGTGATGGCCCTTGCCGCGCTGGTTGCGATGGCGATCGTTGTCCTCATACACCACGTGGATGATCGACAGGCCGTTCTCCAGCCGGTCGGCCGTTCCACCGGGTGGTTGCGCGCCTGTAGCTGGGCGGCTAGCGCGTCGGCATCGTAGGGCAGGGTGATGCCCGGAATCGTGCGCTCGATCTCCGTCGACCCGTTGCGGTTCTGGTAGTGCGGCGTGTTGATCGACTCCTGCGGGTCGAGCCCGAAGTCGATGTGGTTCACGATCGACTGCGCCGTGTAGCCGATGATGCGCGAGCCGCCCGGCGAGCCGGTCACCAGCTCCACCCGGCCCTGATCGTCGAACACGATGCTCGGCGACATCGAACTGCGCGGGCGCTTGTTGGGCTGCACCCGGTTGGCCACCGGCAGGCCGTTGCTCACCGCGCTGAACGAGAAATCGGTCAGCTCGTTGTTGAGCAGGAAGCCGCGCACCATCACCCCGTTGCCGAACGAGCTCTCGACGGTGGTGGTCATCGACAGCGCGTTGCCGTAGCGATCCACGATCGAGATATGGCTGGTGCCGCTGAGCTTGGCCCGGTTGTCCGGCGCGCTCGGGTTGAAGTTGCCCGGGGGGTGCCGGGTTGCGGCAGTGCCCGTGTCCTGCTCGCCGATCAGCGCGGCGCGGCTGGCGAGGTAGGTTTTGTCCAGCATGCCCTCGACCGGCACGGTGACGAAGTCGGTATCGCCCACGTACAGCCCGCGGTCGGCAAAGGCCAGGCGGCCCGCCTCGGCAAACAGGTGCACGTTGCGCTCATCGAGCGGATCGCCGGTCAGGTCGAAGTTCTCCAGAATGCCAAGAATCTGCCCCACCGCCAGTGCGCGCCGGAGGAGGGCGGCCCCATGCCGCACACATTGTGGCCGCGGTAGTCGAAGCACACCGGCGCGCGCTCGATTACCTCATAGTTGGCCAGATCAGCCACCGTCATGTCGCCGGCAATGGCCGGGTCGCCCTGCACCGCCGCGGCAATGTCGGCCGCGATGTCGCCGCTGTAGAACGCGTCGGCGCCGTGGCGGGCCATCGCCTTGAGCGTGCGCGTAGTCCTGTTCTTGACTCGGTGCCGGCCGGCTTGGCCGTGCAGTCCGGGCTTGGCAAAATAGGCAGCGCCACCGGGTCGCGGGAAGAACATCAACAGGCGGTTGGCGCATGACGGTTGGGGCTGCCAGCAGCTCCCGTGCCACCTGGCTGGAGGTGCGCCCGGTCAACTCGAACCCCTTCTGGGCCAGTGCGGTAATCGCCGTTGAAGCAGCTGGCGTTACTGCCGTCGGCCATAGCGCTCATGCGCACCACCTCCACGATGCGCGGCAAACCCGGCACCCCCACCGACAGCCCGCTCTGCCAGGCCGTGGTGGGGGCCCAGCCCCGCAAAACGGTCTTCTGTGGCCGCCGCCGGCGCCTTCTCGCGGCCGTCGAAAGTCGTCGTCGTGCGCGTGGCCGCGTCGTAATACACCACGAACGCACCTCCGCCGATCCCGCTCGCCTGCGGTTCCACCAGCCCCCAGCACCGCCTGCGCCGCCACCATCGCGTCCGCCGTGCCGCCATTGCGCAACACTTTGCCCTTCGCGGCGCTCGCCAGCGGGTTGGCTGTCACGATCATCTCGCGGTCTTTTCGACCGCCTGCGCCAGCGCCTGCGCACCGGCCGGTAGCGCAGAGGAAGAAGCTCGCCGCGGCAATCATGCCAAGCAGGCGGGCTTTGAGCGGGCGTCGCTTCAATATCGGCGGGGGGTTCAACGGTGATGCTTGCATGGCGCATATCCTCCGTATGAGAAACAGGAATGAGAATGACGTTCATCTCACATGAGGAAACGTAGTCGAGCGTTCCGCCGGTGTCCACGAAGAATGTTGTAACCCTGCTTGGAGCATGGTTTTTAGGGGCGACGTTAAACGAAAGAAGCGGTGTGGCGATTCGGTGTGCCAGATCGAGCTGCCGTCGGCGTTGTACTCGCCAACGAGGTGGTGGGCGGTGTCGTGAGTACGTAGCGCACGAAGCCGCCGGGCACGAGTGTGGTGGGGCCGGATTTTGAGACGCGTCGGCCGAGGCCGTCGTATTGGTAGGTGACGGTGCCGGCGCCCGTGGTGGTGGTGCGCGGTACGCCTGCGCCGTGGGTGAAGGTTTTGCCGGCGTAGCTGCTGAGGTTGCCCGCGGCGTCGAAGGCCATGGCTTGCGTGCCCACCTTGTTGATGCGATTGCTGCCGGCCACATGGGTGTGATGCTGGTGAGCATCGCGCCGAGGGTTCTCGCCAGGCGGTTGGCGTTGGCGTCGTAAGCGTAGGCGCGCAGCGCCGGGTAACCGGTGTAGCTGGTGAGGCGGTCGGCCGCGCGTAGCCGAAGCCCTGGGTCGTAGGCGGTGCCGTTTCACGAGGCCGGCGATGCGCCCGGCCAGGTCGTAGCCGAAGTCGAGCGGCTGCTCGCCCAGGGTAGCCTTGCGGCCAGCCGTTGGTGTCTGGTCATGCGGTGGCGGACGAAGGAAGCCGGGGGCTGCCCCCGGCCTCTGCGGAGGTTATGCATCGTCAAAGATCAACTTGACCTAGGCAGGTCGCAGTTTGGCGTTATTAGCCGAGCCGGCTGAAACTTTCTCAAAAAACTTCAGGGATGGTGAACCAACAATTCCTCGAGTGGCCCTGCCTGGAGATCTGACAGCAAGTCACCTTCTGTGAAGTTAGTTCGGATTATCTCAAAATTATCCTTAGTGCCATTGAAGGCTGCTCGCTGCACATATCAAGTAGCGCTACGATAGGCTGATCGTTCGAGTCGTCTAGCACGCCTTCAATACTTGCTTGAGAGCAGACTTAATCCATTGATCGGGGTAGTGGCATCTTGCACCTCATGGTTCGGCAAATGTCCGCTGCCGGGAAGGGGGCATGGAGTACCAACTACTGATATGCTTGCAGTACCCGTAGCCCGGCCGAGCGCAGCGACGCTGGGATCAGCATCGCCAGCCCGCCTCGATGTCCACGGCGCCGGGCCTATGGTCTCCGCCGGGCTACGTTTGCTGCGTCCCCCGGTATTGGTCTTTGCTGCGCTGTGCGGCGGTGAAGGAACTAAAGGCGGATGACGCTTCGCCTTATCCGCCTGCATGGTTCCGCCTTACGCGCGTTATGGGGCCTTCTGTTGCAACAACGACGCGATGCGAACATCCTCAAGAACTAGCGCTAGCTCAGCTGGGGTCTCGCCAGCATCGTTTGGCAATGCCTTATCGGCACCGTGCGCGATAGCCACACAACAGCCTCAAGCCTTCCTGTTCAACCGCATTGAAAAGGAGTGTATCCGTATCCACCCGCGTCGTTTATTGTTGGTGCACCATGGGCTACTAGCGTTTCGAGTTCCTCACTCGATCCACGCGTAGCTGCAATGTTGATTGGCCTGTCGCCAAAGAGGTTGACCTGATTGACGTCAACGAGATTTAATCCGCTGTATTCAGGAAGCGATTCGTAGTCAGTAAGAATTAGCTTGATGTCCATGGTGGTTCTCTCCTACGAGCACATTTCGGGGCATTTGTCTCTAAGAAACTGTTCCAGTTTCTCGGATTGCTCGCTCGGTGTTCTCGATTTCGGATACATGACCGGGCTCTCCATCGTCGAACCACTTTTTGCTGAATGCTTTTCTAAGCTGGAGGCATTGCTTGAGGCGATCCTGGTTGCCTTCGCGTCCTGGCACATATTTCCAGTCGACGGGACGGGCGATTTGCATATTCTGCTGTATTCCTTTCTTTCCTTGGCCTGTTGTGCCCGCTCTGACGGTGTAAGGCTTGCTTCACTGTCACTCCTGACAACGAGAATGGCCGCCATTGCAGTCCCTCCGGCCAAATAACTTCCCGCTGTCGCTGGCGGCCTCCCCAATTGCAGGGAGAGCAGGGAGAATGATTGCGATCTCTCCCGTTGTCCGCAAAACTCAGCGGATTCCTGCCGACATACCTGCAAGTATTCCTCCTGCCTTGTAGCCCAATCGGATCCGACTGCACATACCGCCCCGTCCCTGAATCGTAATATCGATCTCCAGTTGGTACGCAGCCCGGTCTCCTTGTCGTAGTACTGCCCCGGGAACCGCAGGTTGAACGTGACAGCGGCCTAGCCCCGACGGATCGTCCGGGCAGCACCTCGCCAAACGGCGGCTGGTCCAGCGCCAGCGCGGGGCGCGGGTGGCGTCGGTCAGCAGGCGGGGTGCCGAGGTGATCGGTTTCGATGGCGTAGGCGGTGGTGGTGCGCTGTCGGGGTTGTAGATCACCATGGCCACTGGCAGATCGCCCAGCCACACGTATTCCTTGATCGGGCTGCCATTGGCTTTGTACTCGCCGACGAGGTGGTGGGCCGCGTCGTACACGTAGCGCACGAAGCCGCCGGGCACGAGCGTGGCGGGGCCGGATTTTGAGACGCGTCGGCCGAAGCCGTCGTACTGGTAGGTGACGGTGCCGGCGCCCGTGGTGGTGGTGCTCAGGCGGCCGTCGCCGCCGTGGGTGAAGGTTTTGCCGGCGTAGCTGCTGAGGTTGCCCGCTGCGTCGAACACCATGGCTTGCGTGCCACACCTTGTGGATGCGGTTGGTACCGGCCACGTGGGTGGGTAATCCCCCCGATTTTAGCGGTCGTCAGAAGTAGAGCTCATGCGGCCATGGCCAGCTTCTGTTTCGGGGTGATGCCACCGAGCGCCATGTTCGGTCGCTCGTGATTGTAGGTCCAGATCCAGGTGGTCGCGTGCTCCTGCACCTCGGTGATTGAATCGAACAGGTAGTGACCGAGCCAGTCGTAGCGAACGGTTCGATTGTAGCGTTCGATGTAAGCGTTCTGCTGGGGCTTTCCAGGCTGGATGTACTGCAGCCGTATTCCGCGGCGCTGCGCCCATTCTGTTAGCGTCTTGCCGACATATTCTGGCCCGTTGTCGCTGCGGATCTGCTTGGGCTTGCCGTGCCATTCGATGACCTGGTCCAGGGCGCGCACAACGCGCTCGGCCGGCAGTGACAGATCAATGTCCATCGCCAGCGCTTCACGATTGAAGTCGTCGATGATGTTCAGCAGCCGGAAACTGCGCCCATCTGCCAGTTGATCGTGCATGAAATCCATCGACCAGCACTGGTTGATCGCTACGGGCACGGCCAGTGGTTCAGGCTTCTCGCGCACCAGGCGTTTGCGCGGCTTAATCCGCAGGTTCAGTTCCACCTCGCGGTAAATCCGGTAGACGCGCTTGTGGTTCCACCCGAAGCCCTTGATTGCAGGCAGATACAGAAAGCACAGCCCGAAACCCCAGTTGCGCTGGTTGTGGCGTCAGGCGGATCAGATGGTCTGCAATCTCCTCGTTCCCGGCCGACAGCTTCGCCTGTGGCGCGGTAAGGTCCGCTGATGTAAACCGCAGCGCAGGCCACGCGCACTGCAGCGCCTTTGTCACGCACTGCCCCGTTGCGCCATCCCACGACGGTGATGGCTTCACCACTCTTCGAGCCTCCCGACGATCTCGGCCTTGAGCCGCTCTTCGGCATACATCTTCTTCAGGCGACGGTTCTCGTCCTCCAACTCCTTGAGCCGGGCCATCAGCGAGGCGTCCATGCCGCCGAACTTGCTGCGCCACTTGTAGAACGTGGGCTGGAGCTGATGCCGTGCTCGCGGCAAAGCTCCGGCACCGGTGTGCCGCCCTCTGCTTGCTTGAGAATCGCGATGATTTGGCTGTCTGAAAAACGGGACTTCTTCACGTAGAACTTCCTCCTGCTGCTAGTATGGTGTTCTGCCTCCGGAGCCGCTTGGGGGATTACCGGTGACGCGCAGTGAATTATCGCGCCGAGGGTTTCGCTCGTGCGGCTGGCGCGTCGGTGTAGGCGCGCAGCTGGGGTAGCCGGTGTAGCTGGTGAGCCGGTCGGCCGCGTCGCCAGCCGAAGCCCTGGTCGTAGGCGGTGCCGTTCTGGTCGAGGCCGGTGATGCGCCCGGCCAGGTCGTAGCCGAAGTCGAGCGGCGCTTCGCCCAAGGTAGCCCTGCGGCCAGCCAGGCTTCCGCCGCGGTAGAAAGGACGATGCCGTTGAGCAGGGTGATCGACCGGATGCCGCCGAAGTGCCCGTAGCCGGGATCAGCATCGCCAGCCCGGCACGATGTCCCCGGCGTCGGGCCTATGGCCCTCGGCCGGGCTACGCCCACCGCCGGTCGCGACGCAATTCGGTGAGACCCGTCGTAGCTGGGCCCGAAATGCAGGTTTCATTTCGGGCCACTGTGAATTCAAGAACTCCTTGGCTGTGTCAAGCCCTGAGTTCATCGCTGATGCCGCCAATGCTTCGACAACCACCAAATATGTCGACGTTCTTGCTATCCGCGACTCATGAAGACCGAAGCCAAGTCAAACATCGCCTCGGCGCCTGTTCTCAATCCGCCTTAGGCAATCGTGAGCAAGTTCCAACGAAGTCTGATCCATCATTCCTCACAATCCTTGCAGTCCTGAATACATTGAATGTAGTTAGCCCGAACTCGCTCCATGCAAACTCGGTACGCACTGGGTTGCGGCCAGTCATGTCTTCCACCACGCCTCGCACTGTGCTGCCTCTTGAGTCAGACTTCGTCGCAGTCGGCCTCACACTCCGCTTGCGAACTACCTGACCGAGATCCGCTACCGACAGCAGCTGCGCCTGCAGCCCCTCCGATAATCCGTGGGCCCATGCCGGAACCGATTCCACGCGAGCCGCCGGCGGCTCCCCGGGCTCCGCCGCCTCCACTGAAATAACCGCCGCCGCCAACCCCGCCACCACCCAGTCTGCCACCGACAAACCCGCCTGGGAGCGAGCCTGAGCCTGGTTTCACGTTCATCAGCCTGAGCGGATCGGAGTACGAGAGCGATTTCCGACAAAAGTATTCCACCCCATCCAACCCAATCGGATCCGACTGCACATACCGCCCCGTCCCCGGATCGTAATACCGATTGAAGTTGTAATGCAGCCCCGTCTCCTGTCGTAAGTACTGGCCGGGAAAGCGCAGATTGAAGGTGACGGCGCCCAGCCCCGACGGGTCATCCTCCGGCAACACTTCGCTAAACGGCGGGCTGGTCCAGCGCCAGCGGGGTGCGGGTGGCGTCGGTGAGCAGGCGCGGGGGTGCCGAGGTGGTCGGTATCGATGGCGTAGGCGGTGGTGGTGTTGTCGGGGTTGGTGTGGATCACCGCCACGGGTGATCGCCGAGCCAGAGGTATTCCTTGATCGGGCTGCCGTCGGCTTGGTATTCGCCGATGAGGTGGTGAGCACTGTCGTAGACATAGCGGACCGTCGCCCCGTCAGGCTGGCTGATTTTGCTGATGCGCCGCCCGAATCCGTCGTAGCGATACAGATACTGTTTGGTTGAATCCGCTTTGTCGATGAGCATGCGGAGACGGCTTTCGTCGTGCCGTAGCTGAATTGATATTGCTCTGCCGGTCCTTGAGGTTGCCCACCGAATCGAAGCACAACGGTTTGGTGCCCACTCGAGCGATGGTTACGTTATCATATGGGTGATGCTGGTGAGCATCGCGCCGAGGGTTTCGCTCGTGCGGTTGGCGTTGGCGTCGTAGGTGTAGGCGCGCAGCGCCGGGTAGCCGGTGTAGCTGGTGAGGCGGTCGGCAGCGTCGTAGCCGAAGCCCTGGTCGTAGGCGGTGCCGTTCTGGTCGAGGCCGGTGATGCGCCCAGCCAGGTCGTAGCCGAAGGCGAGCGGTTGCTCGCCCAGGGTGTAGCCCTGCGGCCAGCCGTTGGTGTCTTGCCCGCGCTGGCGGGACGATGCCGTTGAGCAGGGTGATGGCCTCGATGTCGCCGGGAAGGGTGGTGGGCGATGTTGGTTGGCGATCTGGTAGGGTGAAGGAGGTTGCCTACGCGCCCGGCGCTGTCGTAGCCAGCTGCAGGACGCGGCCGGAGGGTAGGTGAGGCTTTGGAGCCGGTCATCGGTGTCAGGAAGATGCGCACCGAGGCTCAGTGCGTGACCCCGCTGCGCTGCCGTGAGGCTGCTGACTCGACCCAAGGCACTGCATCGCCAACTGAGCGTGGCGTCGTAAAGCTCCACCATGAGGCCGATTTGCCCCGCACCGTTGGCGGCGCTGTCCCAGGTGTTGCTGATGCGCTGCTGTTCGACGCCATTGGCGTCCAGATAGCGGATCAGGACAACCCGGCCGGCAGCGTCGTGATCAATCACGCTTTTCGCATCTGCGCGTCGGTGCGTTCGACCAGATTGCCGGCCGGATCGTAGGCGGTCGTGGTGCCCTCGGTCGGCGCTTACCCTGGATGACTTCCCCAGACCATTGACCACGAACTGCGTGGCGCTGCCACGGCCCGCACGGCGGTGGTGCCGCCAGCGGCGTCGGGGTAAAAAGATACTGTTTGGTTGAATCCGCTTTGTCGATGAGCATACGGAGACGGTTGTCAAAGCCGTAGCTGAATTGATATTGTCTCCTGCCGGTCCTTGAGGTTGCCCACCGTATCGAAGACTAACGGTTTGGTGCCCACCTTGGCGATGCGATTGCTGCCGGCCACATGGGTGATGCTGGTGATCATCGCCCTGCGGTTTCGCTCGTGCGAAGCCAGCGTTGGTGTGCTCAGGTGTAGGCGCGCAGCGCCGGGTAGCCGGTGTAGCTGGTGAGGCGGTCGGCAGCGTCGTAGCCGAAGCCCTGGTCGTAGGCGGTGCTGCTCTGGTCGAGGCCGGTGATGCGCCCAGCCAGGTCGGAAGCCGAAGGCGAGCGGTTAAGCCGCCCAGGGTGTGCAGCCCTGCGTGGCCAGCCGTTGGTGTCTTTGGCCGCGGTGGCGGACGATGCCGTTGAGCATTGTCTGTCCAGAGCGACTTTCGTGGGTGATGGATGGTGCGACAGAATGACATAAAGATAGCCGTTTAGGGTCTGTTGTGTGTCGTTGATCTACTGCCCGCCCCGCACCACTGCATACCGCGCCAACACCTCGGCACATACGCCCGCGTCTCCCGATAAGGCGGGATCCGGTTGTCGTATCGCATGACGGCATTCTCCCCGGCGTTGTAGGCCGCCAGCGCCAAATTTGAGGTCGTCGTTGAACAGGCGGAGCAGGTCGCTCAGGTAGCGGGCGCCGCCGAGGTGAGGCTGGTGGCGGGGTCGAGGGGGCTTGCGGACGCCGTAGCGTTCGGCGGTGGCGGGCATGAGCTGCATGAGGCCGAGCGCGCCCTTGGGGGATTGGGCGTTGGGGTTGAAGGCGCTTTCGACCTGGGCGACGGCCTGGATCAGGGCCGGGTCGAGGCCGGTCTGGCGGGCGGCGTGCTCGATGTGGGGGCGTAGTGCGGCGGGGGCGGGGCGGGGTTGGGGTTTACCCGCGGTCGTGGCGGCGGGCGGGGTGCCGGCAATGCGGCGGTAGCGGGTGTCGGAGGCCGGGCTGTCGGAAAAGTGCATGACGCCGTGCTCGTCGACGAAGCTGTAGAGCGTGTCGGCGTGTGCGACCAGCGGTGCGCAAAGTGCTGCGCTGAGCAGGCTGGCTGCGGCAAGGAGGGTGATGCGCTCAGCTGACCCAATCGCAGGCGGCGGGGCCGTCGTCGTCGAGTGGGTCGAGGTTGGCATCGTCATAGGGCATGTCCCAATCGGTGTCGGGAACGATGGTAGTGGATACTTCCTCGCCGACCCAAGCACGGCGGACGCCGCTGAGGGCGAAGTCGAGGTCGAGATCGTCGATCATGGGGCAATGTCCGGTGGTGAATGTGGCTCCCATGGTGGCGCGGTTCGATGACGGCAGCGTTTCACCTCGACGGGGGTTTGATGTACCGTTTGGCAGGTCAACGCGGTGTCACATTGCCCACCTACTCTGATCGCCTTTGTGGGGCAGCCTGCCTGCCCGGGAGTGTTCGAGTTCATGCGTTTCTTGCCCATCGGGTTTGTGTTTTCTTCCATGCGTGGTTTTGTCGCGGCGGTGCGTGCCCGGGGGCCGGGTGTGCCTTTGGATGCGCGCTTTGGCGGGTTGAAACCCACCCTACGGGGGGGTGATGGCGTGCCGGATGACATAGGGCGGGTTTCAACCCGCCTCGCCGGGGATGGGGCGTCGGCCTTGCGTGCCGCGCCACCGGTGTCGGCGACGACGGTGCCGTTTGTGCGTGCGCGGGTGCGTCAGGCCGGCTTTACGCTGCTCGAACTGCTGGTGGTGATGGTGATCATCGGGCTGCTGGCGGGCTATGTGGGGCCGCGCTTCTTCTCGCAGATCGGCAAGTCGGAGGTGCAGACGGCGCGGGCGCAGATCAATGCGCTGGAGAAGGCGCTCGACCAGTTCCGGCTCGATGTGGGCCGTTACCCGCTCACCGAAGAAGGCCTGGCCGCGCTGAACACGGCGCCGGCCGGCGAGCGCAAATGGCAGGGGCCTTACCTGCGCAAGGCGGTGCCGGACGACCCGTGGGAGAAGCCCTACCAGTACCGTTCGCCGGGCGAGCATGGCGAGTTCGACCTGTTTTCCTTTGGCAAGGATGGCCAGCCCGGTGGCGAGGGCGAGGCCGCCGATATCGTGAACTGGTAGATGCGTTACCGGGTCAAGGCCATCGGGCAGGGCGCAGACGTCGTCGAGACGGCCTTCGAGGCGTCCACCGAGGCCGAGGCGCGTCAGCTGGCCGGCGCGCGCGGGCTGACGGTGCTGGCGCTGCGGGCCGAGCGCCAGGGCGGGCGGCGGGCGCGCTTTCCGCTGCTGCTGTTCAACCAGGAGATGCTGGCGCTCTTGGGCGCGGGCATTCCGCTGGCCGAGGCGGTGGACGCCCTGGCCGAAAAAGAGAGTCGCCCCGCGGTGCGCGGCGTGCTCGACGATATCCGCAAGGCGCTGCGCGAGGGGCGCCCGCTGTCGGCGGCGCTGGAGGCGGCGCCGCATGCCTTCCCCGATCTTTATGTGGCGATGATCCGCGCGGCCGAGCGCACCAGTGATCTGGTGCCGGCGGTGGCGCGCTTCATTGCCTATCGCCAGCAGGTGGAGGCGCTGCGCAGCAAGCTGGTGAGCGCGGCCATCTACCCGGTGCTGCTGCTCGGCGTCGGCGGCCTGGTGGTGCTGTTTTTGCTCGGCTACGTGGTGCCGCGCTTCTCGCATATCTATGAAGACGTGGGCGGCGACCTGCCGCTGATGTCGCGCCTGCTGATGCAGTGGGGGCAGTTCGTCGAGGCCAACGCGCTGGTGGTGGCCGGCGCGGTGCTGGCGGCGGTCATCGGCATCGTGGCGCTGGTGCGCCAGCCGGCCACGGCCGCGGCGGTGGGGCGGCTGATGTGGCGCCTGCCGATGCTCGGCGAGCGCTTGCGGGTGTTTCAGCTGGCGCGCTTCTACCGCACGCTGGGCATGCTGCTGTCGGGCGGTATTCCGGTGGTCACCGCGCTGGGCATGGTGGCCGGGCTGCTCACGCCGACGCTGCGCATGGCGCTGGAGCAGGCGATTGCCCGGGTGCGCGAGGGCGCCGGCTTTGCCAACACGCTGGCGGCGCAGGGGCTGGCCACGCCGGTGGCGCTGCGCATGCTGCGCGTGGGCGAGCGCGCCGGCAACCTCGGCGAGATGCTCACCCGCGCGGCCGAATTCCATGAAGAAGACACCGCCCGCCAGGTGGAGTGGCTGACCCGCCTGATCGGCCCGCTGCTGATGCTGTTCATCGGCGTGGCCATCGGCGGTATCGTGGTGCTCATGTATCTGCCGATCTTCCAGCTGGCGGAGAGCGTGGGATGAACGCGCCGCAGATCCAGCCCTTTTCGCCCGACGAGCTGGCCGCCGCGCGCGCCGCCGGTGGGCGCATGGTCGATGCGCTGGCCGCCATCGAAACCGAGGCCGCGCCGCGCCTGACCCGGCTGGCGCGCACCTTCGGGCTGCCGCTGATGGGCCATGCCGAGCTGATGCTGCTCGCGCCTGATTTTGCCGTGATGCCCTTCGAGCAGGCGCTGCGCCGCGAGTGTATCGCCGTGCGCGAGGCCGATGGTGCGCTGCTGCTGGTGCTGGCCGACCCCTTCGACCGCGCGCTGGTCGACGGCCTCGGCGCCCGGCTGGACGAAGCCTTCGCCGTGGCGCTGGCCGACCATGACGACATCGCCGCCTGCCTGGCGCGGCACGAAGACGAAGTGCGCCGCGCCGCCGGCCTGTCGGAGACGCGCGGCGGCGCCACGGGCAACGGCGGGGCCGAAGACCTGTCGCTCAAGCGCATCAGCGAAGACGCCAGCCCGGTGGTCAAGCTGGTCAACTCCACGCTCTACGATGCGCTCAAGCAGGGCGCCAGCGACATCCACCTCGAATGCGTGCCGGCCGGGCTGGTGATCCAGTACCGCATCGACGGCGTGCTCTCGCGGGTGGGCAGCGTGCAGGGCAGCGAGCTGGCCGAGCAGGCGATCTCGCGCATCAAGGTGATGGCCGAGCTCGACATCGCCGAGCGCCGCGTGCCGCAGGACGGGCGCTTCAAGGCGCAGGCGGCGGGGCGGGAGATCGACTTCCGCGTCTCGATCATGCCCAGTATCCATGGTGAAGACGCCGTGTTGCGGGTGCTCGACAAGGAGCATCTGACGCAGGAGATGACCGGCTTGTCGCTGGAGACGCTAGGCTTCGACGACGCCGTGCGTGCCACCTTGCGGCGCCTGGCCAGCGAGCCCTACGGCATGCTGCTGGTCACCGGCCCGACCGGCTCGGGCAAGACCACGTCCTTGTATGCCACGCTGGCCGAGACCAACCGTGGGCTGGACAAGATCATCACCATCGAGGACCCGGTCGAATACCAGTTGCCCGGCGTGCTGCAGATTCCGGTGAATGAAAAGAAAGGCCTGACCTTCGCCCGTGGCCTGCGCTCGATT
Source organism: Rhodocyclaceae bacterium (assembly GCA_041396265.1). GTDB lineage: Bacteria > Pseudomonadota > Gammaproteobacteria > Burkholderiales > Rhodocyclaceae > Nitrogeniibacter. The sequence continues at coordinate 26,743 of JAWKYX010000033.1, forward strand.
CTGCGCCACGATCCGGACAAGATCATGGTCGGCGAGATCCGCGATGGCGAAACCGCCGAGATCGCCGTGCAGGCGGCGCTTACCGGCCACCTGGTGTTCACCACGGTGCACGCCAACAACGTGTTCGACGTCATCGGCCGTTTCACCCACATGGGCATCGACCCGCACAACCTGGTCGCCGCGCTCAACGGCGTGGTGGCCCAGCGGCTGATCCGCATCAACTGCCCGCATTGCGTCGATGACATCACGCCGGACCCGGCGCAGGTGGCCGAGTCGCGGCTCGACGATGTGAGTGCCTTCCGCTTTCGCGCCAGCCATGGCTGCGGCCAGTGCCGCGGCTCGGGCTACAAGGGGCGGCGGGCGATTGCCGAGGTGCTGATCCTCGACGACGAGATCCGTGAACTGATCGTCACCCGCGCCCCGGTGCGCGCGCTCAAGGCGCTGGCCGCATCGCGCGGTTTTGTGAGCCTGCGCGACGCCGCCACCGCGCTGGTCGCCGCCGGCGACACCACCTTGCAGGAGCTGAACCGTGTCACGCTTCTGGGCTGAACCGGTGCGCCTGCACCTGCACGCCGAGGCCTGCGAGCTGGCCGTCGGTGGCCACACGCAGCGGCTGGCGCTGGCCAGCGGCGCACAGCCCTGGCCCGCTGCGCTGGCCGAACAACTGCCGCTGCGGGCCAAGGTGAGTGTCTGCGTGGCCGACCACTGGCTGCGCTACCTCGTGGTGCGCTGGCCGGCGGCGGTGCGTGCCCGGCGCGAGCGCGAGGCCTGGCTGGCGCATCAGTTCAAGACCGTGCACGGTATCGACATGGCGGCCTGGACGATCGCCATGGATACCGACCCGGTCGACGACGCACGCATCGTCTGTGCCGCGCCCACGGCGCTGATCGACGGCCTGCACGGCCTGCTCGCGGCGCGCAAGGCGAGTCTCACGAGTTTCACTGGCGCGTTCATCGCCCAGTTCAACCGGCTGCACCGGCACTGCCCGGCCGCCGACGGTGCCTTGCTGTGCGCGGCCGATGGGCGGCTGACGCTCGGCGTGTGGCGGGCCGGCCAATGGACCGCGCTGCGCTCGCAGATGGTGGCGGCGGGCGACGCCGAGGCACCACGCCGCATGCTCACCCAGCTGTGCGCCACCGGCGAGGCCGCGCCCGTCGGCGTGCTGTATGCGCTCGGCAGCGCGCCGACGGCGCCCGATGGCTGGCAGCCGGTGGTGCTGGAGACGGCCGCATGAGCCCGTCACCGATCGCCCTCGACTTCGCCCGCCGGCGCCGCTGGCCCGGCCTGCTGGGCTGGGTGTTGCTGGCGCTCGGGCTGGCCATGGCGATGCTCGAGGTCAATGACTTCCTGCTGCGTCGCGCCGACCTGCAGGAGCGCGAGCAGATCGTCGAGCGCTTGCGCCATCAGTTGCAGCGCGAGCGCCGCCATGTGGTGAGTTTGCCCGAGGTGCCGGTGCGCGCCGAGGAGGCCGCCCCGGCGCTGCAACTGGCCGCGCAACTGGGGCGCGACTGGCCGGCCCTGTTCGCCAGTGTGGACGCGGCGGCCGGCGATGCCGTGGCGGTGCTGGCGGTGGCGCCCGATGCCGTGCGCGGCACCGTCAGCCTGTCGGCCGAGGCGGGCCGCCTGGACGGCATGTTTGGCTTCCTCGGCCAGCTCGAAGCGACCGATACGCTCGACGCCGTCGAGCTGGTGAGTTACGAGCAGCAGGGCGGCCGCTTTGTCTTCAATCTCAACGCTCGCTGGGAGCGCCGATGATGCCGATCGATGCCGCCCGCCTCGAACGCTGGCGCGAACGCCTGATGCGCGCGGTGATGCGTGCCGGCTGGGCCGGTGCGCTCGGCGTGGCGCTGCTGGCCTTTGCGCTGGCCTTCGGGCTGTCGGCCGGTGGCGAGCAGGCGGCGCGGGCCGAAGCGCTGGCCGGCGAGCGCGCCAGCCTGCTCAAGGTGGCGGCGGCGCCGGTGGCCCCCGTGCTGAGCGATCGCGGCCAGCTCGCCGCCTTTTATGCGCGCTTTGCCCCGGCCTCCGAGCTGTCTGCCGTGCTGGCGCAGATCCACGCCGCCGCCGCTGACCACGGCCTGCTGCCCGAGCGTGGCGACTACCGCAGCGCGCTGGTGTCGGGCACGCCGCTGGTGCGGGTGACGGCCACGCTGCCGATGCAGGGCCGCTTCGACGATCTCTACGCCTGGCTGGGCCAGGTGCTGGCCGAGCAACCGGGGGCGGCCGTCGAGCAACTGTCGATCAAGCGCGAGCGCGCCGCCGACGGCCAGGTGAGCGCCGACGTGCGGCTGTCGGTGTTCGTGCGGGGCGGCGTATGAGTCTCAACAAACGGCAACTCGGCCTGTGGGGCGCGCTGGCAGCGACGCTGGCGGCCACCTGGTGGGCGTCGACGGTGGACACCGACGCGCCCGCCCCGGCCGCGGCCGAGGTGCGCAGCGCGCCGGCACGGGCATCGCGGCCCGCCGCAGTGGCGCGTACCGACCTCGCTGCGCTGGCGGCCGAGCGGCCGAGCTTTGCTGCCGAAGCGCCCTCGGTGTTCGGCCTGCCGCCGCCACCGCCCTCGGCCCGCCAGACGGCGCGCATCGCCCCACCCCGGCCGCGCGCGCCGGCCGTGCCCTACACCTATGCCGGCTCGCTGATCGACGCCGACGGCGCGCGGACCCTGTTCCTGCTCGAGGGCGAACGTCTAGTCATGGCCCGTGTGGGCGAGGTGATCGGGCGCTATCGCATCGACGCGGTCGACGACGCCGCCGTGACGCTGACCTATCTGCCGCTCAAAGAAATCCAACGCATTCAACTGGCGACTGCCCCATGACCCTGCCTGCCCGCATCCCTCGACTGCTGATCCTCTCCGCGGCCCTGCTGCTGGCCGGCTGTGCGAGCAACCCGGCCATCGACCAGGCGCGCACCGAGCTGGCCGGTGGCGACGAAATTGGCGCGCTGTCGCGGCTTGAAGCCTCGGTGGCCGCCGCGCCGCAAAACCGCGAGCTGCGCGCCTTTTACCTGCGCCAGCGCGAACGCGTGACACTGCAGCGCCTGGCCGCCGCCGAGCGGGCCGCCCTGGCCGGGCAGACCGATGAAGCCTACCGGCTGTACGACGAAGTGCTCGGTTTCTCGCCGCAGGACCCGCGGGCTGCGGCCGGCAAGCAGCGCCTGGCGCGCGGCCAGCGCCACGCCGCCATGCTGGTCGAGGCCGAGCAGGCGTTTGTCGCTGGCGACGCGCTGGCCGCACGCGCGGAGGTGGCGCGAGTGCTGACCGAAGACCCCGGCAATGCGCTGGCGCGCGCGCTCGACGGGCGCATCCAGGCGGCGCTGGCCGAGGCCAACCCGGCGCCCGACGTGGCCCTGCGCGGGCCTTTCGCCAAACCGGTGACGCTGGAGTTTCGCGATGCGCCGCTGCGTATCGTGTTCGAGGCGCTGTCGCGGGCGGCAGGGCTCAACTTCGTGTTCGACCGCGATGTGCGGGCCGAGGCCAAGGTGACGCTGTTCGTGCGCAACAGCACGGTCGATGAGGTGCTGCAGCTACTCACCGCCACGCAGAAGATCGAGCGCAAGATCCTCAACGCCAACTCGGTGCTGATCTACCCCTCGACGCCGGCCAAGACCAAGGAGTATCGCGAACTGGTCACGCGCAGCTTTTACTTGTCGAACGCGGACGTGAAGCAGGCGCAGGCGCTGGTGCGCACGCTGACCAAGAGCCGCGACGTGTTCGCCGACGAGAAGCTGCGCCTGCTGGTGATCAAGGACACGCCCGAGGCGGTGGCGCTGGCCGAGCGCCTGCTCGGCTCGCTGGATGTGGCCGAGCCGGAAGTGATGCTCGAGGTTGAGGTGCTGGAGGTGAGCCGCAACAAGGTGATCGAGCTCGGCCTCGACTTCCCCGACCAGGTCGGCCTGGGCGCGCTCGATGGCACCGGCGTGGCGCGCACCCTGGCCAGCGGCGTGGTCGACCTGCGCAACCGTGGCGACCTGCGCCCTTATGTGGCCAACCCGGCGCTGCTGCTCAATCTGCGCCAGGAAGACGGCGACACCAGCTTGCTGGCCAATCCGCGCATCCGCGTCAAGAACAACGAAGAGGCCAAGATCCACATCGGCGACAAGCTGCCGGTGTTCACCACCACCGCCACCGCCAACGTCGGCGTGTCGGCCTCGGTTACCTATCTTGACGTGGGCCTCAAGCTCGACGTGAAACCTCAGGTGCTGCTGTCGGGCGATGTGGAGATCAAGGTGGGGCTGGAGGTGAGCAACATCGTCAAGGAGGTGACCGGCCCGTCGGCCTCGCTGGCCTATCAGGTGGGGACGCGCACCGCTGCCACCGTGCTGCGGCTCAAGGATGGTGAAACGCAGATCCTCGCCGGGCTGTTGCAGGAAGAAGACCGCTCGGTCGGCAACCGGGTGCCGGGGGTGGGCGACATCCCGCTGATCGGCCGGCTGTTTTCGAGCCAGAAAGACACCAATAACCGGACCGAGATCGTGCTGCTGATCACCCCGCGGGTGATCCGCAACGTGCTGGTGCCGACGGTGGCGCGGGCCGAGATGTCGGCCGGCACCGAGACCAATATCGGCGCCGAGCCGCTCAGCCTGCGGCCGACCGCGCCGGGTAGTCTGAGCCTGTCGGGTGACAACTCGCCGGTGCTCGGTGGCAACGGGCCGGCAGCGCTGGCCGCGCGCATGGCGCAACGCCGGGCGCAAGCGCTCGCGGCGCGGGCCGCCGCGGCGCCCGAGGCGGTCAATCCGGGGGACGCAGCGCCGGACGAGGGCGAGCTTGAACCCGAGCCCCCCGAGCCGTCCGCCGGACCGCTCGCGGTGAGTGTCAGCGGCCCGTCCGAAGTCACCGCCGGCGGCTCGGTCGAAGTGAGCATCGCCATCAGCGGCGGCGGCGCCATTGCCGGCGGCGAGGTCACCCTGCAATACGACCCGGGCCGTATCGAAGCGGCGGGTGCGGCCACGCCGGGCACCGTCACCGTGACCATCCCGGCCGGGCAGGACACGGTGTCGACCAGCGCATCGTTCAGCACCCGCCCCGGCAGCATCGGCATGGTGCGCATTGCACCGGTGTCGGCCAGCATCGAGCGCGATGGCCAGACCGAGACCGTGTCGCCGTCGGGCGCGGTGAACCTGACAATCAAGCCGTGAGTGGAGAGAGGCCCTCACGTTCACTGCGTTCGCAGCCCCCCGAGGGGGCGGCGCGTCGTGATCCGCGCCGCCCTTGTAGGGCGGGTTGCAACCCGCCAGGGTCGGCGCAGGCCGGCCCCGTGCCCGACGGGCGCGTTGACGATTCGACCGCGCGGTGCGCTGCGGCGCGTCACGCGCGCTGCCGCGGCTTCACGCTGATCGAGCTGGTGGTGACGGTGGCGATCGTCGGTATCCTGGCGGCGACGGTGTTGCCGCTGGCGCAGATCAGCGCGCAGCGGGCCAAGGAATCTGAATTGCGGGTGGCCGTGCGGCAGATTCGCGATGCGATCGACGCCTACAAGGCGGCGGGCGACGCGGGGCAGATCGAGCGACAGGCCGATGCCTCGGGCTACCCGCCGTCGCTGCGGGTGCTGGCGGGCGGAGTGGCGGACATCAAGTCGGCCGAGCCGAAGCTGATCTACTTTTTACGCCGCGTGCCACGCGACCCGTTCTACCCCGACATCGACACCCCCGCCGACGAGACCTGGGGGCTGCGCAGCTACGAAAGCCCGCCGGATGCGCCGGCGCCGGGCGACGATGTGTTCGACGTCTACTCGCTGAGCGAGAAAACCGGCCTCAACGGCCTGCCCTACCGGGAGTGGTGATGCCTGCCGAGCGCCGCCGCCATCGCGGCTTTACCCTGATCGAACTGCTGGTGGTGATGGCGATCATCGCCACCTTGCTGTCGATTGCCGCGCCGCGCTATTTCGACCACCTCGACCGCGCCCGCGAGAACAGCCTGCGTCAGACACTGGCGGTGGTGCGCGATGCGATCGACAAATACACCGCCGATGTTGGCCGCGCCCCTGAAACGCTCGACGACCTGGTCGACAAGCGCTATCTGCGCGCCATCCCCGAAGACCCGATCACCGAGAGCGTGGCCACCTGGGTGGTGGAGCCGCCGCCGGACGATCCGCTCGGTGGGGTGTGGAACATCCGCAGCGGGGCGGGCGAGCCCTACGGCGGCTGGTGACGGCGATGCGGCGGGGCGAGGGCGGCTATACCTATTTGCTGGTGCTGTTCCTGGTTGCCGGCGTTGGCCTGCTGATGGCCGGCACCGGGCAGACCTGGCAGGCGCGCGCCCAGCGTGAGAAGGAGGCCGAACTGCTGGCGGTTGGTGTGGAGATGGCGCGCGCCCTGCGCCATTACCACGACGCCTCGCCCGAGGCCGCCAAGACCTGGCCGGCTGACCTGGCGGTGCTGCTCGACGACCGCCGCTTTCCCACGCCCGTGCGTCACCTGCGGCGCATCTACCGCGACCCGATGACCGGTCGGGCCGAGTGGGGGCTGGCGCGCGAGGACGGGCGCATCGTCGGCATCCACAGCCTCAGCGATGCTGTGCCGTTTCGCCGCGCCGATCTGCCGCCCGAGCTGGGCGAATCGGCCGCTGAGGCCAAGACCGTGCGCGAGTGGGTGTTTCGTCCGAGCGCCAGCGTTGCGGCGCCGGCACGGCCGACAGGCGCGTTGGCGCCCGATGTGCAGCAAGCGCGCGGCGCCCGGCCCGGGGTATTCGACCACGACGACTGATGGCGCTGCCGGCGATAGTCCGTTCGGCGCATTGGCGGTGCATCGCCCTGAAAGACAGCGCGCTTATCGTCAACGGCTTTGATGCGCTTCAACAGGGTGATCATGCGCCACTTGATCTGTATTGCGGCGAGCGTGACCAGCCTCGGCGTGCACGCCTACGACATCCCCCGCGAGTATGCCGCGTTTGTGACCGCGCCCGAGCCGATGCGCGGCCAGCCGGTGCCCGACAGGCAAGCCTTCGAGGCCATCCGCCTGACCGCCAATGCCTGGTTGCCGGCGCCGGCCGAGACCGCCTCGCTGGCGCTGCTGGCGGCGGCCCGCCGCGGCGACTGGCCGGCCGTGATTGAGCAGCTCAAGGCCGGCGCCAACCCCAATGTGCGCGATGGCGAACTGCGTGGTGGTGTGCTGGCCCTGGCGGCAGCCGACGGACAGGCCGAAGTGGTGCGCAAGCTGCTGGTTGCCGGCGCAGACCCCGACCAGCGTGGCGAGTCGGGCTTCACCCCGCTCGGCATTGCGGCCCTGCGCGGGCATGCGCGTGTTGTCAAACAGCTCCTGCGCCACGGCGCCGACCCCGACCGCAAGAGCGCCGATGGCGCACCGCCGCTGGTCAACGCCGCGCGACTCGGTCATGCCCTTATCGTCGACGCCCTGCTCGCGGCTGGCGCCGATCCCACGCTGGCCGACAGGCACGGTCACCACACCCTCAGCATGGCCGCCGCGTGCGGCGATGTGGTCATGGTGCGCCAGCTGCTGGCGCACGGCATGAATGTCGATGCCCGGGACGGCGAAGGGCGCACCGCGTTTTTCTGGGCCGGACTGTATCGCCAGCAGGCCGTTGGCGAGCTCTTGCGTGCCGCCGGTGCCGACACGGCGGCCACGGTGCGCGTCAAATGATCGGGTCGGCCGATCGTCGAATCGACACGCATCGGCCTGTCATATGCCGCGGCTACGCTAGGCACGCCATTTCAGCCGGGAGGCAGTCGAGTGACCGATGTCGTCAACTTGACGAGTGAAGACCGCGAACGCCTGGTGTTCCTGATCGACACCTCGATCAAGATCAACAAGCGCTTCCAGTTCTTCCTGTGGGCCCAGGGCACGCTGCAGAGCTTCATCCCGCACGAGACGCTGGTGTGCGCCACCGGCGATCTGGGCACCTTGCAGTTGCGCAACGACGTGTTCTCCCGCGCCACCCTCCCGGACGACTTCGAGCCGGTCGCCCGCGACCCGGTGCGCGGCTTCATCGCCCCGCTGCTGTCGCACTGGAGCTCTGTCGATCGCGGCCCCATCGCGATCAGTGACGACGGCAGCGAATCCGGCAGCCTGCACCCCATGCTTCACCGCATGAGCTACCGCAACAACCTGTGCCATGGCGTGCGCGAAGTGCGTGGCGCCTGCGGGGCCTTCTTCGCCTTTCTCGGCCTCGACCGCCCGGTGGGCGCGCGCGAACGCTACTTTGCCGACCTGCTCATGCCCCATCTCTACATGGCCACCATGCGCATGCTCGACAGCGAATGCGCGGTGGCCGACTGCCCGGCCTCGGTGCTGTCCGAGCGCGAGATCCAGGTGCTCGGCTGGGTGCGCGACGGCAAGACCAACGCCGAGATCGGCCTGATCCTCGACATCAGCCCACTCACGGTCAAGAACCATGTGCAGAAGATCCTGCGCAAGCTCGATGTGAGCAACCGCGCCCAGGCGGTGGCCAAGGCCGTCGCCATCGGCCTGCTCGGCAGCGGCCAAGGCCGCGAGGTGCGCAGCCACTGAGCTGCTGCCGGTGGTCCGCCCGGCCGCCGCCATAGTCCGTTCGGACGATATCCCCCGTCATCTGTCGCAGCACGCCCGACACCTCGGCTGCCCAGAATGCGTTGGTCGGTCACCCGGCGCATGGCGCTAGTTCGTTCAGCCTACCAACGCCGCTTCGGCGCGGTACCGGGACGTAAAACGCGACCGAGACAATGCATCCGGCTTCGACATGGAGCCGGGACCCCTCTCCCGACCAAACCCGATTCAACGCAAGGAGTGTTAGAGCATGAACTTCAAAATGAAAGCGCTGGTGGCCGCGGCCGCCGTCGCCATGGCCGGTGCGGCACACGCCGAAATCGTCGACTTCACCGAAGCCGGTGGCGGTTCGCTGCTGCTGTCGATCTGGAACGCCAACGATTCCGTCTCCGCCCTGTTCGACCTGGGCCCGGCGACCGATAGCTTCAACGGCAACCTGAGCCAGTCCTGGGACCTGACCAGCGGCGCCTACGCCTCGACCTGGGCGCAGATTGCACCGAGCCTGTCGGGCGCGACCTTCATGGTCTTTGCCGGGGACGTCACGGGCACCAACTATCAGGATCACAAGTTCTTCTCGACGGTTGCCTCGGGTTCGACGGCGCTGACCAATGCGCAAGTGCGGAACATGGCCGAAGTGGCTGACTTCGTCGTTGCCAGCGAGTTGGCTGGCAATCACGCCTCGGTCGCCGATGGTGCCAACTTTTCCGATAGCACGACTGCGTATCAGGGCACGAAGATGAAGGCCGACTGGAACGGCTTCGTTCCTTTCGCTTCCACCGCGGCCGTTGGCGACGCCGTCGATTTCTACAGCTTCCAGGGCGTGGCCGCCTCGGGCCGCACCGCCGGTGCCGCCGCTGCCGACGTCATGGCCTTTGCTGGCAGCTTCAGCCAGGGCGCCGACGGCATGCTGAGCTATACCGTGGCCGCCGTGCCCGAGCCCGAGACCTACGCCATGCTGCTGGCCGGTCTGGGCCTGGTCGGTGCCATTGCCCGCAAGCGCGCCGCGCGCTGATCGACCCCCTTTCGATTTCGACCTGAGGAAATTTCCATGAAGCTCAAGATGATCGCCCTGGCCGTGGCCGCCGCTGCCGCCGCTCCCGCCTTTGCCGCCGTGTCCCCGGCCCAGCTGAGCGCCGCCGTGGCCGCCGGCCGCTATATCGACATGACCGGTGCCTCCGCCACCAAGGCCACCGTCAAGACCGCGCTGGCCGCCGCCTGCGCCGACCAGCAGGTCACCCTTACCGCCGACAAGGACCGCAACGCCTACGGCTGCACCATGAAAGCCTCGGCCGCCGGCTATCCGGCCAGCTGGAAGGGCCAGCCCTTCGTGGTCTTCCACTCCGTGTCCGGCGGTTCGCTGACCTCCATCCTCGGCATGAGCACCAATGTGGCCCAGCAGAACACCACGGTGCGCACCGACTTCGCCGGTTGCGCCTCCACCGACGGCGGCCTGAGCTACACCGGCTGCGCCGTCGAGGCCCGTCGCTCGAATGGCGGCCTGTCGGACGTCGAGAAGGCCCTGTTCCAGGACGTGCTGGATACCGATCCCCCGGCTGGTGTGAATCTGGCCCAGATCGTCTCCAAGCCGGCCCTGGCCGCCCAGTCCTTCGGCATCGCCGCCTCACTGCCGCTGTGGTATGCCCTGCAGGCCGCCCAGGGCCTGAACACCGGCGCCTGCGTGGCCGGCAACTTCGCCCCCGAGTGCACCCCGTCGATCTCCCGCACCGAATACGCCACCCTGGTGGCCAAGTCCAGTGCAGTGGCGCTGGGTGACTACTACGGCTGGGAAGTGCTCGACCTGGGCGCCTACGACACCTCGATTCACGCCGGTGCCGGCTCGACCGAAGACACGATCGTCTGCCGTCGTGTGGTGACTTCGGGCACCCAGGCTTCGTCCAATGCCTACTTCCTCGGCAAGAACTGCTCCGTGGCCGGCAAAGAGCCGGCGGCTGAACTCGACGACTCCGGTCGCTACGAAGTGATCGAGAACGAAGGCACCTCCGACGTCAAGAACTGCCTGGCCGACGGCGCGTCTGCCGGTGCTGGTCGCCAGTTCCGTATCGGCGTGGTGTCGTCCGAGAACCTGCCGAAGGCCACCGACAACTGGCAGTGGCTGAAGCTCGACGGCGCGGCGCTCCACGCCGATGCCGCCCAGCGTGCCAGCTCGGTCGAGATGGAGTATGGCTTCGTGATGGAAATGGTCATGCACTACAGCACCGACAACAGCATCACCTCGCCCGACCAGCGCACCGCCCTCGACGCCCTGGTGGCCGAACTGGGCAACGACACCGCGCCGAAGGCCGGCATCTTCGTCGTGCCGCACGGCACCACCTTCTACACCGGCCTGGGCAGCGTGATCGGCCGCGCCACCAACGGCGGCAACAACTGCCGTGCGCTGAACGAGTACCTGTAATTGCATGCTGCGGTCCGGGTTTGACGACCCGTTCTCGTAGAACAAGCGCCCGCTTCGGCGGGCGCTGCAAGGAGCCTCTTTTCGTGAAGAGGCTCCTTGTCATTTGACGAAATATGCAGCCGTGACCGATGTCACGGCGACGGGGCGGGCGGAATGCCCGACGGAACGACGACAAAAACCATGACCTGGCTGAACTGGAAAACCCTTGTGTGCTTCGGTGTGCTTTGCCTGGGTGCGACGGGCGCGATTGCGCAGGTGCCGCTGCCGGCGCGATTCACGCTGAGCGAGATCCGTGTCGAAGGCAACACGGTGCTACCGGCGCTGGCCGTCGAGCAGGCCATCTATCCGCATCTGGGCCCCGATCGCAGCGAGGCGGATGTGGGCGCCGCCCGCGACGCGCTGGCGCGGGCCTACGAGGCGGAGGGCTATCTGTCGGTGGTGGTGCAGCCGGTGTCGTTTCAGCTGGCGAAGGGCGATCTTGCGCAATTCACCTTCCGGGTGACCGAAGGCGAAGTCGAGCGCCTGCGCGTCAAGGGCGCCGCCTACAACCTGCCGAGCGCCATCCGCGCCGAGACGCCTTCGGTGGCGCCGGGGGCGGTGCCGCACTTCCCCTCGCTGCAGACCGAACTGGCGCAACTGCAGCGCCGCGCCGACATGAGCGTGACGCCGATCCTGCGCCCCGGGCGCAACCCCGGCAAGATGGAAGTCGAGCTGCAGGTCGAAGATCAACTGCCGCTGCACGGCTCGCTGGCGCTGTCGAACCGCCAGAGCGCGGACACCTCGCCGCGCCGGCTCGAAGCGGCGCTGCGCTACGACAACCTGTGGCAGCGCCAGCACAGCCTCGGCCTGCGCTTCATCAACTCGCCGCTCGATCCGGCGCAGGTGTCGGTCTATTCGCTGGTGTATTCGCTGCCGGTGGGTGACGACGGCAAGCGCCTGACCCTGCTGGCAGTGCAGTCCGACAGCGACGTGGTGACCGCGCAGGACTTTGGTTCGCAGGGCCGCGGCACGACCCTCGGCCTGCGCTTCAGCGTACCGCTGCCGGCGCGCAACAGCGGCCTGTTCCACACCCTGACGGCGGGGGTGGACTACAAGCACCTGAAGGAGGCCAGCGGCCTGGTCGGTGCCGACACCAGTGACAAGCCGGTGGTCTACACGCCGTTTTCGCTGCAATACAACGCCGTGCTGCCGGGTGAGTCGCGCACCTGGACCTTTGGCGCCGGCACCGTGTTCGGTCTGCGCGGCCTGACCGGCAACCAGGTCAATTGCGACGACATCGCCACGGTGGACCAGTTCGAATGCCGCCGCGCCGGTGCCCGGCGCAACTTCGCCGTGGGCCAGTTCGAACTGGGGCTGCGCCAGCGTTTCGGCAAATGGCAGTTCGAGGGTGCGCTCGACACCCAGTTTGCCAGTGGCCCCTTGATCTCCAGCGAGCAGTTCAGCATCGGTGGCCGCGACTCGGTGCGTGGTTATCTCGAATCCGAGGTGCTCGGCGATGACGGTGCGCGCCTTGGCCTGCAGCTGAATACGCCCGTACTCACGCCGGCCGCCTGGCCGGTGGCGGTCAGCGCGCTGGTGTTCTACGACGCCGGCTGGGTGCATACCCAGGAGGCGCTGGCGGGGCAGGTCGATAGCACCGTGCTGGCCAGCGCCGGGCTTGGGCTACGCGCCCGTGCAGGCAAGTCCCTGAACGCGCGTGTGGATTTCGCGCAGGCCTTGCGTGCCGGAACGCATACGAAAAAGGACGCCAAGCGCCTGCATGTGAGCGTCGGTGTGGATTTCTGATCCGGCCGCGGGCCGGGCGAATAGAGCGCGTGCGGCCGAGGTGTGCCGGCGCGGTGATGGGGTGATGTGATGAATCGAGCGATGTTCCGTTTGGTGTTCAACGAGTCGGCACAGGCCTGGCAGGCGGTGCCGGAGTGTGCGGCGGCCAAGGGCAAACGGGCGTCGGCTCGGGCGCGCGGCGTGGCCGCGGCGCTGCTGGCGTTGCTGGCCCTGCCGGCGGCGGCGGCTCCGGGGCGCAACACGCTGCCGGTGCCGCGGGCCGATTTCGTCGCCCGCGGTGCGGTGTCGGCACCGGTGGTGAGCGGCAACCACATGCGGGTGGAGCAATATTCGGACAAGGCGGTGGTGAACTGGTCGCAGTTCAACGTCGGTGCCGACGCCACGGTGCAGTTCGTGCAGCCCTCGTCGACGGCGGCCATCCTCAACCGCATCTGGGACAGCAATCCGAGCCAGATCTTCGGACGTATCGAGGCCAACGGGCAGGTCTATCTGATCAACCGCAACGGCTTCCTGTTCGGCGACAGCGCGGTGGTGAACGTCGGCGGCCTGGTGGCCTCGGCGCTGAACATCGCCGACGACGACTTCATCGATGGCTTCCTGGCCAACAAGACGGCCGGCTCGAAGGCCGCCTTCTTTCTCGACAATGCCAACTACGACGGCGGCGCCGTGGGCGATGCGCAGAGCGTGTTCCAGGCGGCCAAGGTGGTGGTCGGCCAGGGCGCGACGATCAACAGCGTCGACGGTGGCCGGGTGATGCTGCTGGCGCCGACGGTGGAAGTGGCGGGGACGGTCAATGCCGACGGTGGGCAGGCGGTGCTGGCCGCGGGCGCCAAGGTGTATCTGGCGGCGAGCGAGAACGAAAATCTGCGCGGCATCCTGGTCGAGGTCGATCCGCTCGCCCCCAACCTGGCCACGGGCGCCAGCCGGGGTGACGGCAAGGTGACCATCGATGCGCTGGGCGAGGTGATCGCCAACCGCGGCAACATCAGCGTGGCGGCCTATGCCATCCAGGTGGACGGCGCGCTCAGATCGAGCAGCGGTGCAACCGGTGCCGGCAGCATCTTCCTGCAGGGGCGCGACACGGTGAAGGCCAAGACCGACACCACCTCGGGGGCCTTCGACTACGCCTATGCCAACCGGGCCGGTCGCGTCACCCTGGGCAGAACGGCACGGGTGGAGGTGGCGGTGGAGAACAGCGCTGCGGACACCCTGCTCGACGCGGTGAGTGCGCCGACATCGCGCGTGTCGATCACCGGCAACAAGATCCTGCTCGAGGACGGCGCCCGCATCACCGCGCCGTCGGGCGTGGTGTCGATGATCGCCATGGCCGGCTGGAGCCCGTTCTCCGGTATCCAGACGCTGATCGACTCGGCCGCCGTCGGCAACCTGCCGCTGACGCCGATCGACCTGGTCGACTTCAGCGCCGCCGATGTGCTCGATACCAACGCGGCCGGCAACGATGCCCGGGTGGTGATCGCCTCGGGCGCGCGCATCGACGTGGCCGGCCTCAAGGGCGGAGTGAATGCGCCGGGTGCGCAGGTCAGCGCGGCGCGCAACCAGATCGGGGCCAAGCTGGTCAGCGCCGAACTGGCCGATGCGCCCCTGCAGCGCAGCGGCGTGCTCTATCGGCAAGCGGTGAGTTTCGACCTGCGCAGCGCGCCGAGCGGCCGGCTCGGCGTGGCCAACCTGTCGGGTTATGTGAGCCAGATCCGGCGCAGCGTGCAGGAGCGCAGCACCGCCGGCGGCGACGTACGCATCCTCTCGCAGGGCGCGGCGGTGGTCGATGCCGGGGCGACGA
>JAWKYX010000034.1:0-40908 GCA_041396265.1 Rhodocyclaceae bacterium
CCACGCCCGCGCCCAGCGACTATGCTCAAAGCGCGGGCTGGCGCATGGCGCGCCGGGGAGGCCGGGGATGAACGACGAGAACGTCTATTGGGACTGGCGCGCCATGCAGCGCGATGGCCTGTACCCCTCCATCCTGGCGATCGGGGACTCGTGGTTCTGGTATCCCTTCCCCGGCGGCTCGCTGATCACCCGGCTCGGCCGCCTGGTGGCCAGGAAGCAGCACACGGTGCTGGTGCTTGGCAACAACGGTGCGGAGGCCTTCGACTATGTCGAGGGCAAGTATCGCAAGGCGGTGCGCGAGGCGCTGCGGCTGCACGGCAGCGCGCTGTCGGCGGTGTTCATCAGCGGTGGCGGCAACGACTTTGCCGGCTTCAACGACCTGCGCCCCTTGCTCAACGATGACTGCGCCCAGGCCACCACGGCCGCGGCGTGTTTCCGCACGGGGGCGAGCAGCGGCACGCTGGACTGGTTGATGGGCAAGATGATGGCCAGCTATCGCACGCTGATCGGCCAGATCATGGCCTCGACGCCGCCGGGCACGCACATCCTGCTGCACAACTACGACTACGCCCGGCCGAGCGGGCGCGGCGTGTTCGGCAAGAAAAGCGCCTGGCTCAAGCCGGCGCTGGACGATGCCAGGGTGCCGGCCGCCCTGCAGCAAGCCTGCATCAATTACCTGATCGACCGCTTCTCGGCCGAGCTGCTGGCGATGGTGGCGATCGACCCGGCACGTATCTGGCGTGTCGACAGTGTCGGCACGCTGGCCGACAAACACTGGGCCAACGAGCTGCACCCGAAACCCTCAGGCTTTCGCAAGATCGCCACGACCTGCTGGCGGCCGCTGCTGCGCCGGCTCGGGCTGGCCTGAGGGGGCTTGGCGCCGACCCGCGGTTTGCGCTAGCGTGTGCCCGCCCACTCTCGCCGCGCCCCCCATGCCACCCGTCCGCCGCCTTGCCGTGTTGATGATCGCCGCGCTCTGCGCTGCCTGCGGTGACGACGAGCGCGCCCTCACCGTGACGGCGACCGCCTACACCTCGTCACCCGGCGAGACCGACGACACGCCCAACATCGCCGCCTGGGGCGACACCCTGGTGCCGGGGATGAAAGCCATCGCCGTCTCCCGCGACCTGCTCGACCTTGGTCTGGTGCAAGGCGCCGAGGTGACCATCGAGGGGCTCGACGGGCGCTATGTGGTGCTCGACAAGATGCACCCGCGGTGGAACCAGAAGATCGACATTTACATGGGCGAGAACGTGAAAAAGGCTCGCGCCTGGGGGCGGCGCGAGGTGACGATTCGCTGGGAGGGTGAATCGAAGTAGGGTGCCAGGCACTTTTGTTTTTTCAGGATAGCCGATTAGAATTCCCGTTTGTCATTTTCTGGCTGGCGTGTTCGGCCAGTGACTGCCCGCACGGGGGAGCTATGTCTGAGTCGAACATCCTGACGGGGGGTGCCGTCGCATTCTTTGCAACACAGCAAAGTCCTCTGGCCAGGAATCGCAAGCACATCTGGTTTGGCCTGGTCTTGGGGACTCTGTTCGCCGCCTTCCTTAGCCGTGACAGCCCGGGAGGGCTTTGGGTGGTTGTTCTGGTGGGGCTGCTCATCGGGCTGTGGACCGAGGTCGGCGTCCGCCGACAACTCAAGTTCGGGCAGGCGTTGGCGACACTGACCGAGGAAGCGATCGAGGCGCCGGGGCTCTCATCGGCAGACAAGCGGCTACGATGGTGCGACATCGACCATATCGAGGTGGCGCCGGGCCATGGCGGGCGCGCGATCGTGTTTGTGTTGAAGCCCGGGCTGGCGTCGAACCGCCGCACGTTCCTGACGGGAAGCCGGCCGTCGCGGCCGATGCTTGCCTTGTCGCTGTTCGCGCCCGTGGACCAGGAGCGTTTGCTCGATGAGGCGCGTCGCCTGCATCGACTCGCTACCATGGGTAAGGCTCACGGATTGCTGGCAAGCAACGAGCTAGCAGAAGAGCGCATTTTTCGTGAGGGGCTGGTTGCCCTTGCCCCGGTGCCGTGGCTCACCTATGGCCTGATTGCGACCAACGTGCTGGTCTGGTTGCTCATGCTCGGGGAAGGCGGCATGTTGGCTACCACGCCGGTACCAACCCTTCTGGACTGGGGCGGCAACGCCGCCTCGGAGGTGCAGAAGGGGCAATGGTGGCGGATGGCGAGCGCCATGTTCGTGCACAGCGGGCTGGTGCATCTGGCCGCCAACATGTTCGGTCTGTATGCGGCGGGCACCCTGGTCGAGCGCATCTATGGCGCGGCGCCGTTTGCGTTGCTGTATTGCGGTGCCGGCCTGGCCGGCAGCGCCTTGAGTCTGCACTTTGCCGCCCAGAGCGCGGTGTCGGTCGGGGCGTCCGGCGCGGTGTTTGGTGTTGCCGGGGCGTTGATGGTCGCGGTGGCCCAGCACCGGCGGGCACTTCCGCAGTTCTTCCGGGCGCAGATGCTCGGCGGCGTCGGCTTCTATGTGGTGTACTCGCTCTTGCAAGGCTTTGGAACGCAGGGTATCGACAATGCCGCGCATGTCGGCGGTCTGCTCGGTGGTGTCCTGGTCGCCGCCGTATTGCCGGAGCGCTTCGACCTGACACGTTATGCAGCGGCAATCGGCGCACGATCGGTCGCCGCCGCTGCTGTTGCAGGCTTGCTCATCGTCGGGCTGATGGCGACAGCACCCGTGGCAACGCTGGACCAAGGGCGCATGATCCGTACCGACAAGACACTGCAGGTGCTGTTCCGGCTGTTCGACAAGACCGTGGCGGCCATGATGGCTGATGGTGAGGCGGTAACGGCCGGCCGAATGCCACTGATCGAGGCGGATGAGCGCAGCCGCACCGTGCATGCGCCAGCGTTTCGCGACTTGCTTATACAGTTCGATGCAGCCGATCTCGGGCGTAATGATCCGCGCGCCCCGTTCGTGGCGGACTTGCGTCAGCTGACGGCGCTATTTGCCGAGAGTCAGGCTATGGCGTCGGTTGTCGATGTGGAGCGTGGCCTGGTGACGCCGGCCGATCCGGTACGAATGGACCAGATCCAGCGCGATATCGAACTCGTCAATCAGCGGCTCAAGGACTACGCGGCGAAAGCCCGCCCTGCGCGATGAGCACGATCGCTTAGCGCTGCAACTGCCGATACGCCTCCACCGGCAAGCCGCCGATGCCCCAGTTGTCGAGGTCCACCTCGTCGATGACCACCACCGTGGTGGCCGGGTTCTTGCCGAGGACGCGGGCGAGCAGGGCGGTGACGCCGTCGATGAGTTCGGCTTTCTGTTCGGCGGTGGTGCCGCCTTCACGGGTGATCTTGATGTTCACATAGGGCATGGTCAGCGGGCTCCGGCGGTGGGAAGGGGGTCGAAGTGGAAGACCTTGGCGATGATGCGCCATTGGCCGTCGATGCAGATGAGGCTGAGGATGTCGTCGAAATGCTTGTGCATCATGGTGCTGCGCATGCGTGCCACGGCGGTGACCGGGCCGATCTGCTCGATGCGGTCAATGTGGTAGCTGCAGGCCTCGCCAGTGCTTTCGGGCGAGGTGCGCCCGGCCACGATGGGGAAATAGGTGGGCATGTCGAGGTGCAGCAGCGCGCCGCCGCTGGCGGTGAAGTAATGCGCCTCGGGATGGAACACCTCGGCCAGCAGCGCGGTGTCGCAGCGCACCAGGGCGTCGTAGTACTTGTGCAGCAGGTCGGTGATGGCGACGGTGGCGTCGGTCATGGGGTTTCCTTGGGGTTGGCGGTGAGTACTGCCTGGACGCGTGCTTGCAGAACGGGCAGCACGTCTTGTTCGAACCAGGGGTTGCGTACCAGCCAGCGGTTGTTGCGTGGGCTGGGGTGCGGTAGCGGCAGCGCCTGCGGCCAGTGATCGCGCCACTGCTCGACCACGCGGGTAAGCGGGGTCTTGCCGGTGCCGAGGTGGTAGTCCATGGCGTACTGGCCCAGCACGATGACCAGCGACAGCCGCTCGAAGCGCTGCATGAAGGCGTCACGCCAGGTGGGGGCGCATTCGGGGCGGGGTGGCAGATCGCCGCTTTTGCCGGTGCCGGGGTAGCAAAAGCCCATCGGCAGGATGGCGATCTTCGTCGCGTCGTAGAAGGTGTCGCGATCCACACCCAGCCAGGCGCGCAGACGGTCGCCGCTGGGGTCGTCGAAGGGCACGCCGGAAGCATGAACGCGGGCGCCGGGCGCCTGGCCGGCGATGAGGATCGGCGCGTGGGGATGGAACTGGAATACCGGGCGTACGCCGTGTGGCAGATGCGCGGCGCAGCGTGTGCAGGCGCGGACATCGGCCAGGAATGCATCGAGTGTCGGCATGGGGGGCTTCCGGGTTGGACGCTTCGCGCAGGACGGATGCCATCATCCTGCGCGAAGCGTACGCCATCAGCAAGTCAGTGCGGTTTCAGCGTCGGGTAGCCCTGCACGAAGACGCGGTCGGTCTTGGCTGCGGGGACATGGCAGCCCATGCAGTCGGCCTCGTAACTGACGGCGGCGTTGGTGGCGGGGGCATCGGCCTTGAACAAGGCCCAGCCCCAGCCGTCGCCCCACAGCGGGTTGCCGGCGAAGCGGCCCTTGGCGTCCTTGACCATCACGAACCACACCGCGGCATCGGAGCCCCACACCACCGGGTCGCCGGTGGTCATGGCGCTGGTCTCGAGCTTGCGGATCTCCTTGACCAGCGTGGCACCATCGGGGAACTGGCCAGTCTTGCGATAGTGCTCGGCGGAGGCCTTTTCGGTGTACACATCGTGCAGGCCGCGGGCGGCGGATTTTTCGTCCAGCACGGCATACGAGCCCAGGTGGACGAAGCCGGTGCGGAAGTCGGTCGGGCGGCTGATGCCGCCCTTGGCATCGACATAGGGCGAGAAGTCGCCGGCGGTGGCGACCAGTGGCAGGGCGAGGGCGCTGGCGAGCAGCGCGCGGGTGAGCGTGGTTTTCATCGTCTTCTCCTTCTTGCCGGAGGTGGTCAGACCGCAACCACCGGGAAGTCCACCGCCGTGTCGGCGATGTGGTTGGTGTAGTTGGTGAGCGTGTTCAGGGCGACGTTGGCGATCACCTCCAGGATCAGGCCGTCGTCGAGCCCGGCGCGGCGGTAGCCGGCGATGGCCTCGGCCGAGACCACGCCGCGCTGCTCGACCAGCGCGCGGGCAAAGCCGGCGATGGCGTTGTCGAGGGCGTTGTCGGACGTGCCGCTGCGGGCGGCGGCGATGGCCTCTGCCGACAGGCCCGCGCCCTTGCCGATCAGGGTGTGGGCGCTCAGGCAGTACTGGCAGCGGTTGGCCTGGCCGGCGGCAAGGGCGACGATCTCGCGCTGGGCGGCGCTGAGGCGGCCGGTGCCGAGGGTTTCGGACAGACCGAGATAGCCATTGAGCGCGGCCGGGGCATGGGCCAGCGTGGCGAACATGTTCGGCACCATGCCGAGCTTGGCCTTGACGGCCTTGAGGGTGGCGGCGGTGGCGGTGTCAGCGGTGGCGAGGGTCAGGGGGGCGATTTGGGTCATCGGGATCTCCGTAGTAAGTGAAGTGAATGCAGTGCAAGAGCACGTGACGCATCATCGCGCGGCCGGTGGTACGATATGGCGCATTTAGTATCAAAAACATAACTTATCGTCTTGAATGGAGGCGGATATGGCGGATCGCCTGGCTGGACTGCTTCAGCACTACACCCTGTCGGCCCGGGTGTTTCACAGTGGCGCCTTCTGTGGTCAGCACCATTACGCGGCCCCGCATGGCTATGTGCATCTGGTACGACGCGGGCCGATCACGGCGCGCTCATCGGTGCACGCGGATGTGCTGGTCACCGAACCGAGCCTGTTGTTCTACCCCCGGGTGGCCTCGCATCGCTTCATCGCGGCGCCGGGCGAGACGGCCGAGCTGTTGTGCGCCGAGGTCGATCTGGGCGCCTCGGCGGGCAACCCGCTGGCCATGGCCTTGCCGCCGATGCTGTTGATTCCGTTGGCGGACCTGCCCGGCCTGGGGCCGACGCTGGCGTTGTTGTTTGCCGAGGCGGAGCGCGAGCAGTGCGGCCGGCAGGCGGCCATCGACCGGCTGTGCGAGCTGTTGCTGATCCAGCTGCTGCGCTTTTTGATGGATCGCGGTACGGCGCAGACCGGGCTGCTCGCTGGCCTGGCCGACCCGAAGCTGGCGCGAGCCATCGTCGCCATGCACGACGCGCCGCACACCGCCTGGTCGCTCGAGACACTGGCGGCGCAGGCGGGTATGTCGCGGGCGCGCTTTGCGGCGGCGTTCAAGGACACGGTGGGGGTGACGCCGGGTGACTACCTGGCCGACTGGCGCATGAACGTCAGTTGCACCTTGCTCAAGCAGGGCCGGCCGGTGTCGGTGGTGGCCGACCGCGTCGGCTACGGCAGCCCGAATGCGCTGGCGCGGGCCTTTCGCGCGCGCATGGGCTGCGCGCCGCGCGAGTGGCTGGCGCAGGTGCGCGGCGAGGTGGCGCTCAGCGACTCGTGAGCTTCAGCTCGATGCGCCGATTCTTGGCGTAGGCGGCGTCGGTGTTGCGTGGGTCGAGCGGGTGGAACTCGCCATAGCCGGTGGCGGCGAGGCGCTGCGGGTCGATGCCCTGGGCGCGCAGATATTTGACGATGGACAGCGCGCGGGCGGTGGACAGCTCCCAGTTCGAGGGGAAGCGTTCGGTCGAGATCGGCCGGCGGTCGGTGTGGCCGTCGACCTGCAACACCCACGGCAGGTCGGCCGGGATCTCGCCGGCGATGCCCTTGAGCGTGCTGGCCAGGCGGGCGAGCTGGGTCTTGCCGGCGTCGCTGACCTCGGCCGAGGCGCTGTCGAAGAGCACCTCGCTGGCGAACACGAAGCGGTCACCGACGATCTGGACATCCTCGCGCTGGCCGATCACCTCGCGCAGGCGGCCGAAAAACTCGGAGCGGTAGCGCGCCAGCTGCTGCACCCGGCTGGCCAGCGCCACGTTGAGCTTCTTGCCGAGTGCCTCGATTTCCAGATCCTTGCTGCGGGCGGCGGTCTCGGCGGCGCCGAGCGCGGCGTTGAGCTGTTCGAGCTGGGTGCGCAGGGCGGCGAGCTGGCGGTTGAGTAGCTCGACCTGGGCGATCGAGCGCTCGGACAGTTCGGTCTTTTCCTTGAGCGCGGTGCCGGTGCTGTCCAGTTCGCTGGCCAGCCGGGCCGCCTCGGCTTCGAGCTCGGCCTTGAGGCGTTGCAGGGCGGCGATGTCGGCGGTCAGGCGCAGGGTGTCTTCTTCGCTCGCCAGGCGCGCGGCCTCGGACTCGGCGCGGGCGGCCTCGGTCGATTGCAGGCGGGCATCGAGCGCCTGGCGGGCGGACTCGCTGCTGGCCAGCGAGGCGGACAGCTCACCGAGCTGGATGCTGGCCTGCTTGCGGGCGTTGGTTTCGAGGCTCAGCTGCTCGGCCAGTTGCGACAGCTCGGCGTTGAGCTGCGCCAGCGCGCGGTCGCGGCCAGACACGGCGTCGGTGAGCACGAACTGACCGATGGTGAAGATCAGGATCACGAACACCATCACCATCAGCAGCGCGGCGAGCGCATCGACAAAGCCGGGCCAGAAGTCGATGCCGCGCCGGCGGCGGGTGAGCGAGGCCATCGGCTCAGTCCGCCCGGCGCCCGTCGAGCGCGGCGGCGATGGTGCGCGAGAGCAGGCGCAGCTCGGCGCGCAGCTCGTCGGAGAACTGCGCACTCTGGTTGGGCTGGTGGGCGAGGTGGCGCACCAGGCCGGCGAGGTCGTCCTGCGAGCTGGCCAGGGCGGTGAAGTCGCGCGATTCGCGCGAGATGAGGTCGGCCAGGCGGGTGAGCTGGGTGTTCAGCTCGCCGAGCTGTTCGCCGGTGGCACGGCGATCGCGCTCGGCCTCGACCGAGGCGCGCTGCATGCGTTCGAGGCCTTCGGCGGTCTGTTCGAGCAGGGCCACGACATAGGCCGGCACGCTGCCGTCACCATCGCCGCCGACGCCGGCCGAGGGCAGGCGGGTGATGCTCGAGAGCCATTCTTCGAGCTCGTTGTAGAAGCGGTTCTGGGCATGGCCCGACTGCAGGTCGAGAAAGCCGACCACCAGCGAGCCGGCCAGGCCGAAGAGCGAGGTGGAAAAGCTGGTGGCCATGCCGGAGAGCGGGGCGTCGAGCCGGGTCTTGAGGGTGTCGAACATGGCCACCGGGTCGGTGCCCACGCTCATGCCGCCGATGATGTCGCCGACCGAGCGGATGGTGGCGAGCAGGCCCCAGAAGGTGCCGAGCAGGCCGAGGAAGATGAGCAGGCCGATCAGGTAGCGGGACAAGTCGCGCTGCTCTTCGAGGCGGATCTGCACGCTGTCGAGGATGCTGCGCATCGAGGCTGGCGAGAGGTGGAAGCGGCCGCCGTCGCGGCTGGTGAGCAGGCGGGCCATGGGGGCGAGCAGTACCGGGCGGCCCTCGGTGCTGATGCGCTCGCCGCGGGGCTCGAAGGCTTCGATCCACAGCACCTCGCGTTGCAGTCGCCACACCTGGCGCAGGTTGACGGCGATGCCGACGAGCAACACGGCAATGATCACGCCGTTGAACAGCGCATTGGCCCGGAAGGCATGTTCGAGTTGCGGGGCCAGGAAGGCGGCCAGCACGGCCACCAGGGCCAGGAACAGGCTCATCCAGGTGGTGGCATGGACGGGCCGGGTGAACGCTTTATGTTGCATCGGCATCGGCTCCTCAGCGCGCCGCCGGGCGCGCGGACCCGTCCAGTCTAACGCGCTTCACGCCCGAAACCGAAGCACCACGGGGCATCGCGGCGTGACGCATGCCGCGACGCTGCCCGTGCGAGGGGGCGGGGGCGTCGCATATAGATAAACACACTATCCATATGCGCGACGCAGCGGCCTTTGCTGCTTTAGGCTTCGATTCCATCAAGGGCGCCCTCGGGCGCTAGCGGATCGATGCGCGGTGCGACGGCGCCGCAGGCGGAGGAATGAAGATGGAACTGATCGGTGCAGTGGTCATCGTGGTGGGCGTGCTGGCGGGGGCCTACGTCGCCGGCAAGCGCAAGAAGCAAGGCGCCCTGGCCCGGATCGAAGCCGAGCCGTCGCAGGTGGCGCGCCTCTACCTGCGCGCCGACCCCGAGATCGACGCCTTCTGGCTGCATGCCGAGCTGCACACCGGCAAGAAGCTGCGCCTGGCCGCGCCGTGGGATGTCGACGCCACCCTTGCCCGCCTGGCGGCCGTGGGGCTGCAGCTGTCGGCGAATGACCAGGCCGCGCTGGCCGCCGAGCGCGCCGAAGCGCCGACCGAGGTGCGGCAGCGTGCCGATGCGCGCGGCGCATGGGCGGCCCAGGCCTGAGAGGGCCGCCGGGTATCTGCCAGCACAATCGCCGCCATGAGCGGCGATTTTCTTTTCAAGCGGCGCTGCCGTGCGACTGCGGCACCCCGCCCAGCAGCGTCGCCACCGCGCTGTCGGCCAGCGCATCGAGCGTCAACGTGCCGTCGGGCCGGTACCAGTGGGTACTCCAGTTGAGCATGCCAAACAGCCACAGCCGCACCGGCGGCGCCGCGCTGGCGAGCTGCCCGGCCGCGGCGAGTGCATCCAGCGTGGCCTGCCAGGGGATCTGATAGGCATCGAACGCCGCTGCGATGTCGCGCTTGGCGGCCGCGTCGAGCGCGCGGGTTTCGCCGATCAGCAAGGGCGAGTCGCAGTCGAATTCGTGCAGGCTGGCCAGGTGGGTGCGCACCAGTATCCGCAGGCGTTCGAGCGGATCGGCCACGCCGGCGATGGCGGCCTGCTGACGGGCGTCGCTGTTGGCCAGGCCTTCGAGGATCACCGCCTTGAGCAGGTCGAGCTTGCTCCTGAAGTGGTAGAAGGGGCTGCCCGAGCGCATGCCGGCGGCCTCGGCGATGTCGCGCGTGGTGGTGGCCTCGAAGCCTTGTTCCACAAACAGGCGGGCGGCGCTGCGCAACACGTCGGCGCGGCGGTTGGCATCGGTGGCCGGATCGGCCTTGCGGCGTCCCATGCTTACAGCGCCGCGGCCAGGCGGGTGCCCTGATCGATGGCGCGCTTGGCGTCCAACTCGGCGGCCACGTCGGCGCCGCCGATCAGGCTGACCTTCAGCCCGGCGGCTTCGAGCGGCGCGAGCAGCTCGCGGCGCGGTTCCTGGCCGGCGCAGACCACGATGGTGTCGACCGGCAGCGTCTTGGCTTCGCCATTGACCGTGATGTTCAGGCCGGTGTCGGTGATGGCCTCGTAGCTCACGCCGGGGATCATCTTCACCCCGCGCTTTTTCAGCAGGGTGCGGCGGATCCAGCCCGTGGTCTTGGCCAGCCCGTTGCCCACTTTCGATGCCTTGCGCTGCAGCAGGTACACCTGGCGCGGCGCCGGCTCATCCACCGCCGCGGTCAGGCCGCCGCGGTTGGCGTAGCTGGTGTCGATGCCCCACTCGGCGTTGAAGCGCTCGGCCTCGCTGCGTTCGTCGTGGCTGTGGGTGAGGAACTCACCCACGTCGAAGCCGATACCGCCGGCACCGATGATGGCCACCGATGCACCGGCCGTCTTGCGGCCTTCGATGATGTCCAGGTAGCTGGCCACCTTGTCGCTGTCGGCGCCGGGGATGTCCAGCTTGCGCGGGGTGATGCCGGTGGCCAGCACCACATGGTCGAAACCGCCGGCCTTGAGCAGGTCGGCATCCACGCGGGTGTTGAGCTTGAGGTTCACACCCGTGGTCTCGATGCGCTTGCCGAAGTAGCGCAGTGTTTCGTTGAAGTCCTCCTTGCCGGGGATCTGCTTGGCAATGTTGAACTGCCCGCCAATGCGATCGGCGGCGTCGAACAGCGTCACCGCGTGGCCGCGCTCGGCTGCGGTGGTGGCGCAGGCCATGCCCGCGGGGCCGGCGCCGACCACGGCCACCTTCTTGCGCACGGTGGCGGGCTGGATGATCAGCTCGGTCTCGTGACAGGCGCGCGGGTTCACCAGGCAGGAAGTGAGCTTGCCGTTGAAGATGTGGTCCAGGCAGGCCTGGTTGCAGGCGATGCAGGTGTTGATCTCGTCGGCCTTGTTGGCCGCGGCCTTGTTCACGAAATCCGCATCGGCCAGGAAGGGGCGAGCCATGGAGACCATGTCGGCACAGCCGGAGGCGAGCACGTCTTCGGCCACCTCGGGGGTGTTGATGCGGTTGGTGGTGATGAGCGGAATCTTCACCTCGCCCTTGAGCCGCTGCGTCACCCAGGCAAAGCCGGCGCGCGGCACCATGGTGGCGATGGTCGGGATGCGCGCCTCATGCCAGCCGATGCCGGTGTTGATGATCGTCGCCCCGGCCGCCTCGATGGCCTTGGCCAGTGCCACCACCTCGTCCCAGGTGCTGCCGCCTTCGACGAGGTCGAGCATCGACAGGCGGAAGATGATGATGAAGTTCGGCCCCACCTTGGCCCGCGTGGCCCGCACCGTTTCCACCGCAAAACGGATACGGTTCTCGAAGCTGCCGCCCCATTCGTCGGCGCGGTGGTTGGTCTGCGGCGCGATGAACTGGTTGATCAGGTAGCCCTCGGAGCCCATGATCTCGACCCCGTCGTAACCCGCGTCCTGCGCCAGCTTGGCGCACTTGGCGTAGGCCGCGATGGTGCGGCGGATGCCCCAGCCGGTGAGCGCCCGCGGCTTGAAACGGTTGATCGGCGCCCGTATGGCAGAGGGCGCCACGCACAGCGGGTGGTAGCCATAGCGCCCGGTGTGCAGGATCTGTAGCGCAATCTTGCCGCCCTCGGCATGCACCGCATCGGTGACCACGCGGTGCTTCTTCGCCTGCCACGAAAAGCTCAATTGCGAACCGAAGTGATACACCCGCCCGGCCAGGTTCGGCGCGTAACCCCCGGTCACGATCAGCCCCGCCCCGCCACGCGCACGCTCGGCATAGAACGCCGCCATGCGCTCAAACCCGTTCTTCTCCTCCTCCAGCCCGGTATGCATCGAGCCCATCAGCGTGCGGTTGCGCAGCGTGGTGAAGCCCAGGTCGAGCGGTTCAAGAAGGTGAGGGTAGGGATGGGCGGCAGGGGCGTTCATGCGGGTCTCCGGTGTGTGATTAATTTTTAAGCAAGCAAGCGCTTGGTGATTGTGTCGGAGGTGCTGGGGGAATGCAAGGGTGGTGATGCACAAGGGTGCCTGCTTCATCTGGCAAATATGCTAATGTCTTTGTTTTGCAATGCTGCGGCACGGATTGTCGAACACCAAACCTCGCACGATCACCGACCGGTGGTGGTGAAGCACCGATGAAGTGGCCTGGTGCGATCGGCCGCCGAAGCTGGCATAGATGTAGGTGCAATAACCGAAGGGCATTGCACCGTTCTTTACGGCTGCATGGTGCAATGCCCTTCGGTTATTGCACCCTACACGCTCAATGTCCGTCATTGCGTCTGTCCTCGCATCAGTTCCGGCCACTGTCTGGTCTGGCATTATCGGTGCCATGCTTGCCTTGAGTGGCGTCTTGCTGTCCAACCGAGGCAGCACTACTCGTTTGCGCATCCAGCTACAGCATGATGCAGCTGAGAAGGCCAAAGAACGTACAGCAATACTGCGGCGAGAGGTCTACCTTCGAGCGATCGAGGAACTCATGAGGGCCAACTCGCACCTGGCAGGACTTCCGAACCTTGACCCAACAAAGGTCAATGTAGGTGACGGCCTTCAAGGCTTCTTCTCAGCCGCTGCACGCCTCCAATTGGTTGCTGAGCCAAAGACCTCGCTCCTTGTTAACAGGCTCGCCGGAGAATACGGAGAGTTGCTGTTTGAACTACTGGCACAACTGCAACCTGCGCATGCCGCGCGTTCCCAAATTCAACTGACGGACCACCACTACAACCTGGCGCAAGCCGAGGTCACGCGGGTCTTGGGTGAAATGGCGAAACTCAATGAATCAGGCAAACCCGACCCCGCGATGTTCCGCGCTCTCCAATCCAGCTTTGATTTTCAACAGGAGCAGACTGCGATGTTTGCTGCGGAACGAGACGCCGCTTGGACCCAGTTCAATGTGGCAAATATCTCCTTTCAGCGCGCGCTGCTTGCCAACCTTCGAGACTTGGCGCCGAAGCAAGTGCCCGTCATGATTGAACTCCGACGAGATCTCGGCCTAGTCGGTGAGCTTGAGGAGCTTGAAGGGCAGATACGCGGGCAGATGGAACGTATGGAGGAGCGATTCAATGCACTTATTGCAAGGCTTGGAGACGGCTAACATGGCGCTCAACCTCGCTTCTTTCGGTCGCTGGGCGCCGCGCGATAAAGCCCCGTAGCGCCGGTTAGCTCAACGTTGCAAGCCCCTCTGGCTGATCAGGTTAGACCATCCCGCCGTTTCCTCCCGATGCATTGCCTGTCAGACTGACTCCGTGTAGCCAGCCAACACGTGCCACGGCCGGCGCCACCCGCGGAGAACCCCTCATGCTGATCCACGGCCAGTGCCACTGCGGCAACATCGCCTTCACCCTCGACTGGACGCCCGACCCGGCGTTCATTCCGGCCCGGGCGTGCGGCTGTTCGTTTTGCGTCAAGCATGGCGGGGTGTGGACGTCCCATCCGGATGGTGTGCTGAAGGTGGTGGTGAAGGACGCCGGGCAGGTGAGTCGCTATGCCTTCGGTACGCGGACGGCCGAGTTTCATGTGTGCGCGCGTTGTGGGGTGGTGCCGGTGGTGAGCAGCCGGATCGACGGGCATCTGTATGCGGTGGTGAATGTGAACGCATTTGAGGGGGTGGCGCCGGACTTGCTGCGTCATGGCGCGGCGAACTTTGAGGGCGAGGCGACCGATGCGCGCCTTGCCCGGCGGGCGCGCAACTGGATTGCCGACGTGAGGTTTTCCGGGCATGACTGAGCGCGCCGCCGTGCGACCGCGCCGCCGGGTGCCGTGGATGCTCATTGGCGTGGCGGTGTTCGTGCTCGGGTTCATGGCGCGCACGGGGTACGACATTTACGACAAGCGCCAGGCGATGGCGAAGGTGCTGGCGGCGTATGCGGCGTTTGATGCGGCCGACGGGCCGTGGCAGCGCGCGGCCGATGCGGCGGGCAAGGTGCCGCACGATGCCCGTACGCCGTTGCTCGAGGAACTGCAGCGGGGCGAGGCGGCCGTGGCGGGTGTGCCGGCCACGGGGTGCGTGGCGCGGGTGGGGGCGCAGTTGCTTGTGGCCATGCAGGCGCGGCGGGCGGCCTTGATGGTGGCTGACACGGACGCGGTGCGGGTCGAGGCGATGGGGCGCGCGCGGGATGCGCGGCTGGAGTATGAGTTGCTGCGGGCGAAGTGTTTTGAGGCACCGCGTAGTTGAGGGGGGCGTTGATGGGCGGTCGTTCGCGGATTTCGCTTGCGCTCTATCCGGGCAGCGCAAACCGCTCACAGGTCGCCCGGATAGCGCGCAGCGAAATTTTGGGGGGCGGTTGCGCGCGCACGACCCTCTGCGTCTTCCCGGTTTGCGATACGCTGCGACTCCACACAACAACGCACACAACAACAGGAGACAAACCGATGTTCAGCCATGTGATGGTGGGGTCGAACGATATCGCGCGTTCGAAGCGTTTTTACGATGCCGTGCTGGCGGTGCTCGGCGTGGGCGAGCCGGTGCGCAACGAGGCGCCGACGGGGCATGTGCGGCTGTTCTACCGGCATGCGGGCGGCAGTTTCGGGGTGACCGAGCCGATCAATGGTGAGGCAGCGACGCCGGCCAACGGCGGCACGATCGGTTTCAAGTGTGATTCGCCCGAGCAGGTGAAGCAGTTTCATGATGTGGCGGTGGCGCATGGCGGGATGTCGATCGAGGACCCGCCGGGGCTGCGCGAGGGCAGGCTTGGCGCGCTGCACCTGGCTTATGTGCGCGATCCGGATGGCAACAAGCTCTGCGCGTTGTACCGGGGGGCGTAGCGGGGGCGGCGTGCAGCGCAAGCCAGGGGGTGGGATTCCCGGCGGCGGGCCGCTGGCCCTTGGGCGGGCTACGGGGTTGTACGAAGGGGCAAGGCCCGGTTAGTGCGAAGCAAAATCCGGGGCCGGTGGCCGCGCGAGCGTTGATCCCGGTGTCGGGCTTGCGGCCCTCGACCGGGCTACCGGGCGGGGGGCGCCTCGGTGGCGGGGGGCTTGAACAGGGCGGGCGTGGCTTCGGCGGTGGGGGCCTCGGGCAGCGCCTCGGGTGCTTCGGGCGGCGGCGTGACCGCCTTTTTTTGTTTCTTTTGCCGGCGGAAGCGGCGATCGCCGACATGTTCGATGCGGTTGAGCTGGAAGGTGATTTCGGCGCCATACAGCAGGATCAGCGACACGTAGTACACCCACAGCAGCACGATGGCGAGCGAGCCGGCGGGGCCGAAGGTGGCGGCGGTGTTGCTGCGGCCCAGGTAGAGGCCGATGGCCCATTTGCCGAGCTCGAACAGCACGGCGGTGAGCACGGCACCGATCATGAGGGCGCGGGTGGACAGTTTGGTGGGCACCAGCACCTTGTAGATGATGCCGATCATGCTGCTCTGCAGGGCGAGCGAGATGCCGATCTGCAGGGCGGTGGCGAGCCATAGCAGGGCCTGCATGCCGCGGGTGGCGTACTCGCCCACGGCGAGGATGGCGGCGCTGGCGACCAGCGAGACCATGAGCAGGAAGCCGATGCCGATGACCACGGTGAGCCCACGCAGGCGGCCGATGAGTTGTTTCATCCAGGCGCTGCGGCCCTGGGTGGGGCGGCCGAAGACGGCTTCGAAGGCGTGGCCCATCTGCACGAACAGGCCGGTGGCGCCGATCAGCGTGATGGCGGTGCTCACCAGGGCCGCCAGTGCGCCCTGGCCGGACTGCTGGCTGGCGGTGACCATGCGTGCGATGAGGCGGGCGCCGTCGGCACCGATGAGCGCTTCGAGCTCGCCGACGATGCGCTCGCTGGCGGTGTCGGCGCCAAAGATGAGGCCGGCCACCGAGACGGCGATGACGAGTACCGGGGCGAGCGAGAAGGCGGAGTAGTAGGCGAGCGCGGCGGCGTAGGTGGCGCAGCGGTCGTTGCCCCATTTGTGCGCGGCGCGCCAAGGGACGAGGGCGTAACGGAGGGCGCGGGTGAGTGTGGTCACGGCGGTCGGTTATTACGGATGCGTGAAGCCCCTACTGTAACCGTGTTGGGCGTGTGTGTCGGCCCTGCGCGGTGGGGTGTCGGTCAATTGTCACAATTGCGTACATTCTGAAAATAGTTGCGCAAACATGCCCTGCGAGACTCCAGCCTCGAACATGGCCCCCAGGCCACCCGGACGTCGAATAACAACACCCCCGGCGCCGAGGCACAGCGAGAAGAGACACACAAGGAGGAGGCGGGTATGTCAGACCCCCGTGGGCAGGTTGAACTGAACACTTTTCCGCGCCTGTTGATGCACCATGCTCAACAGCGGCCGAACCGGCCGGCAATGCGCGAGAAGGAATACGGCATCTGGCAGACCTATAGCTGGGCGGAAGTGGCGCAGAACGTGCGCGCCATCGCCTGCGGTCTGGCGGAGCTGGGTTTCAAGCGGGGCGATCGCCTCGGCATCATCGGTGACAACCGGCCGCGCCTGTACTGGTCGGTGGCAGCCTGCCAGTGCCTCGGTGGCATTCCGGTGATGATGTACCAGGACGCGGTGGCCGAGGAGATGGCCTACGTGTTGCAGGACGCCGAGATCAAGTTCGTGGTGGTCGAGGACCAGGAGCAGGTGGACAAGATGCTCGAGATCCGCGAGCAGACGCCGATGCTCGAGCATGTGGTCTACGACGATGACCGCGGCATGCGCCACTACGCCGACACCTTCCTGCTCGGGCTCGACGAGCTGCAGGCGATGGGCACGGCGCACGACAAGAACCAGCCGGATTTTCTCGATGGCGAGATCCGCAAGGGCCAGCCGGACGATGTGTCGGTGATGCTGTACACCTCGGGCACCACCGGCAAGCCGAAGGGTGTGTGCCAGACGCATGATGCGTTCATCCAGTCGGCCAAGGGCGGTTGCGAGTTCGACAAGCTGACCGAGAACGAAGACATCCTCTCCTACCTGCCGATGGCCTGGGTGGGCGACCACCTGTTCTCCTATGCGCAGGCCATGGTGTCGGGTTTCACCATCAACTGCCCGGAGTCGGGCGAGACGGTGATGACCGACCTGCGCGAGATCGGCCCCACCTATTATTTTGCGCCGCCGCGGGTGTTCGAGAACCTGCTCACCACGGTGCTGATCCGCATGGAAGACGCGGGCTGGTTCAAGCGCAAGATCTTTGCCCACTTCATGGACGTGGCCAAGCGTTGCGGCGCCGACATGCTCGACGGGCTGCCGGTGTCGGCGGGCGACCGCTTCCAGTACTGGCTGGGCAACCTGCTGGTGTATGGGCCGCTCAAGAACGTGCTGGGCTTCTCGCGCATTCGCGTGGCCTACACCGCCGGCGCGGCCATTGGCCCGGACCTGTTCCGTTTCTATCGCTCGATCGGCATCAACCTCAAGCAACTCTATGGCCAGACCGAAACCTGCGCCTATGTGTGCCTGCAGCCGGACGGCCAGATCAAACTGGATTCCGTCGGCAAGCCGGCGCCGGGCGTGGAGGTCAAGCTGGCCGAGAACGGCGAGATCCTGGTCAAGGGGCCGATGCTGCTCAAGTCGTACTACAAGCGGCCGGATGCGACCGCCGAGTCGATCAACGAGGACGGCTACTTCCTCACCGGCGACGCTGGCTTCTTCGATGACGAGGGCCACCTGAAGATCATCGACCGCGCCAAGGATGTGGGCAAGCTCAACAACGGCAGCATGTTTGCGCCCAACTACATCGAGAACAAGCTCAAGTTCTTCCAGCACGTCAAGGAAGCCGTGGCCTTCGGCAACGAGCGCGACTTTGTCACCGCCTTCATCAACATCGACCTCGAAGCGGTGGGCAACTATGTCGAGCGTCGCGGCCTGGCCTACTCGGGCTACACCGACCTGGCCGCCCAGCCGATGGTGATGCAGCTGATCAAGGAGTGTGTCGAGGAGATCAACGCGCAGCTGGCGTCGGACCCGATGATGGCCGATTCGCAGATCAAGCGCTTCCTGATCCTGCACAAGGAGCTGGACGCCGACGATGGCGAACTGACCCGCACCCGCAAGGTTCGCCGCAAGTTCGTGTCGGAACGCTACGCGGTGCTGATCGATGCGCTGTATTCGGGCAAGACCGAGCAGCACATCGAGACCGAAGTGAAATACGAGGATGGTCGTCAGGGCAAGATCGCTGCCGACCTTAAGATCGAAGAGGCGAAAACCTTCGCCCCGCAGGCCGCAAAGACGGCCGCCTGAGCGCGAGGAGACAACATGGCACGGGAAATCGGCGACGTCATCCTGAAGATGGAGGGCATTTCGCTCTCCTTCGGCGGGGTCAAGGCGCTCACCAATATCAGTTTCGATGTGCGCGAGCACGAAATCCGCTCGATCATCGGCCCCAACGGCGCCGGCAAGAGCTCGATGCTCAACGTCATCAACGGCGTCTATCACCCGCAGGAGGGGCAGGTCACCTTCCGCGGCGAAGTGCGCCGCGACATGGAGCCGCACAAGGCCGCCAAGCAGGGCATCGCCCGCACCTTCCAGAACATTGCGCTGTTCAAGGGCATGAGCGTGCTCGACAACATCATGACCGGGCGCAACCTGAAGATGAAATGCAACCTCTTCCACCATGCGCTGCACTGGGGCAAGGCGCGGGCTGAGGAGATCGAGCATCGCAAGAAGGTCGAGGAGGTGATCGACTTCCTCGAGATCCAGAGCATCCGCAAGACGCCGGTGGGTCGCCTGCCCTATGGCTTGCAGAAGCGGGTCGAGCTGGGCCGCGCGCTGGCGGCCGAGCCGTCGATGATGCTGCTCGACGAGCCGATGGCCGGCATGAACGTGGAAGAGAAGCAGGACATGTGCCGCTTCATTCTCGACGTGAATGACCAGTTCGGCACCACCATCGTGCTCATCGAGCACGACATGGGCGTGGTGATGGACATCTCGGACCGCGTGGTGGTGCTCGACTACGGCAAGAAGATCGGCGACGGCGAGCCGGACGAAGTGAAGAACAACCCGGACGTGATTTCCGCCTACCTCGGCACCAGCCACTGAGCGCGCCGCGAAAAGGGATAAGAGGAGACTAACAATGCAGTTCTTTTTCGAAGTGCTGATCGGCGGCCTGCTATCCGGGGTGTTGTATGCCCTGGTGGCGCTGGGCTTTGTGCTGATCTTCAAGGCGTCCGGGGTGTTCAACTTCGCGCAGGGCGCGATGGTGTTCTTCGCCGCGCTGACCTTCGTCGGTTTTCTGGAAGTGTTGCCGGGCTGGACCGGGCTGGAAGCAGGCGGCCGGGCGGTGTTCTGGCTGGCTTTCGTGCTCTCGCTGGGGGCGATGGTGTTGCTGGCCATTGCGACCGAGAGAATCGTGCTGCGTCCGCTGGTCAATCAGCCGCCGATCACCCTGTTCATGGCCACCATCGGCCTGACCTTCCTGGTCGAGGGCATCGCGCAGGGCATCTGGGGCGCCAACGTGCGCGGTCTGAACCTGGGCATCAAGGACGAGCCCATCGAGTACATGATGGAGAACTTCAACATCCTGATCTCGTCCTTCGACGTCTTTGCGGCGGCCGTGGCGGCCATTCTGGTGGCGGCGCTGGCGCTGTTCTTCCAATACACCCGCATCGGCCGGGCGCTGCGTGCGGTGGCCGACGATCACCAGGCGGCCTTGTCGATCGGCATTCCGCTGCGTCACATCTGGGTCATCGTGTGGGCCGTGGCCGGTTTCGTGGCCCTGGTGGCCGGGATGATCTGGGGCGCGCGCAACGGGGTGCAGTTTGCGCTCACCTTCACCGCGCTCAAGGCCTTGCCGGTGCTGATTCTCGGCGGTTTCACCTCGGTGCCCGGGGCCATCGTGGGCGGCCTGATCATCGGTGCGTCGGAGAAGCTGGCCGAGGTGTATGTCGGCCCCTTCGTCGGCGGCGGTATCGAATCCTGGTTCCCGTACATCCTGGCGCTGGCATTCCTGCTGGTTCGTCCGGAAGGCCTGTTCGGCGAAAAACACATCGACCGGGTCTGATGGTCTGCGACCAACGATAAAGACAAGATTGGAGACAACGCATGCTTTACCGTGAAGCCGGCCAGTTCAAGGCCAGTTACGAGGCAGATCAACAGATCTTCCCGATTTTGCAGGACCGGGTCGGCGTATTGCTGCTGATCGGTTTCTTCGCCCTGGTGGTGCCGCTGTTTGCCGATCAGTACTGGCTCAAGGCGATCCTGATCCCGGTGCTGATCTTTTCGCTGGCCGCCATCGGCCTGAACATCCTGACCGGCTATGCCGGCCAGTTGTCGCTCGGTTCGGCGGCGTTCATGGCGGTGGGCGCCTTCGGAGCCTACAACTTCATGCTGCGCATCGACGGCATGCCCTTCCTGGTGGCGATTCTGCTCGGCGGGCTGTGTGCGGCGGCGGTTGGGGTGGTGTTCGGCTTGCCCAGCCTGCGCATCAAGGGCTTCTACCTGGCGGTGGCCACCCTGGCCGCGCAGTTCTTCATCGTCTGGGCGCTGGTCAAGATCGAGTGGTTCTCCAACTACTCGTCCTCCGGTGTGATTACCGCGCAGGAGATCGAGATCCTCGGTTTTGCCTTCGACGGGCCGGTGTCCAAGTATCTGCTGACGCTGTTCGTGGTGGTGGTGATGGCCTTGCTGGCCAAGAACATGGTGCGCTCGACCACCGGCCGGATGTGGATGGCGGTGCGTGACATGGACGTGGCCGCGGAGGTGATCGGTATCCGCCTGATGCGCACCAAGCTGACCGCCTTTGCCGTGTCGTCGTTCTACTGCGGCGTGGCCGGGGCCCTGTATGCCTACACCTACATCGGCACCGTCGAACCCGAGGGCTTCAACCTGGATCTGTCGTTCAAGATCCTGTTCATGATCATCATCGGCGGCGTCGGTTCGATCATGGGCTCCTTCCTCGGCGCGGCCTTCATCGTGCTGCTGCCGATCGCGCTCGACGTGTTCGTGCCGATGTTCCTCGGCGACCTGGTGTCCTCGAGTTTCGTATCCAACCTTCAGCTCATCGTCTTCGGCGGGCTGATCGTGTTCTTCCTGATTGTCGAACCGCACGGGCTGGCTCGCTTGTGGCAGATCGGCAAGGAGAAGCTGCGGCTGTGGCCGTTCCCGCACTAAACTGGACTCCGGTTGGCGTTTTGCGCTGATCTACCCAGGCAACACTAAAAAAGAGAGGAGATAGACACATGAAGCTGAAGAAAACAGTCATTCTCGGCGCCGCCATCGCGGGGCTGCTGGGTTCGTCCATGGCCATCGCCGCCGAGCAGTTCATCGGTCTGCCGAGCTACCGTGTGGGGCCCTACGCAGCCGGCGGTTCCGGGATCTACGGCGGCTGGATCGACTACATGCAGATGGTCAACGAGCGTGATGGCGGCATCAACGGCGTCAAGCTGACGTGGGAAGAGTGCGAAACCGAATACAACAACGCGCGGGGCGTGGAGTGCTACGAGCGTCTGAAGAACAAAGGCGAGACGGGTAACTCGGTGTTCCAGCCGCTGTCGACCGGTATCACCTACTCGGTGCTCGACAAGGTCGCCAAGGACAAGATTCCGCTGGTGACCATGGGCTACGGCCGCACCGACGCGGCGGACGGTCGCGTGTTCCCGTACGTCTTCCCGCTGATCACCACCTACTGGTCGCAGGCGACCACCATGGTCAAGTACATCGCCGGCAAGGAAGGCGGCACCGACAAGCTCAAGGGCAAGAAGATCGCCCTGCTGTATCACGATTCCGCCTACGGTAAAGAGTCGCATGCGGTGCTCGAGAAAATGGCCGAGCGTTATGGCTACGAGCTGACCAAGCTGGCCGTGGCCCACCCCGGCAACGAGCAGCAGTCGCAGTGGTTGCAGATCCGCCAGCTGCGTCCGGACTGGGTCATCCTGTGGGGCTGGGGCGTGATGAACCCGACCGCGCTCAAGTCCGCCGCCAAGACCGGCTTCTCGCGCGAGAAGATGGTCGGCGTGTGGTGGTCCGGCGCCGAGGAAGACACCGTGCCGGCCGGTAGCGCCGCCAAGGGCTTCACCGCCGCAGGCTACAACGTGGCCGGTGCCGACTACCCGGTGATCAAGGACATCGAAACCAATGTCTACGCCAAGGGCAAGGGCAACATGGAAGACAAGTCCCGCGTCGGTAGCGTCTATTACAACCGCGGCGTGGTGCATGGCCTGATCACTGTCGAGGCGATCCGCAAGGCGCAGGAGAAGTTCGGCAAGGGCAAGGCCCTGACCGGCGAGCAAGTGCGCTGGGGCTTCGAGAACCTCGACATGGACGAGAAGCGCCTGGCCGAACTGGGCGCGACCGGCTTCCTGCCGCCGCTCAAGACCAGCTGCCTGGACCACGAAGGTTCCGGCAAGGTCAAGTACCAGCAGTGGGACGGCAGCAAGTGGAACGTCGTCACCGACTGGATCGATGCTGATCGTGAGTTGGTGCGCGGCATGATCGAAGAGTCCGCGGCGGCCTACGCCAAGGAAAAAGGCATCACCCCGCGCGATTGCTCGAAAGAGATGTAATCGCACGGGCACGCACGGCCGCCGCGGCGGCTGTGCGCGGCCTTCCCCGACCGGGGAAGGTCCGCCGAGCGCATCACGGTGTGCTGGGCGGACCCTCTCTTGAGAAGTTTTGCGGGGGAGGAGGGGACAACACCAAGTCGGCAGAGACATGACAATGACAACGCAGAACACTGCCGCGGCCACCGAGGCCGCACCCTACCTCAGCGTCAACAACGTCGAGGTCATTTACGACCACGTCATCCTGGTGCTCAAGGGCGTGTCCCTTGAGGTGCCGAAAGGCAAGATCGTCGCTTTGCTCGGCGCCAACGGCGCCGGCAAGAGCACTACGCTCAAGTCGATCTCGAACCTGCTGCGTGCCGAGCGCGGCGACGTGACCAAGGGCAACATCGAATTCAAGGGCGCGCGCATCGACCAGATGACGCCGGCCGACCTGGTCAAGCGGGGCGTCATCCAGGTGATGGAAGGCCGTCACTGCTTCGGCCACCTGACCATCGAAGAGAACCTGCTCACCGGGGCCTACACCCGGGGCGACGGCAGTGCCGGCATCAAGCGTTCGCTGGACATGGTCTATCAGTACTTCCCGCGCCTCAAGGAACGTCGCAGTTCGCAGGCCGGCTACACCTCCGGTGGTGAGCAGCAGATGTGCGCCATCGGTCGCGCCATCATGGCCAACCCCGAGATGGTGCTGCTCGACGAGCCCTCGATGGGCCTGGCGCCGCAGATCGTCGAAGAGATCTTCGAGATCGTCAAAGACCTGAACAAGAAAGAGAATGTCAGCTTCCTGCTCGCCGAGCAGAACACCATGGTGGCGCTGCGTTACGCCGACTTCGGCTACATCCTCGAAAACGGCCGCATCGTGATGGAAGGCGATGCGCAGTACCTGGCCACCAACGAAGACGTCAAGGAGTTCTACCTCGGCCTGTCCGGTGAAGGGCGCAAGAGCTTTCGTGACGTCAAGCACTACCGCCGTCGCAAGCGCTGGCTGTCCTGATCCGCCGCTGCGGACGCCGTCGGTGACGACGGCCGGCCCGGTGCGACGCCGGGCCTGACCAGACTGAACCAAGGAATCCTATGAACTTCTTCGACGCCAGAGAACACCGCGACCCCGCCGAACGCGAGCGGGATCTGCTGGCCCGCCTGCCCCAGCAGATCGCGCACGCCAAGAGTCGGACCAAGGCGTTTGCCGGCCTGTTGAGCGCGGTGGACCCGAGCACCATCACCTCGCGCGAGGCACTGGCCACGCTGCCGGTGACCCGCAAGTCCGAGCTGCTCGAATTGCAGAAGGCGGCGCGTCCGTTCGGCGGTTTCTCGGCGGTCAGCTGGGGCGCGTCGTGCGCGCGTGTGTTCGCCTCGCCCGGCCCGCTCTACGAGCCGGAGGCAGCCCGCGAAAACTACTGGCGCATGGCCCGCGCGCTGTTCGCCGCCGGCTTCCGCGAGGGCGACCTGGTGCACAACACCTTCTCCTATCACATGACGCCGGCCGGTTCGATGATGGAGACCGGCGCCCATGCGCTCGGCTGCACGGTGTTCCCCGGCGGCGTCGGGCAGACCGAGCAACAGCTCGCCGCCATGCTCGACCTGCAGCCGGTGGCCTACACCGGCACCCCGTCCTTCCTGCGCATCCTGCTCGAAAAGGCGGACGAAGCCGGCCTGACGCTCAAGCTGAAGAAGGCCTTCGTGTCCGGCGAGGCTTTCCCGCCGAGCCAGCGCGATGCGCTGGCGGCGCGTGGCATCCATGCCTTCCAGGCCTACGCCACGGCCGATATCGGCCTGATTGCCTATGAAACCCCGGCGCGCGAAGGCCTGGTGATCGATGAAGACGTGCTCGTTGAAATCGTCCGTCCCGGCACCGGCGACCCGGTGGCCGAAGGCGAGGTCGGCGAAGTGGTGGTCACCACCTTCAACCCCGACTACCCGCTGATCCGCTTCGGCACGGGCGACCTCTCTGCCGTGCTGCCGGGCGCCAGCCCCTGCGGACGCACCAACGGCCGCATCAAGGGCTGGATGGGGCGGGCCGACCAGACCACCAAGGTCAAGGGCATGTTCGTGCATCCCGGCCAAGTGGCGGCCGTGGTCAAGCGCCACCCGGAGATCGCCCGCGCCCGGCTGGTGGTGGACAATCCCGGCCTGACCGATCGCATGACACTCCAGTGCGAAACTGCCGGCTCGGACGCGTTGCAGGCCGCGATCGTGGCCAGCCTGCGCGAGATGACCAAGCTGCGCGGCGAGGTGGCGTTCTGCGAGGTCGGCTCGCTGCCCAACGACGGCAAGGTGATCGACGACATCCGGACCTACGAGTAACCCGCCCTCGACAGATGTCCCCGCAGCGCACAGGATACGGGCGGACCCACAGGATCCTCCGTTGCGGGAGAGGCGCATGATCAACGACCTGCTCAAAGGCAATCGCCGTTTCGTCGAAACGGTGTTCGAGCGCGAACGGCCATACTTTGCCGAGCTGTCGAAGGCGCAGCACCCGACGGTGCTGTGGATCGGCTGCTCGGACTCCCGCGTGCCGGTCAACACCATCACCCAGACCCGGCCGGGTGAGATCTTCGTCCATCGCAACGTGGCCAACATCGTCGCCGCCGCCGACTGGAACCTGTCGGCGGTGCTCGAGTTCTCCATCAACCACCTCAACATCCCCGACATCGTCATCTGCGGGCACTATGGTTGCGGCGGCATCCTCGCCCTCGACAACACCAGCGAGCACGACCAGTACGTACCGATCTGGCTCAACAGTGCGCGCGAGGCTGCGCATCGCATCGATAGCCGCTTGCAAACGGGCAGCGAACCGCTCAGTGTGTTGCAGCGTCACCGACTGATCGTCGAAGAAAACGTCAGCCTGCAGATGGAGCACCTGCTGGCCTACCCCTTCGTGGCCCGCGCCGTGGATGCCGGCAAGCTCGCCGTCCATGGCTGGGTGTACGACATGGACACCGGCAGCATCAACGTGCAGGCCTCGCGCCCGCGCCGCGCCAGGAACGAGTAAGACATGACCGAACGCAGCAAACCCCTCGCCGGGCTCACCGTCCTCGACCTCACCCGCCTGCTGCCCGGCCCGCTGGCGACCATGCATCTGGCCGATCTGGGTGCCGAGGTCATCAAGATCGAAGACCCTGGTGTGGGCGACTATGCCCGCAGCATGGGCGCCATGCATGGCGATACCAGCTACTTCTTTCAAGCTGGTCAATCGCAACAAGAAGAGCCTGGTGCTCGACCTCAAGGATGCGGCCGACAAGGCCGTGCTGCTGAGTCTGGTCGACACCGCCGACATCCTCGTCGAAGGCTTCCGACCGGGCGTGATGGCCAAGCTCGGGCTGGACTACGCCACGCTCAGCGCGCGCAATCCGCGTCTGGTCTACGCCAGCATCAGCGGCTACGGCCAGACCGGCCCCTACGCCCAGCGCGCCGGGCACGACATCAACTACCTCGGCTACGCCGGCGTGCTCGACCAGATCGGCTCGGCCGGCGGGGCGCCGGCGCTCAGCAATCTGCAGGTGGCCGACCTGCTCGGCGGCACGCTGACCTCGCTGGTCGGCGTGCTGGCGGCCGTGATCGACGCGCGCGCCAGTGGCCGCGGCCGGCGGGTCGACGTGGCCATGACCGACGCCGCGCTGGCCCATGCGATCTTTCCCATGGCCGAGGTGCTGGCCGAGGGCGAAACCCGCCCGCGCGGCGAGGACCTGCTCACCGGCGCTGTGCCCTGCTACGGCGTGTATGAAACGCAGGATGGCCGCCACATGGCGGTCGGTGCGCTCGAAGAGAAGTTCTGGCGCCTGACCTGCGACACCCTCGGCCGCGCCGATCTCAAACCCTATCACCTGGCGCGCGGCGCCGACGGCGCCTATGCCCGCGGGCAACTCGAGGCTATCTTCCGTACGCAGACACTGGCGCACTGGACGGCGGTGTTCGACGCCGTCGACTGCTGCGTCACCCCGGTGCTGCGCCTGCACGAGAGTTTGCAGCACCCGCACATCCAGGCGCGCGGCATGGTGGTCGAGGTCGGTGGCGTCCGCCAGTTTGCGCCGCCCTTCGGCTTGAGCGACTACACGCTGGGCGAGGCGACGCCGGCGCCGGCGGCCGATGCCGATGGCGACGCACTTCGCGCGCGTGCATCCAGATCGATGCCTTGACCGTACACAGGACTGGCGGCGCCTCTTTCGCGCCGGGAAGGGAGCCATGCTCGACGACATCCAGATCCGACGATTGATCCTCCTCAGCGCCGCGCGCGACGCCGGGGCCTTTGAACAGCTCTATCGCCTGACCGCGCCGGTCTTGCTCGGCGTGGCCTTCAAGATCACCGGCCGGCGAGAACTGGCGGAAGAAGTGCTGCACGATGCCTTCATCAAGATCTGGCATGCGGCGGCGCGCTTCGATCCGGTGGCGACCCGGCCGGTGGCGTGGATGGCCACCATCGTGCGCAATCGCGCTATCGATTCCGTCAGCCGCGCGGATGTAGCGCGGGTGGTCTCGGTCGGCGAGGACGAAGACAGCCTCGACCGCTTCTTCGACTGGTCGGCCGCCGCCGACGACGAAGCCGATGGCGCCCGCATGCGCCACTGGCTGCGTGGCTGCCTCGACGAACTCAAGGGCGGCGAGCGGCAGGCGCTGGTGCTGGCCTACCTGCATGGCCTCAGCCACGGCGAGCTGTCCGATCAGCTGGCCAAGCCGCTGGGCACCGTCAAGTCCTGGGTCCGGCGCGGCATGCAAAGCCTCAAACAGTGTGTCGACAGCTGCATGGGGGTGTCATGAAGCTCGGCGCCTCCCCGTATCTCGACGCCTTGTGTGGCGACTATCTGCTCGGCACCCTGCGTGGCGCCGCGCGCGCCCGCTTCGAGCGGGCCTGCGCCGACGAGCCCGTGGTCGCCCTGCGCCTGCAGCACTGGCAGCAGCTGTTCACCCCTCAGCCCAGCGAGGCTTTCCGCATGCAACCGGCTCCGCGTACCTGGCAGCGCATTGCGCACGATCTCGATCTGCGCCGTTACCGGCAACCGTGGTTTGCGCGGGTCGGTCTGTGGCGTGGCTGGGCGCTGACTGCCACGGCGGTGCTGACCGTGTGGCTGGGCGTGAGCCTCATCGACCGAGCGCCGGCTCCGCCCGTCATGCACCCGATCGCCACGCTGGCCAGCGCCGCGGGCGCAGCGCCAGTGGTGGCGTCCCTGTCCGGCGATGGCCGCTGGCTGCAGCTGGTGCCGGCGCGTCCGGTGGTGGCCGCGAGCACGCAAAGCTACGAGCTGTGGCTGCTGCCACCCGATGGCAGTGCGCCGGTGTCGGTGGCCGTGCTGGGCGAACTGGCCGCGCAGTTGCAGGTGCCCGACGCGCTGCGTGGCCGTCTGCAGACCGGCGCCAAGCTGGCGGTGTCGGTTGAACCGGCGGGTGGCTCGCCGACCGGTGCGCCGACCGGACCGGTCATTCTGGTCGGGGCCATCAACGCGGGCTGAGCCGCCGACCCCGGCGCGGGCGCCCGCTTCGGCGGGCACCCCGCGTTCACCTCTGCGGCGTGCATCCAATGCGCAGCCTCACCCGTACACGTCATGTATCCACCGGATACGACTTGACCGACAACGGGAGAACGCACATGAACACGAAACGATTCCACTTTCCGGCCCTTGGCCTTGCGGTGATCGGCGCCACCATGATCAGCGCCGGCTGTGCCAGCCATCGCGGTGCCGAGCCCATGGCAAAGATCTCCGGGGATGGCGATATCGCCGTGCCGATGACCTATCGCAGCTGGACCAGGTTCGTGCCCACCGTCGATAAGGTCGATGCCGGCCAGGTGCGTGAGATCTACATCAATCCGGTCGGCTTGACGGTGCGCAAGGGCGAGGCCTTTCCGGCCGGCACCGTGTCGGTGATGGAGATCTATGGCGCACGCAAGGACAGCGCCGGCAAGGTGATCAAGAACGCCGAGGGCCGGCTGATCAAGGGCGAGCTGTCCAGGATCTTCGTGATGGCCAAGGGCGAGGGCTGGGGGGCGAGCCTGCCCGCCGGCACGCTGGGCAATGGTGACTGGCTGTACGGTGCCTGGCTGGCGGACGGCACGACGGCCGCCACCGTGGATTTCGCCGCCTGCCGCAGCTGTCACCTGCCGATGGCCGGGACCGACTTCGTGGCGCGGTACGACGAGCACTTTGTCACCCGCATGCGCTGAGCGCCGGTGCCCCAAGAATGCAACACGGGGATCGCGCCGGCCTGGCGTGATCCCCGTTTGCTGCAGGCTCGCCCGGCCAGGCCGGGCAGGCGCATCGCAGGTGTCTAGCCGATGAAGGCCGCCGGCACCGGGTCTTCACCCAGAGCATTGAGCAGGATCGCCCAGTGCATGGTCTCGTCACCGAGGATGCTGGCGGCAGCGCGGGCCAGCTCACGGTTGGAGAACTGCGGCACCGCGCCCAGATAGGCGCTGGCGGCGCCCTTCTCCAGTCCGGCGGCAAAGCGCAGCACATCGGCCTGGTCCTTGAGCTGGGCAACCGGGAACTGGTAGTCGGCCGCGCTCATCGCCATGACCGGCTTGCCGCCGAGCTTGTCGATGGTGCCGGCGAGGACCTCGGCGTGC
Source organism: Rhodocyclaceae bacterium (assembly GCA_041396265.1). Classification (GTDB taxonomy): domain Bacteria; phylum Pseudomonadota; class Gammaproteobacteria; order Burkholderiales; family Rhodocyclaceae; genus Nitrogeniibacter. The sequence goes on from JAWKYX010000034.1 coordinate 29,019, forward strand.
GCCTTGTGGTGGCCCTGGAACTTGACCGCAACATCGAGCACGGGCCTTTGCAGCAGGCCCGACTCGGCGCCGACCTGATAGGCGGCGATCGCCTGGTATTCGAGGCCGAGGGCCACGTTGAGGATGGCCAGGTCGTCGGTTTCGCTCATTTTCGCCTTGCCGGCCAGTGCGCGGCCGGGGGCGGCCAGGCCGATGGCGGCGGTGGCGCCGAGGGCAAACAGGCTGCTGTTTTTCAGAAACAGGCGGCGTTCAACGCGGCTGAGGGACAGATCGAGTTCTTGCGTGTTCATGGCGTTCTCCGTTGTGGGGGGGACGGGGCGGCGACGGCCGCCCGTGCCTCCTGTACGGGGCAGGCGGGATTCTGGATGCACGGGCGGGGAAAAGAATGTTTTTGCTACGGATGTCGCCGGCCGCAGGCGGCAGGTATCCTCGCGCTGATGGATACCTTCCTCCTTCTGCTGCCGGACTTTTCGCTCATCCTGCTCGGTGCTGCGCTGCGTCGCTATGGCGGTTTTGGTGACGGCTTCTGGCCGGGGCTGGAGAGGCTGGTCTACTTCGTGCTATTCCCGGCGCTGCTGTTCAGCGCGCTGGCCCGTGCGCGCATCGACTTCGACACCACGCTGCCGCTGTTTCTGGCCGGGTTGGTGGTGATGGTCGCGGGCTTCGTCCTCGGGCTGGCGGCGCGGCCGTTTGCCGGCCTGTCGTCGATGGCTTTTGCCTCGCGGGTGCAGTGTGCCTTTCGCTTCAATACCTATATCGGCATGGCCGTGGCCGGCAAGGTGCATGGCGCGGAGGGTATTGCGACGATGGGGGTGCTGTGCGGCACCATGGTGCCGTTCGCCAACGTGATGGCGGTGAGCCTGATGGCGCGCCATGGCCAGGGCGGTGTGCTGCGCGAACTGGCGAAGAATCCGCTGATCCTGGCAACGCTGGCCGGCCTGGCCTTCAACATGGCTGGCGGCTCGCTGGCGGCGCCCGCGCAGTTCTTCCTGACACGGTTGGCCGATGCCTCGATCGCGCTGGGCTTGCTGGCGGTAGGCGCGGCCCTGCGCTGGGGCCAGGCCGGTGGCCGCTGGGTGGGCTCGGCCTGGATCATGACGGTTAAGCTGCTATGCCTGCCCGCGCTGGTGTGGTTTGTCGGCCCCTGGTTGGGATTGTCCGGCGTGGCGCGGGATGTGGTGGTGATCTTCGCCGCGCTGCCGTCTGCGTCGTCGGCTTATATCCTGGCGATGCGCATGGGGGGCGACGGACCCGGCGTCGCGTGGCTGATCTCGGCCACCACCGTGCTGGCGGTGCCCACGCTGACGCTCTGGCTCGGTTGGCTGCGCGGCTGAACGCCGCACGGCTCATGGGGTTTTCTTGCGGGGCGTGGCGGCCGGCTTTTTGCGCGCTGCTGAGGTGGGTGTCTTGGCAGTAGCCGGCGCCTTGCGCGGCGCGTTGGCGCCGGCCTTGCTTCGAGTGGCAGCGGGCTTCTTCTCCGCGGGTTTGCGCCGCTGGGGCGGGGCTGCGTCCTGCGCCTGTTCGGCCATCATCTGCCATGGCCACATGGCGGCGCTGGCCGCAGCGTTGGTGGCGGCTGCAGCGACTCCGGCAAACGGATTGGCGCTGCCCTCGGCTGCTTCCGGTGTGGCCGTGGCCGCCGGGGCGGCTGTCGCGCCGGCCGGTGCGGCAGCGCCACTCATGGCCTGTAGCCATGACCACAGTGCGGCGTTGTTGAAGGGGCTGGAGGCCTCGTCGGCATCGGTCTGTGCTGCGTCGGGGCCGCTCTGGCGGGTTGCTTCACCCATGGCCTTGATCGTTGCCAGGGTGGCGTGCTGCATCTCGAGCCCCTGGATACTCATCTGCAGCATATTGAGGTTCATCTTCAACCAGCCTTCAACGGCTTTCATGTCGGCGATGCGCTTTTCCAGCTCGTCAACGTCCAGCGTCGGCGTCACCATGCCGGGCAGCGAGAAGCCCATGTTGTTCCACATGCTGCGCACAAACTCGAGGGGGTCGGACGTGGATTCGTGGCTCATGGCGGGCTCCGTTCTTGGCTGTCTGAGGCTTGATCTTAGCGGAGCTGGCGCGCAAATGCATGGTGCATGGCAGCATCGGCGCGGCGACCTGGGTTAGTCGGTGGTGTCAGCGGTATCGCTGGCGAGCATGCGCTGCACCAGGGCGCGCAGTTTGGCCGGGCGCACCGGTTTGTGCAGCAGCGGGATGCCGGCAGTGCGGGCGCGATCGAGCGGGTCACTGGCGGTGTCGCCGCTGATCAGGATGGCGCGCAGCTGGTAGCCGAAGGCATGGCGCAGGCTGGTGATGACGTCGAGCCCGGTGACGTGTTCCTGCAGGCGGTAGTCGGTGATCAGGATGTCCGGGGCCGGGCGGCCGGCGAGGGCGTCGATCAGGGCCGAGGGCATGGCGGCAGAGGTGACTTGGCAGCCCCACGAGCACAGCAGGCTGTTGAGGCTCTCGAGGGCCAGCGGGTCGTCGTCGAGAATGGCGATCTGTACGTCCTGCAGGCTGCCTGGCTGGCGGTCGGTCGGCGGCAGGGTGGGCGGTGTTTCGGGGGCGACCCGGCGTGCGCTGACGCCGAACACCGAACCGCGGCCGGGGGCGGAGCGCAGGCTCAGGCGATGGTCGAGCAGCTGGGTGAGCCGGCGCACGATGGCCAGGCCGAGGCCGAGGCCCTTGCTGCGGGCGCGCTCGGGGTTGTCGAGCTGGACGAACTCTTGAAAGATCAGCTCCTGCGCGTCGGCTTCGATGCCGCGGCCGTTGTCGCGTACCTCGATGCGCAGGGCGTCGCCGTCGGGGCGGCAGGCAATCAGGATGCTGCCGTGGTCGGTATAGCGGATGGCATTGCTGACCAGGTTGGAGAGGATGCGCTCGAACAGCAGCGGGTCGGTGGCGATCCAGTGGTGGCAGCGCCGTACGCGCAAACGCAGGTGGCGTTCTTCGGCCCAGATATGGAAGTCGTTGGCGATACGGTCGAGGATGGGCTGCACCGGGGTGGGCTGAATGTTGGGCTGCAGGGCGCCGGCGTCGAGACGCGAGATGTCGAGCAGACTGTCGAGCAGGTTCTCCATGGCTTCGGCCGAGGCGGCGATCTGGCGGACCAGGCGGTGGGTGGCGGGCGGGTGCTCTTTTTCGCTGAGCTCGGCAATGAACAGTCCGAGCGCATGCATGGGCTGGCGCAGATCGTGGCTGGCCGCCGCGAGAAAGCGCGACTTGGCCACGTCGGCACGCTCCGCCTCTTCCTTGCGCGCCCGCAACTCGGCCGTGGCCTCGGCAATGCGACGGGCCATGTCTTCATGTGCGCCCTGCAGGCGCTCGGCCATGTCGTTGACGCCGACGGCCAGCCGTTTGAGGCTGCCGCCACCGCGGACTTCGACACGCTCAAGCAGCCGGCCGGCGCCGATGCGCCCGACGGCTTCGGCAACATTGCGGATCGGTTGGCTCACCCCCTGGCTCATGCGGATGGCCAGCAGCACGCTGCCGGCGAGCACCAGCATGAGCGCCGACAGGCCGGTCCACATCAGGGTGTCGCGCTGTTCGTCGAGCCGGGTGCGCGAGAGGTCGAGGATGACGGTGCCCAGTTGCTGGGTGGTGCTGCCTTGCTGGACATCGTCGAAAGCAAGGAGGTCGACATCGAGCCGGGTCGGCAGGATGGGTTCGTAGAAGCGCAGTGTCTGGTTGACGCCTTCATCATAGGAGCGTCCGACGCTGCGTAGGGGCAGTTCGCTGGTGATGACACCGCTGCGCGCGAGCTCGCGGCCGGAGGTGTCGCTGATGAAGATACCGCGCACGCCTTCTTCGGCCCGGGCGCTGTCGAGCAGCCGGCGCAGGTCTTCGCGGTTGCTGGAGAACACGGCGTACTCGGTGGCCGCGGCGATCTGGCGGGCGAAGGCGCGCCCGCGGTCGCGATAGGCTTCTTCGAGGTCGGTGATGCGTGAATGGGTGTAGTAAGCGGTCATGAAGACGGCCAGCACGATCGCCGGGACGACGGCTACCAGGATGACCCGGGCGCGGATACCCCACGACTGCATCATTGGCGCTGCTCCTGGCGGCGTATGCGCGCCTCGAGCGTGGCGGCGTCGGGCAGGTCGATCGACAGCGAACGGGCGACGTGCGGGTTGATGCTGACGGAGAACTGCGACGGGTAGCCGGCGTCGGGAAAGGGCTTTCCGCTCAGGGCAAGGGCGGCCAGTTCGGCCGCTTGCTGGCCAATCTGTTCGGGCGTCGAATAGACCGCCATGATGGCGCCGGCGCGGACGTAGGCGGGCGAGAAGCCGATCACTGGCGCGCGGTGCCGGTAGGCGGTGAGCAGGACGTTCTGGATGGTGAAGTTGTTGAACACCTTGGGGTCGGGAACGGCGAGCAGGACCGACGGCGTGGCCAGCACGCTCTGCAGTGCGCTGTAGAGCGTCTGGTCGTCGGTGACCTCCGCGGTGCGCACCTTGAGCGCCATCGCCGGAGCGGCGGCGTTGATTGCGCGAATGAAGTCGCTCGAGTTGTTGCCATGGACGATGGCGACGCGCGACCAATCGGGCAGTGCGGTGCGGATCAGCGCCAGCTGGCGGGCGGCGGGCTGGTCGATGAACACGGCGGTGCGCTGGCTTTGTTCGGTGGCGGGCAGATCGTTGTAGCTTTGCTCGGTCAACAGGGTACAGATCAGGCGTGCGCCGGTGGCTCGCCGGGAGATCTCTTGTGCGGCACGCGTGCCGATGGTGATCACGAGGTCGTCCGGTGCCGGCGTGTGCGCGTCGAAGCCGTCGACATCGGCGCGGATCGTCGGCACGCCGGGCAGGTTGGCCTGCAGGGTGTAGGCAATGGTGCTTGCTGTGCGCATGTAGGCGTCGGCATCACCGCTGAGCACCAGGTAAACGGAGGGCGACGCCATCAGAGGCCCGGCCATGCAGCACAGCAGCATGGCAACAGCACGCAGGAGGCGGGCGCCTGAGCGTTTCATCGTCGGCTCAGTACTCCAGTCTCAGTGTGGCGTAGGCTTGCGTCGGGCGGGTGAGGGTGGGCAGGTAGTCGGCGATGTCGTCGGTGAAGCGCTCGACCCCAACGGCGAGTTCACCGCGCACACCCGCGGCGGCAAAGCGGCGGGCCAGGCGAAGGTGCGTCTGCCGGTAGGGCTTGAGGCGGTACTTTTCCTGCGTATACCACTGCATGCTGCCGACAAAATGGTGCGAAATGCTCATGTGCCATCCGGCGAAGAGTTCGGTGGCCGCAAAGACGGAAAACTGTTCATTGGGTGCGGACCGGTCAGCAAACTCGTCGTTGCTGTTGATATCTACGGAAGCATAATGCCCGCCGATCCATGTGTCATGTGTCGGACGATATAGAGCGGTCAATTCCGCGCCACGAATTTTTGCGTAGCCGCCGTTGTAGTAGCGGGGGCTTTCGCCGTTCCACAGGGCGCCTGACAGAACTGGCGCGGTCGCGTTGGTGGCCGTCGTGTCCCGGCGAAGCATGTCTTCGATGCGTTCATCAAAAAGGCGAAGGTCGACCGCACTGCGTCCGCCCCGCCACTCTTGCCTGAGTCCGAGCTCGCGCGTGGTGACGCGTTCGGGCCTCAGACCCGGAGAGGGTTGAAAACTCTGGCGGACCAGCTTGCCGGTACTGCTCTCGTAGAAGCGCAGATCCGCCTGGCGCTCGAACGGGGTGAGATTGCGGTAGGCACGGCTCACCGCTGCGCGTAGCGTGGTATCGGGCCGGGCGTGATAGTTGGCTGCCAAGCGAGGCGAGAGGCGCGGGCCGGTGTCATTGGTTTTTTCCAGCATGGCGCCGGCATTGAGCGTCCAGCGTGGGCCGGCCTGCCATTCGGTGTTGGCGAAGAGCCGGGCGTGGCGGATGGTGATGTTGTCGTCGGTGCTGAACATCTGTGCCGATGCGACGCGGTCTTCCCGCAGCCCCGCACCCCACGACAGACGCAGATCGCTGTGCGGGTGGAGCAGATGCTCGAATTCAATGTCGTCGCGCAGTGAGCGCGTGGCGTAGTCCACATCGACGCCGCCGTTGGGGGCGATACCAAGCAAGGCCATCTGGAAGGTGGCTACGGGGGCCGGAATGCCCTGCTGGACCAGGAAGGTCAGAAAGGGAATGGTGTAGGCGTCGACGGCGCGTTCTTCCTGGTGAAAGTAGGTCGCCTTGATTTCGTCACCCAGGCCGAGTTGCTTGCGCCAGCGGATCTGCCCGAAGCTGGTGGTGTTGTCGATGCTGCGTGCTGGGTCGGTCACGTCGCTGGATCCGGTCCGTGCGCGACCATCGACAAAGCCTAGATGAAATTCCAGCTCCTGGTCCGGGGCCAGTTGCCAGTCGATGCGGGCGTCCACCCGCTGGTTGCGGTAGGTGTCGTCGATGGGGGCCAGGCCGTTGTCGCCCTGCCGGCCGACCGTCAAGCGGGCGGTGACATCGCCGATCTGCTGGCGGGTCGAGAGCACGCGTTCCTGGATGCCGTTTTCGCCTTCGGTGATGCGCACGCGATAGCGTGGGGTGTCGGCGGCGGGGCGGGTGATGATGTTGACCACGCCGAGGAAGGCATTGCTGCCATAGGCGGCGGCGTTGGAACCACGGAAGACTTCGATGCGTTCGATGTCGTCGATGTCGACGCTGATCTTGGCCCACTCGATGCCGCTGATGAAATAGGGCGAGTAGGCCGAACGGCCGTCAACGCGTACCAACATGCGGCGCGGGGCGTCGTCGGACAGGCCGTGGTAGGTGGTCAGGGCGGTGGCGCCGTTCTTTCGCCCGACCTGGAAGCCGGGCACCCAGGTGAGCAGTTCGGCGACGTCGCGGGCGCCGGACGCGCGGATCATGGCCCGGTCGATGACGGTGACGGCGCCGGGCGCATCCTTCAGCGGCTGAACCAGGCGAGCGGCCGACAGCACCACGGGGATGTCGTCCAGAAAACTCATTTCGGTTAATGTTGCGTCGCCAGCCGCCTGGACAGGCAGCGCGAGGGCCAGGAGACAGGGGGTGCAGAGTCGGGCGAACATTGGACTGGGCATGTCGATCGGTGCGGAGCTGTGCCCGCCAGGGGCAGCAACCCGTCTATAGGGACGAAAACATCGCCATTGTCACCGGATTGGCGGGCGTCGCATAGGTGGGTTGTCATGCGGTGGCAACGACAAACGGATCGGGCAGAATACGGCGTCACCGGGGGTGGTTTGCGACAAACGCGTGTGCGCGACGAGCGAGGAGGCGTGCTATCCTTTCGGAATGTACTGTGGCGTGTGGCCTGGGCGCTGCGCGTGGGATGATGCGGCGTGCCTGCGCCGGATCGGCCGAAACTGTGGAGAAGTGTGCGTGACGAAGATTCTGGTGGTGGAAGATCACGTTCTGGTGCGTGAGGCGATGTCCCAAACCCTGATGCGTCTTGAGGAGGGCGTGCAGTGCACCGGGTTCAAGGCGGCGGATGAGGCATTGGCTGAGCTGGAGCGGGATCCCGAGTGGGATCTGGCCGTCATCGACCTGATGTTGCCGGACATGAACGGTTTCTCCTTGCTGGCGATTCTGGCCAAGCGGTTTCCTGATCTGCCGGCCATCGTCGTCTCGGCGCTGGACGACGGCGCGTCGATTCAGCGGGCGCTGAAGGCGGGGGCGTCGGGCTTCGTACCCAAGTCATGCTCGAGCGACGAGTTGCTCGAGGCGATCCGGATCGTGCTCGGCGGTGGGGTGTATACGCCCAAAGAAGACGCATCCGGTGCGGCACGTCGGCGCAGCGGTGCGCCGGTGCAGGACCGCTTCGGGCTGACCACGGCGCAGACCCGCGTCATGGAGTTGCTGGCCCAGGGGCGGACCAACCGCGAGATTGCCGAGCTGCTCGGTCTGTCCGAAGGGACGGTGAAGGTGCACATGTCGGCCATCTTCCGTGCCCTGAACGTGACCAATCGCGCCCAGGCGGTGCTGGTCATCACGCGTCACGGGTCACGCGTCTGACCGGTCGGTCGCCCCGGCCGGGTGCCGGGGCGTGGTCAGCGCGAGTGGCCGTTGGCGTAGTGGGGCAGGTTGCCCGCCATGCCGACGTCGTCGTCAGCGTCGACCACCTCTTCCTCGGGATCTTTCGTATCCCGGTACTCGATTTCCAGCACATCCAGCATCTGCCGCGCAATGCCCCGGCAGGCGTTGGCCAGCGGCGTCGGCAACTGGTCCGGCACTTCGCGCTGCAGCAGGAGCTTGGTCGACGACAACCCGTTGACCGGTCGCAGGATGCGATGACGGTAGGCGCTCATCCACTGGGCGACGCTGCGATCGGCCGCTTCGCGCGCCCACGGGTTGGTTGGCCACTGCGAGGGCAGAGCGTAGGCGCGCGGGAAACGCTCCAGATCCGCGAGCACCGTGCGGATGTCCTCATGTGACTCGCGAAACGGCAGCAGGATGATGTCGGCCAAGGCGTAGAGGCGGCGGTCCACCTCGGGGCGGTTGCCGCCACCGTCGATCACACCCAGCCAGCCATCCATGGTGCGCAGCTTGTCCACCACCTTGGTCAGGCTCTCGGGGGTGCGTGCGTCGGCCGTGACATAGCGCCGGCCGTTGGGGGCGAGGGGTTCGCGGGAGGTGTCGGTGAGCACGCACGCCGAGCGCTGCCCGAGGAGGCCGAGCCCCTGGCAGAGCATGTGCGAGAGGGTGGTCTTGCCGGTGCCACCCTTATTCCCGATCACGCAGATGATGTCAGCCATGACGGTAATTCCGATGCGCGGCCGATGCCGCATGATCGAATTATCGGTGCACGCCGCTGCCGCCGGCCGATGGAACTGACCGGTTTTTATCCCTTTATTGGCGCTTTGCCTTTCGCTGCCAGCGAATAGACATACAGCTCGCGTCCGCCAGCCGATGCGGCCGGTACGATGAAGTCCGGCACAACGCCGGGGATGGCAAAGCTGTTGCTGACCAGCCGTGTCCCGGGCCGCATTTGCGCCTGCGCCTTGGCCCACACTTGGGGCATGGGTACCGGTGACAGAAAGGTATAGATCAGATCATAGGCGCCCCAATCCTCCGCCCAGAAATCGCCGCGCCGCCAGTCAATGCCGGGCGTGCCCGAGGCCAGCAGGTGCCCGATCAGCCAAGGGGCGGGCGCCGCTTCGATGCCGACGAAGTGGCAGTCGGGCCGCGCTGCGGCCAGCGGCCGCAGCAGCGAACCGGTGCCGGCGCCTGCGTCGAGTACCCGCACCGGATGGGGCGGGAGCAGGTCGAGGACCGCGCGGGTGGTCGTGGCATTGGTCAGGAAGAGCGGTATCTGAGTGCGGAAGCTCGTCCAGTAGAACAGCGCAAGGAGCGCGAATGCGGCCAGATACCAGCCAGCGGCGATGCCGAGCTGGCTGGCCGCCCACACCAGCGGCGTGAAGGCGAGGTGAAACGCATGCCACCAGCGCGCCGAGCGCAGCATGCGACTGGCGAGCGCGGCAAGCGCGCCTTGGCTGATCGCCAGCATGAATCCGGTCAGTGGCGCGCCCAGCTTGAGGACGGAGAAGATCAGGGCCCAGCCGAGCACTTGGGCCAGCATGAAGCGGATGAGCGGCATGGCGGATGCGTGGAGCCAGCGGAGCCCCATGATAGCGGGCCGCCGTCGTGTGCAAGGCGCGATCTGGCGGTGAAAGTGTCGTCATTTCGTCGGGCGGTTGCGCAGCCGCCCGATCCAACGCTCAGGCGGCATTGGCCACCGTGGCGGCCCGCTCCGGCGAGCGCCACTGGGCGAGCAGGGCCTGACGCTGTTCTTCCGCGGCCGCCATGTTGCGCGCCTTGACGTGGCCGAAGCCGCGAATGGTCTCCGGAATGCGCGCGATCGCGACCGCCTGCTTGTGGCGCAGGAAGCTGAGTGAATCGAGTAGCTCGCCGATGTCCTGCTCGTACTGGCGGATCAGGGCCCGCTCGGCGCGTCGCTCTTCGGTCCGCGCGAAGATGTCCCAGCGCGTCCCGCGCAGCCCCTTGAGGCGGGCGAGCAGGCGGAAGACACGTTTCATGCCTTCGCCGTAGACCCGCTTGGCGATGCGCCCGGTAGCCGGATCGGGGCGTGACAGGAAGGGGGGAGCGAGGTGGAACTTGACCTCGTAGTGGCCGTCGAAGGCCGCTTCCAGTTGCGCCCAGAAAGCCGGGTCGCTGTACAGCCGGCCCACTTCGTACTCGTCCTTGTAGGCGAGTAGCTTGAAGTAGTTGCGCGCCACCGCTTCGCTCAGGCCGGTGGTGCCCAGCGGCGTTTCGGCCGCGCGCACGCGCTCGACCAGATGGCGGTAGCGTTTGGCATAGGCTGCGTCCTGGTACTCGGTCAGGTAGGCCACGCGGCGCTCGATGATCTCGTCGAGTGTGGGCGGATGCAGCGGTGTGGCGTGCGGCGGCCTGGCGATACGGGTAACAGCCTCGAGGTCGCAGGCGGCGCGCCGCCCCCACAAAAAGGCCTGCTTGTTCATGGGCACGGCCGTGCCGTTGAGCTCGATGGCCTTCATGAGGCCGGCGTGGCTGACAGGCACCATGCCCTTTTGCCAGGCGTAGCCGAGCAGGAACAGGTTGGTGGCGATGGCGTCGCCCATCAAGGTGGTGGCCAGGCCCTGCGCGTCGAGGAAATCGGCGTTGTCCGGCCCGATCGCATCGCGCACTGCCTGCTCCATCTTGTCGAGCGGGAACTGCCAGTCCGGGTTTTTCGTGAAGTCCGAGGTCGGGGTCTCGGCGCAATTGATGACCGCCCGGGTGCGCCCGGTGGCCATCTTGGCCAGGGCTTCGACGCTGGACGAAACCACGACGTCGCCACCGATCACCGCGTCGGCTTCGCCGGCGGCAATGCGCACCGCATGCAGCGCGTCGGGGTGGTCGGCCACGCGGATGTGGCTGAACACTGAGCCACCTTTCTGTGCCAGTCCGGTCATGTCGAGCACGGTGACGCCCTTGCCGTCGAGATGGGCGCCCATGCCGATGAGCGCGCCGATGGTGACCACGCCAGTGCCGCCGACCCCGGTGACCATGATGCCGAAGGGCTTGCGGGTGTCCGGCAGGTCCGGCTCGGGCAGCGCGGGAAAGCGCTCGCCCGCGTCGGCGATCGCCCGGCCCTTGCGCGGCGCGCCACCTTCTATAGTGACAAAGCTGGGGCAAAAGCCGTTGAGGCAGGAATAGTCCTTGTTGCAGGAGGACTGGTCGATCTGGCGCTTGCGGCCAAATTCGGATTCGACGGGCAGGATGGACATGCAGTTGCTGGCGACGCCGCAGTCGCCGCAGCCCTCGCACACCGCCTCATTGATGAACACCCGCCGTGCCGGGTCGGGGTAGAGCCCACGCTTGCGCCGGCGGCGTTTTTCGGCGGCACAGGTCTGGTCGTAGATCAGCGCGGTGACGCCGCCGGACGCGCGCAGTTCGCGCTGGACGGCATCGAGCTCGTCGCGATGGCGCATCGGCACATGCGGGATGTCGGACGGACCATAGGCGCGCGCGGTGCCGTCGGTGACGATGACGATGTTGTTGACGCCTTCGGCCTGCAGCTGGCGGACGATGATTGGGACCGTGAGCTGGCCGTCGTGCGGCTGGCCGCCGGTCATGGCCACGGCATCGTTGTAGAGGATCTTGTAGGTGATGTTCACACCGGCGGCGACCGCTTGGCGAATCGCCATCAGCCCGGAGTGAAAGTAGGTGCCGTCGCCCAGGTTGGCGAAGATGTGTTTTTCGCGGGTAAAGGGCGCCTGGCCCACCCAGGGCACGCCCTCACCACCCATCTGGGTGAAGGTGCCGGTGCGCCGCTCGGGCATCCAGGTGACCATGTAATGGCAGCCGATGCCGGCCAGCGCACGGCTGCCTTCGGGCACATGGGTAGAGGTGTTGTGCGGGCAGCCGGAACAGAAAGTGGGCACGCGGTCGATGGCGAAGACGCGCGCATCGAGCGCCGCCTCCTTGGCGTCCAGAAAGGCCAGGCGCGCCTGGA